>NZ_CP133784.1:4272235-4600182 GCF_034353875.1 Pseudomonas sp. MH9.2
TGAGCTGGTCAAAAGCGACATTGTGATCAGTTCCACCGCCAGTCAGTTGCCGATCCTGGGCAAGGGCGCGGTGGAAAGCGCCTTGAAGCTGCGCAAGCACAAACCGATTTTCATGGTCGATATCGCGGTGCCTCGCGATATCGAACCGGAAGTCGGCGAGCTGGACGACGTTTACCTCTACAGCGTCGACGACCTGCACGAAGTGGTCGCCGAGAACCTCAAGAGTCGCCAGGGCGCTGCGCAAGCGGCTGAAGAGCTGGTGAGTCTGGGCGCCGATGAGTTCATGTTGCGCCTGCGAGAGCTGGCGGCAGTGGATGTACTTAAGGCCTATCGTCAACAAAGCGAGCGTCTGCGTGACGATGAATTGCTCAAAGCCCAACGCATGTTGGCCAACGGCAGCAGCGCCGAAGACGTGCTGGTGCAATTGGCGCGAGGGCTGACCAACAAATTGATGCATGCTCCAAGCGTGCAATTGAAAAAGCTGTCTGCCGAAGGTCGCCTCGATGCGTTGGCCATGGCCCAAGAACTTTTTGCCCTCGGTGAGGGCTCGACGGATAAACCCCCGCAATGAAAGCTTCACTGCTCAATAAGCTGGACATCCTTAACGATCGTTTTGAGGAACTGACCGCGCTGCTTGGTGATGCCGAAGTCATTTCCGAACAAAACAGGTTTCGCGCCTATTCCCGGGAGTACGCCGAAGTAGAGCCTATTGTCGTGACCTACAACCAGTTGCTCAAAGTACTGGGCGATCTGGAAGGTGCACAGGCGCTGCTCAAGGACAGTGACCCGGACATGCGTGAATTGGCCGTCGAGGAAGTCCGTGAAGCCAAAGAGCAATTGGCCGATCTGGAAGGTCAGCTACAGCGCATGCTCCTGCCCAAAGACCCGAACGACGGGCGTAATGTGTTCCTCGAAATTCGTGCTGGCACCGGTGGCGACGAGGCGGCGATTTTTTCTGGTGACCTGTTTCGCATGTACTCACGCTACGCCGAACGTCGCGGCTGGCGCGTGGAAATTCTGTCGGAAAACGTAGGCGAGCACGGCGGCTACAAAGAAATCATCGCGCGCGTCGAAGGCGATCACGTTTACGGAAAATTAAAATTCGAGTCCGGCGCCCATCGTGTGCAGCGCGTCCCTGAAACCGAGTCCCAGGGGCGTATTCATACGTCTGCCTGCACTGTTGCGGTATTGCCTGAGCCCGATGAGCAACAAGTCATCGAGATCAACTCGTCTGATTTGCGCGTGGACACGTACAAGTCCTCCGGCGCGGGTGGTCAGCACGTGAACAAGACCGACTCGGCCGTGCGCATCACTCACCTTCCGACCGGCATCGTTGTCGAGTGCCAGGAGGAACGTTCTCAACACAAGAACCGGGCTCGGGCAATGTCCTGGCTGTCGGCGAAACTTAACGATCAGCAAACCAGCGCGGCGGCCAATGCCATCGCCAGCGAGCGTAAATTGCTGGTGGGGTCGGGTGACCGATCCGAACGAATTCGTACCTACAACTTTCCTCAGGGTCGTGTGACGGACCATCGGGTCAACTTGACGTTGTATTCCCTCGATGACGTTATGGCCGGTGGAGTCGATGCAGTGATAGAACCGTTGCTGGCCGAGTACCAGGCTGATCAACTTGCGGCATTGGGTGAGTAAATGACTATTATCGCCAGCGTGTTGAGAGCCGCCGAGCTTCCGGATTCGCCGACCGCGCGCCTGGACGTGGAGTTGTTGTTGGCTGCCGCTCTAGGCAAGCCCCGCAGCTACCTGCACACCTGGCCCGAGCGGATTGTCAGCAGCGAAGCGGCGCAGGTGTTTGCGTCCTATCTGCAACGCCGTCGTGCGGGCGAGCCGGTGGCCTATATTCTGGGCCAGCAAGGGTTCTGGAAGCTGGACCTGGAAGTTGCACCACACACACTGATCCCGCGTCCCGACACCGAGTTGTTAGTCGAAGTGGCGCTCGAACTGCACGCGATAACGCCTGCTCTGGCGCCTGTCACCGTGCTTGATCTGGGCACTGGCACCGGCGCCATTGCCCTGGCGCTGGCCAGTGAACGTCCAGCCTGGAGGGTAACGGCGGTAGATCGCATCCTTGAAGCCGTTGCATTGGCCGAGCGCAATCGTCAGCGCCTGCACCTGAACAATGTCACGGTGCTGAACAGCCATTGGTTCAGCGCACTTGAAGGTCAGCGTTTCGACATGATCATCAGCAATCCTCCTTATATTGCCAGCGCTGATCCGCATCTGGTGGCAGGAGACGTACGTTTTGAACCGAGCAGTGCCCTGGTGGCGGGCGTCGACGGGCTGGACGACCTGCGCGTCATCATTACCCAAGCGCCTGACTACCTTGATGTTGGCGGTTGGCTGTTGCTTGAACACGGTTACGATCAAGCCGCTGCTGTGCGCGACCTGATGGCAGGCCACGGCTTTGAACGCGTGCACAGCCGCAAGGATTTGGGCGGCCACGAGCGTATTACTCTTGGGCGCCTCCCGTGCTGACCGATCAGGAACTGTTGCGCTACAGTCGACAGATTTTGTTGCAGCACGTGGATATCGACGGCCAGTTGCGCCTCAAACACAGCCGGGCGTTGATCGTCGGCCTCGGCGGCCTGGGTTCTCCAGTGGCTCTGTATCTGGCCGCTGCCGGTGTCGGCGAGTTGCATCTGGCCGACTTCGATACCGTGGACCTGACCAATCTGCAACGGCAGATCATTCATGACAGCCACAGCGTCGGGCAGAGCAAGGTGGATTCGGCCATTGAGCGCCTGACCGCGATCAACCCCGAGGTGAAACTGATCGCCCATCGCCGCGCGCTGGATGCCGACAGCCTGGCTGCTGCGGTAGCCGATGTTGACGTGGTACTCGATTGCTCTGACAACTTTGCCACCCGCGAAGCGGTAAATGCGGCGTGTGTCGCGGCGCGTAAACCGCTGGTCAGCGGTGCAGCGATTCGCCTGGAAGGGCAATTGTCGGTGTTCGACCCACGGCGCGATGACAGCCCGTGTTATCACTGCCTGTACGGGCATGGCAGCGAAGCTGAACTGACGTGCAGTGAAGCTGGCGTCCTCGGGCCTTTGGTGGGGCTGGTTGGCAGCCTGCAAGCACTCGAAGCGCTGAAGCTGTTGGCCGGGTTTGGCGAGCCGTTAGTGGGGCGTTTGCTATTGATCGATGCGTTGACCAGTCGCTTTCGCGAGTTGAGGGTCAAGCGCGATCCAGCCTGCAGTGTGTGCGGTCTTGCCCATGACTAACACCCATGAAGCGCCGATTGGGGTCTTTGATTCCGGAGTTGGCGGTTTATCGGTGCTGGGTGAAATTCGCAGCCTGCTACCCAACGAGTCCCTGCTGTACGTGGCCGATTGCGGCAACGTTCCTTATGGCGAGAAAACCCCCGAGTTCATACGCCAACGCTGTGCGGTGATTGCCGATTTTTTCCAAAAGCAGGGCGCCAAAGCACTGGTGCTGGCTTGCAACACGGCCACGGTGGCAGGCGTTGCGGATTTACGCGAACGGTATCCTGACTGGCCTATCGTCGGCATGGAGCCCGCCGTCAAACCGGCAGCGGCGGCCACCCGCAGTGGCGTTGTGGGCGTGCTGGCAACCACGGGTACCTTGCAGAGCGCCAAGTTCGCGGCCTTGCTCGACCGGTTTGCACTCGATGTGCGGGTCATTACCCAGCCGTGTCCCGGTCTGGTCGAGCTGATCGAAACCGGCGATCTGGTCAGCCCGACTATCAGCAACTTGTTGCGCAGCTATGTTGAGCCGTTACTGGCTGCTGGCTGCGACACTATTATTCTCGGCTGCACGCACTATCCTTTCCTGAAGCCACTGCTGCGCCAAATGGTCCCGGAGTCGATCAGCCTGATCGACACAGGCGGTGCAGTCGCTCGGCAACTTCAACGGTTATTGACCCAGCGTGAGTTGCTGGCGACGGGGCCGGCTCAAGAAACGCAGTTCTGGACCAGTGCGGATCCGGAAGATTTCAGAAAAATCCTACCGCTGCTATGGAAAACATCTGGCTATGTGCGATTCTTCCCCCCGTAAAAAAAACGCGAAGAGCCCAGCTTTGAGCTGAGCTAACGTGTAACGGCGAATGTTCATAAAACGTCGCTGGATAAGTAAAGAGTTCCTACAACTGCATTCGAAAATAGGATGTTTCTGATGAAGCGACTGTTTTGTTTGGCTGCGATTGCGGCCGCACTAATGGGGCAAAGTGTTAGCGCTGAAGCTGCGGGCGTCGAGTTATCGGTCGGTCAGACTGGCGAATCGACAATGACCTATCGCTTGGGCTTACAGTTTGACTGGGATAAAAGCTGGTTACAGAGTGACGTGGGTCGCCTGACGGGTTATTGGGGTGGGGGTTACACCTACTGGGCCGGCCGCCATGGCGCCAGTAACAACAGCCTGTCGTTCTCGCCGGTATTGGTTTATGAGTTCTCGGGTCAAAACGTCAAGCCGTACGTGGAAGCAGGTATTGGCGTCGCGGTTTTTTCCGGCACTCGGGTAGAAAATCAACAATTGGGCACGTCGTTTTTGTTCGAAGACCGGCTTGGGTTTGGTCTGCGCTTTGCCGGAGGGCATGAGGTCGGGGTCCGTGCGACGCACTATTCCAACGCCGGGCTCAATGACGTCAACTCGGGTGTAGAAAGTTACGCCCTGCACTACACGATGCCTTTCTAATAGCGTAATGCCGTTTCACAGATACGCCGTGGCGATCCCACGGCGTTCGTGCAGGCAATCCGCTTCGCCTGTTTCGAACTCGCGGCAAATCAGTGGGCGTTTTTCGTAGATGCTGCACATCATGGTGTTGCGATCCAGCGCCGCGCACCAGCCGTCATCCAGACGCAACATGACCTCGCCACCCCAATCGTCGGTATCGATGTAACGTTCAGGCACGCCGGTATCAGTGATCAGCATCACTTCCAGCTGGCAGCAACAGGCTGCACAGGTTGAACACGTGACGGCCGGTTCTGCGTCGATTTGGGTCAATGGAATGTTGATGGTTGTCATAGGCGCGCAGTGTATGCCAGTGCGCAGCCCTCGTGTGAGTCCCCTGACAGAACACCGCCTTCGGCACGTCTGGGAGGGACACGAATTTATTCGTAAAGGCGGTATGTCGGGTGCAGAAAATATGCCAGACCTTGCAGCAACGGAAACAAAACGGCCCAGATCAGCCCCAGCAACAATAGGCTTGGCCATACTCCCAATGGCAAATGGACCCCCGCCATCTGCGAACCTGCGTAATACGACAGCGGTCCGCCGATGGCGCCGAGCAGGCTGGCGCGCCACCAGGGCTTGGCGGTCCAGGCCAGGCAGTGATTGAGCGTGGTCGCCAATACGGCCCATAACAGGATCAACCACAGCGGGATCAACGGCCCGCCACTGTCAAAATCGAATACACCTAGCGTCTGCAAGGCACTGTCGAGCAAGGTGCCGACCAGCGTCACGCTGATCAGCAGTTTGCCCTCCGCCTGCCATGAACTTATCCACAGCAGATGCACGCACAGCACGCCCGCCGCGATCAGTAACCACGGGCTGTTACCGCCCAGTACGCAGACGAACCAACCGATCTGAAACAGCAGCGCGTTGGCCAGCTGTCTACGCATCGAAACGCCCGAGTAACGGTTGCGGCAGCGCGTCGGGTTTGGCCAGCAGTAATTGCGCGGTGCCGATGGTCCGTTCAAGGAAGCCACCTTCGCAGTAGCACAAGTAAAACTCCCACAACCGCAGGAAGTAATCGTCATAGCCCAGTTCAGTCAAGTAGCCGTGGGCGTGACGAAAATTGTCGTGCCACAGGCGCAGGGTTCTCGCGTAGTGCAGGCCGAAATCCTCCATGTGCAGGATGTTCATGTCGGTGTCACGGCCGACGATCTCCAGCATCCGCTGCACCGACGGTAAAGCGCCGCCGGGGAAAATGTAGCGCTGGATAAAATCGACGCTATTTTTGGCTTGCTCGTAACGCTGCTCGCGGATGGTGATCGCTTGCAGCAGCATCAGCCCGTTTTTGTTCAGCAGCTGTGCGCACTGTTTGAAATAGGTTGGCAAAAACCGGTGGCCTACCGCTTCGATCATTTCGATGGACACCAGTTTGTCGTATTGGCCGGTCAGGTCGCGATAGTCCTTCAGTAACAGTGTCACCTGGTCTTTTAAACCCATCTTGGCGATGCGCTTCTCGGTGTAAGCGAATTGCTCTTTTGACAGGGTAGTGGTGGTGACTTTACAGCCGTAATATTGCGCCGCATAAATAGCCATGCTGCCCCAGCCCGTGCCGATTTCCAGTAAATGATCGGTGGGTTTGAGGTCAAGTTTCTGGCAGATACGCTCCAGTTTGTTCAGCTGTGCCTGTTCCAGAGTGTCATCTGGACTGAGGAACTGTGCCGCGGAATACATCATGGTCGGGTCGAGAAACTGTTCGAACAGTTCGTTGCCGAGGTCATAGTGGGCCTCGATGTTTTTCTGCGAGCCCTTGCGCGTATTGCGATTGAGCCAATGCAAGGCCTGAATGAAAGGTCTTCCCAGTTTGGCCAGCCCCCCCTCCATGGCGTCGAGCACTTCCAGGTTGCTGACGAAAACCCTGATCACCATTGTCAGGTCGGGAGTGCTCCAGTAACCATGGATAAACGCTTCGCCCGCGCCGATCGAGCCGTTGCTGGCGATCATGCCCCAGACGGCGGGGTCGAGAATATGGACCTGCGCTTGCTGTACGGAACCGGCCGCGCCGAATACCTGACGCTCGTCGCCCTCTATGACCACCAGTTGCCCGCGCTGCAAGCGGGCAAGCTGGCGCAATACGCCGCGCCGCAGAATATTCGCTGTGAGGCTGTTGGTGCTCAAGCTGGCCGATACGCTACTGCTTTTCATGGCGAGGTTCCTTGGGTTGCACGGCGGCAATGCGGTAGGCGCCGTCGGCGGCCCGATGAGAGAAAATCGGCATCCGTTTGATCAACAGGCGCAACGCTTGCCAGTAGATAGCCAGGCAGGTTTTGGCGGTCATCCACGGAAACTCGAGCAAATGACGATGCAGGCTGGCGCGGCTCAGGGCCTGGCGTTGCAGGTTGAGCGTGGCGTCGAACACCTTGAGTTCGCCCTGCCAGTCGGCCATGTGAATGCCGAGCTTTTCGGCCGGAGGGCTGAAGCTCATGCGGTACTCCAGGTCGGGTGGTAGAAACGGCGAAACGTGGAAGGCCTTGGCCACCGCGAAATGCTGATGGCCTGCTCCGTTGGCCGGCAGGATGTAGTGATAGCGCTCGCGCCACGGCGTATTACTGACTTCGCAGAGGATCGCGGCCAGTCGGCCGTCGCTCTCATGGCAATAGAAGAAGCTCACCGGGTTGAAGGCCAGGCCCCAACTACGGGCTTGGGTCAGCAGGCAAACCGAACCTTGGGGGGTGTGGCCCAGAGCGGCGCCGACCAGCTCACGCACCGCATCGATCAGGGGCACGCCGCGCCCGGTGTACGTGTGCAGGTAGTCGCTTTGGCGAAACGAAAACGGCGCAAAACGGCTGCTGCCGGCCAGAGGTGACAGGCCAAGCACTGCGTCCTGTTCGTCCAGGTCCAGATACAGCAGGCCGATCCGATAGCGGAAGTCATGAGGCTTGGGCGAAAACCGCCGATGGGCGACCCAGCCGCTGTACAGGGCGCTGTTCACAGCGATTCACCGAAAGCCTGGGCTACTCGCAGGCCACTGACCACGCCATCCTCATGAAAGCCGTTGGCCCAGTAAGCGCCGCAATAGTAGGTATGTTTGTCACCATGCAGTTCTTCCCAGCGCGCTTGCGCCGCAACGGCAGTCAGGCTGTATTGCGGATGCGCGTAGCGGTAGCGAGCGAGGATCTTGCTCGGGTCGATGGCGGCCGTCTGGTTCAGGCTCACGCAAAACCGGGTGTCGCTGTCGATCCCTTGCAGGATGTTCATGTCGTATGTCACTGCCGCGAGGTGCTGGCCAGCACCGCCCAGGCGGTAGTTCCAACTGGCCCAGGCCAAGGGACGCTTGGGCAACAGCTGGATATCGGTGTGCAGCACCACATCATTATCGGCGTAGGGCAGGGCGCCAAGGATGTCTTGTTCGGCCTGTGTCGGTTGCGCCAACAGGTGCAAGGCTTGATCGCTGTGACAGGCAAATACCACCTTGTCAAAACGCTCGCTGCCCGCAGCGCTGTGAACCCGCACGCCGATGTCGTCGCGCTCGACTCGGATCACAGGGCAGTTGAGGCGAATCTTTTCGCGAAACGAGGCTGTCATGGGTTCGATGTAACGGCTTGATCCCCCTTCGACCACACACCACTGCGGCCGATGATTGACCGAGAGCAGGCCGTGATTCTTGAAGAACCGCACAAAAAATTGCAGAGGAAACGAAAGCATGTCGGCCAATGACATCGACCAGATCGCGGCCCCCATAGGCACGATGTAATGCTCAGTGAACCGTTGTCCGTAACCCCCGGTTTTCAAGTAGGCGCCGAGGGTTGTGTCGGCTGCAATACGTTGGCTGTGCAGATCGCTCAGCGCTTCGCGGTTGAAGCGCAGGATGTCGCGCAACATCCCCCAGAACGAGGGCGAACAGAGGTTGCTGCGCTGAGCAAACAAGCTGTTGAGGGTATTACCGTTGTACTCAATGCCCGAAATAGGGTCGCACACCGAAAAGCTCATCTCCGTGGCCTTGAAGGTCACGCCCAGCGTGGACAGCAAGCGAATGAAGTTCGGGTAGGTCCAGTCGTTGAACACGATGAAGCCGGTATCAATGGCGTGCTGTTGGCCGTTGACGGTCACGTCCACGGTATGGGTATGACCGCCAATCCAGTCAGCGGCTTCAAACACGCTGATCTCGTGGTTGCGATTGAGCAAATACGCGGTAGTCAGCCCCGCGATGCCACTGCCAATGATCGCGACTTTCATGGGGTGTTCCTCTCCGCGTTCGATGAGCGAACCATGCATTTGCCCAGCGCGAGTTGCAGGCGTGTGGGCAGTAGCGCCAATAGGCGCAGGGTGAAAATGAATGCGGCGGGGAAGGCTATCTCCAAGGGGCGGCGCGGGCGTTGAAGGCGTTCGGCAATGTGCCGGGCGGCCTTGTCCACGGGCCAGCGCATGGGCATGGGGAAATCGTTTTGGGCGGTCAGTGGTGTATCGACAAAACCCGGGCTGATGAGGGTGACGTCGATCCCTTCGTGAGCCAGGTCAATGCGCAAGGCTTCGAACAGATAACGCAGGCCTGCCTTAGAAGCGCCGTAGGCTTCCGCGCAGGACAGCGGTAGGTAGGTCACTGAACTGGAGACGGCGACGAGGTGCGGTTTTCTACCTTGGCGCAGCAGTGGCAGCGCTTCCTGGACGCAGTAACTGCTCGCCAGCAAATTGGTCCGCACTACGCGCTCGACCAGCGCCGCGTCGAACTGTTTGCAGTCGACATATTCACAGGTGCCGGCATTCAGGATCACGGTGTCCACAGAACCCCATATCTGGCCAATGCGTTCGCCAATGACCTTGACCTGTTCGCTGTCGGTGATGTCGCCGGGCGCCAGCAGAACCTGGCGCGGGTAACGTTCATCCAGAGCTTCGAGCGGCCCCAGCGTGCGCGCAGTCAGGGCCAGTCGGTGGCCGGACTTGAGCAGTTCTTCGGCCAGCGCCAGGCCGATGCCACTGCTGGCGCCGGTCAGCCAGATGCGTCGTGCGTCGGGATGCGTCATACCAATCTCCTTTTTAGCCAGGCGATGGCTCGTCCCATGACAGGCACGTGCTCATAGAGCAGGGCGCCAGCGTCGAAGAAGTCGCGGTGCTGGTAAACCTTGTCGTGCCATAGCAAGTGTGAGCAGCCCTCAACCCGAATCAGTTGACCGGCATTTAATCGAGGGTGACAAAAACTCAGGGTCCAGCGCAGGTAGCCTTTGCCTTCGCGTAGTTGATCGAACGCATAAAAATCGAAGCGCAACTGACTGACGTTGGCGTACAGCTCGCCGAAATAACGGTGCACATCCTTGAGGCCATGAATTTCATGCAAGGGGTCGGTAAACACCACGTCGTCGCTGTACAGCTCGCCGAGCCGATCCAGGTTGTGCTTATCCAGTTCGGCAAAGCGTTGGGCGAACTGGCGCAGAAAGTCACTCATAGCAGCCACCTGCAGGCTGTCGATGCGGCAGGCCTTTAAAGGCAGCCAGTGCACGCTCGCGGCTTGCTCTCAAATCAACCATGGGTTTCGGGTAGTCGCCCACGCCGAACAGACCGCCCATGGCCGCCGGGTTGTGGATATCTTTTTTGTTCAGATTCCCCAGCACGGGCAGCCAGCGTTTGATGAAATGACCTTCACCGTCGAATCTCTCCGACTGGCTGAGTGGGTTGAAAATCCGGAAATAGGGCGCCGAGTCGGTCCCTGTGGACGAACTCCATTGCCAGCCTCCGTTGTTTGCCGCCAGGTCGCCGTCAATCAAGTGCTGCATGAAAAACCGCTCACCCAGGCGCCAATCGATCAGCAGGTTTTTGGTCAGGAACATGGCGACGACCATCCGTAGCCGGTTGTGCATCCAGCCTGTTTCCAGCAGTTGGCGCATGGCGGCATCAATAATGGGCAGGCCGGTGCGGGCTTCTTGCCACGCCGCCAATTCTTCAGGCGCGTCGCGCCACGGCACCGCTTCGGTTTCCGGGCGGAAGGTGCGGTGTCGGGAAACCCGTGGGGAGCCGACCAAGGTATGTTTGTAGAATTCACGCCAGAGCAGTTCGTTGATCCAGGTGACGCAGCCGACGTTGCCGGTCTCGAATTCGCCGTGGTTGCTCATCAGCGCGGCGTGCAGGCATTGACGCGGCGATATCACCCCAGCCACCAGATACGCAGACAGCTGGCTGGTGCCGGGTTTTGCCGGAAAGTCCCGTTCGCTCTGGTAGTAACCGATATGTTCGTCGGTGAAGGCTTCGAGACGTCGACGCGCCTCGTCTTCTCCTGCGGGCCAAAGCGCGCGCAACGCCTCCGTCGGTGGGGCGAAACCCTCGACATGATGCGGCACGGGATCACTGTGGATATTCAGCCTGTGTTGCGCTTCAGGCGCGTGGACTAGGCGCGGCATGGCTTCGTGCAGACGCGAATAGCAGACTCTGCGGAACTGACTGAAGACCTGGAAAAAATTACCGGCTTTGGTCAGGACGCTGCCGGGTTTGAAGAGCAACTGATCGAGGTAGCGATAGACATTTATTCCGGCCTGCTCCAGGGCTTCGGCGACGGAGCGATCCCGATTCGTCTCATTGATACCGTATTCGTCGTTGAGATGCAGGCCCGCGATGGTGTGCTCCTTGCACAGATCGAGCAGCACCTTGGGCGCCTGGTCCCACGTGTCGGCGTAACGGATCAACAGCGGCACATTCAACGCACTCAGCGCCTGTCCCAGTTCAACCAGGTTACGCAACCAGAAGTCGACCTTGCAGGCGGCATCGTCATGGGCCTGCCACTGCCCTGGGCTGATCAGGTACACCGCTACCGTCGGGCCGCGCTCCATGGCGGCGGTCAAGGCAGTGTTGTCGTGCAGGCGCAGGTCGCTGCGCAGCCAAATCAGTTGCATGGTCGTTCCTTAGATAAGCCCGAGTTGGTGCAGTGCGGTTTGAGCTGACAGTGGATCTTCGGCAAGCGTCAATCCGTCGATCTCAGTGGTCGATACGGACAGCTCGGCAAAATGGATGCACACCGTTGGCCCGGCCAGTAATTTGGGGCAGGCGATGTTGCCCAGCAGCTTGGGCAATTGACTGAGGTTCAGCGCCTTGCTGGAATACAGCAGCAGGGCGCGGGCCTGCAGGTATTCCACCGCGAGCGCCAATTCGCCGTTCGGCAGCGGCCAATCGAAGACCTGTACCGGGCAATCTGCGCTGCTGATCAGCCAGGCAGTCAGCCACAGGTGCGGTTCCAGTGGCAGGTCGGACTGATTGACCAGTAACAGAGGGGCGCCCTTGAGTTGGCGGTTGTTGTAGTAGATCCGTGCTCCCAACTTGCTGCGCAGCCACGAGTAGAAAAATACTCGCTCCAGTTGCGCGCCGAACTGTCCCTGCCAGCACTGTTCCAGCTCTGCCAGCAACGGCAGCAAAAGCTGCTCGCAAAGGGTGCGAGGCGGGTACAGCGCCATGGCCTGGTTGACGGTTTCGTCGACCTTGCGCTCGTCCAGTTGGCTGATCGCGTGCATCAACGCCTGGCGCAAAGTGTCCCAGTCGTTTTCAGGGTTGTTCGCGACCGGCTGATGAGTGTCGAGCAGGTGTTTGACCTGGCTGACCGATACGCCACGGTTGAGCCATGTCAAAATCTTCAGGATGCGTTGCACATGTTCGGCCGAATACAGGCGATGACCTTTAGGCGTGCGCTGTGGCACTACCAGTCCGTAGCGCCGTTCCCATGCGCGCAGGGTGACGGCGTTGACCCCGGTTTGTCGGGCGACTTCACGGATCGGCAACCAGCCTTGTTTCAGCGCCAATGCGTAGGCATCGGGCCCGGATTCCGGGGCATTGTCGAGTGCCTCGCAGCTAGAATCGTTCATGGGTTAGATCGCATTTCGCAGGCTGAGATTTTCCGGGTGCGGTTGCAGGTAAATCTGCTGGGCCACGTACGGGTCGGGGTTTTGGCGCAAGTGGTGCTTGAGCAAGGTCAAGGGCACCACCAACGGCACGACGCCTCGGCGATATTGAGCAATCAGGCGCTGCATTTCCTGGCTGTCCCCAGCGCTCATGGTTTTTTTGAAATAACCGTTGAGGTGCTGCAGGACATTGGTGTGGGTGCCACGGGTGGCGCATTTTTTCAGCGCGCTCATCAACTCGCTGAAGTAGCGCGGGCCGACTTCATTCGGATCGGCTTTGGCCATGGAACCGAGCATCTTCCCAAGCACTCTGTACTGCGCCGGGTGGTTGGCCATCAGTTGGTATTTGTAGCGTGAGTGGAATTCGGTCAGCCCGCGACGGGTCAGCCCGTTACGCAGCAAGGCTTGCCAGTCGGCGTAGGCAAATACGCGGGTGATGAAGTTTTCTCGCAGCACTGGGTCATTGAGGCGACCGTCTTCTTCCACCGGCAGATTCGGGTGCCGAGCGCAAAAAGCCTGGGCATAAATCCCGCGACCACCGTCTGTTGCCGGTACGCCGTTGTCCTGGTAGACCTTGACCCGCTCCAGGCCGCATGAGGGGGACTTTTGCATAAAAATGTAGCCGCAGATGTCGTCCATTTCGGTCGCCATGTGCGTGCCGTAATCTGCCAGCGCCTGGGTCACGTTCAATTCGCTGTGCACGCTGCCGACCGCCTGCGGATTAGCGGGGTCACCGATCAGGCGAATGGCTTCGCGGGGAATGCCCATGCCGATGGCCACTTCCGGGCAGGCCGGTACGAAGTCGAAATACTCAGTCAGGCTTCGGGTGCATAGGTGCGATTCTTTGTGGCCGCCGTTAAAACGCACTTCGACGCCCATCAGGCAGGCGCTGACACCGAGCTTCGGTTTGTGGATGGCGGGGGTGCTGGTCATAACGAACCTCTGAGCTGGACTTGTACAGATACTGTTTTCTGTACAACTTAAGTCCATCATAGGTTCGTGGTTGTACAAGTCAAATTATTTGTACAGGAGTTGTCACGAATTGGCAGGAAGAGGGCTTCCGTGACGAGGTCAGGCGAGGGTGAGGAGAGGTGTTTGGCGCGGAGCTACTTCCAGCCGAGGCACCAGGCTTCAGTGTTTTGCAGGGTTTGCCAGGGAAAGCGCTCACTGCGCTGGGTGAGCACGGCTTGCAATTCGATATCCAGCACGTTGCCTTCTTCGTCGCAGAACAGTTCGGTGACCAGAAAATGCTTTTCACGGTGTTGAGGATGGGCTGCTGTCCACTTGGACAGCAGCAATTTACGCGGATTGAGACGGTTCATTCCAGATGCTCGATCAGCCGGCGCGCGGCTTCTTGACCGCTGAGCCATGCACCTTCGACGCGGCCCGACAGGCACCAGTCGCCACACACATACAAACCCAGATCCGAGTCGGACAATGCGCCCCATTCGTGGGCCGTTGCCGGGCGTGCGTACAACCAGCGGTGTGCCAGGGTGAACGCGGGGGCGGGCATGGCGCAGTCGACCAGCTCAGCGAAGGCTCCGTGTAATTGTTCGATCACGGCTTCCTTCGGCATGTCTAGGTGCTGCTTGCTCCAGGCGCTGGTGGCATGTAACACCCAGGTGTCGAGTGCGCTGTCACGTCCCGGTTTACTGCGGTTGCGGGCCAGCCAGTCAAGCGCGCTGTCCTGCACGAAACAGCCCTCCATCGGGGTTTGCAGGGGGGGGCGAACGCCAGTGCCACGGCCCAGGTCGGCTCCATTTGCACACCGGCCGCGACGCCAGCAAGTTTCGGCGCGGCCGCCAGCAAGGTTGTCGCTTGCGGTGCGGGCGTGGCGATGACCACATGGCTGAAGGGGCCGTAGGTAATGCCGTCGGCGTCCTGCAGATTCCAGTGTTCTTCGCCGCGAAAGACTTCAGTGATCCGGCAAGAGAAGGTGACCGGCATATCGCCGCGCATGGCTCGGGTAATCGCACTCATGCGCGGGGTGCCGACCCAGCGCACTTGTTCATCCGGCGACGGGCTGAGCTTGCCTGCGTGGTAGTTGTAGAGCAATGGCTTCCATTCAGCGACATGGCCTTTGGTTTGCCATTGCTGAACCGCGTCGAGGAAGCGGCGGTCGCGAGCAGTGAAATACTGCGCGCCCAAGTCCAGAGACCCCGCATCGCTGCGCTTGCTCGACATTCGGCCGCCACTGCCGTGGCTTTTATCGAAAAGATGAACCGGATGCCCGGCGGCGTGCAGGGCTTGGGCGGCAGAGAGTCCGGCGATGCCGGTGCCGATGATTGCGATGGGTACAGTCATAGGGGCCTCGTTTACCTTGTCTGTACAGACTACGCCGTAGTTAAAACCTGTACAATATTGTTTTTTGGTATAACTTGCTGCCTTGGGCTGATCGTACGGCTCGACAGCTTGAGTCTGGCGCCCTGATGGGTTTTTTCAACTACCCGAACGGGTCATGCAGCCTCACCGCTTTCAGGGGTAGCCTATTGTTAGGTCAACGGCGCCGAGTAAAAGCGCCGGGGTGTCATTAATAGACTAACGATTTGCGACGAACGCCACGCGAGGGAGATGTCATGCACATATTGCTGACCGGCGGTACTGGTTTGATAGGACGTCAACTCTGCAAGCACTGGCGGGCTCAAGGTCATCAGCTCACTGTCTGGAGTCGAAGGCCTGAAGAGGTCGGTAAACTCTGCGGCGATTCGGTCCGCGGCATTGCGCGTCTTGACGAGGTGGGTGCCGAACCGGTTGATGCGGTGATCAATCTGGCAGGCGAGCCGATTGCCGACAGGCCCTGGACCCGCAAGCGCAAGTTACTGCTGTTGAGCAGTCGCATCGGCCTCACAGAACAACTGCTCGCCTGGCTGGAGAGGCGCGAACAAAAACCGCAGGTGTTGATTTCTGGCTCGGCGGTGGGCTGGTATGGCGATGGTGGCGAGCGTGAGCTGGACGAAGACGCGCAGCCAGTCATCCGGGATTTTGCCAGCCAGTTGTGCGAAAGCTGGGAAGAGACCGCGCAACGTGCGGAAGAGCTGGGCATCCGTGTGGTGATTGTGCGCACGGGGTTGGTGTTGGCCAATCCCGGTGGTTTTTTGCAGCGCCTGTTGCTGCCGTTCAAACTCGGTCTGGGCGGGCCCATCGGTAATGGTCGGCAATGGATGTCGTGGATTCATTTGCGCGATCAAGTTGCGCTAATTGACTTTCTGTTGAATCAGCCTGACGCACGAGGTCCTTATAATGCCTGCGCGCCGCACCCGGTACGTAATCGCGAATTCGCCAAGACGCTGGCTGGCGTGCTGCACCGCCCAGCGTTCATGCCATTGCCGGCCCCTGTGTTACGCGTGCTGATGGGCGAAATGTCCGAGATGTTGCTGGGTGGTCAGCGCGTGCACCCCTTGCGATTGCAAGCGGCAGGTTTCACTTTCCAATTCACTGATCTGCACGCGGCCCTGGATAATTTGCTGGGTCGCCACTGAAATAGGATGTTGCATGACCGATCACGCGCTGTTGCTGGTCAATCTGGGTTCACCGGCGTCGACCAAGGTGGCGGATGTCCGCAGCTACCTGAATCAATTTTTGATGGACCCCTATGTTATTGACCTGGCTTGGCCTATTCGGCGCTTGCTGGTGTCACTGATCCTGGTCAAGCGCCCCGAGCAGTCGGCGCATGCCTACGCCTCGATCTGGTGGGATGAAGGTTCGCCGCTGGTGGTGCTGAGCCAGCGTTTGCAAAAAGCCATGGTCAAGGAGTGGACCCAAGGCACGGTCGAGCTGGCGATGCGGTATGGCGAGCCGTCAATCGAGACGACGCTCACGCGCCTGGCGGCCCAGGGTATTCATAAGGTGACGCTGGCGCCGCTGTATCCGCAGTTTGCCGACAGCACCGTGACCACGGTGATCGAAGAGGCAAAGCGGGTCGTGCGGGCGAAACACCTGAAGCTACAGTTTTCGGTGCTGCAACCTTTTTACGACCAACCCGAATATATTGAGGCGCTGGCGGAACATGTCCGGCCGCATTTGCAGCAGGAACATGACCATCTTTTGTTGAGCTTCCACGGCCTGCCAGAGCGGCATCTGCACAAGCTTGATCCGACGGGCAATCATTGTTTCAAGGGCTCTGATTGCTGCCAGACGGCGTCTGCAGAAGTGCTTGCCACATGCTATCGCGCTCAGTGCCTGCGCACGGCTGCACTGTTCGCTGAGCGTTTGGGCTTGCCCGAAGGCAAATGGTCGGTGTCGTTTCAGTCACGGCTGGGCCGGGCCAAGTGGATCGAACCGTATACCGAGGCACGACTTGAAGCCTTGGCTCAGCAGGGGGTCAAGAAGATTCTGGTGATGTGCCCGGCGTTTGTCGCTGACTGCATTGAGACGCTGGAAGAAATCGGTGACCGTGGTCGCGAGCAATTTCGCGAAGCCGGTGGTGACGACTTGGTCCTGATCCCTTGCCTCAATGATGATCCTGACTGGGCCTCGGCGCTGAATACGCTGTGTGAGCGGGCGCCATTGATGCTTTGATGGGGGTGTGAGGGGCAAGATTTTTGCGGAGGATGTGAAAACTTCAGGCTCGATCCCGTGTGCAGGAACAAGGGCTGTGCCTGGCACAGCCCTTGTGGGAACGAAGCGAAAAACTAAAGCATCTCCTCCAGCTTCTTCTTGTGCTTCCAGCTGTCATTGCCTGGCAGCAACAGGTTCAGCGCAATCGCGACCACGGCACACAGGGCAATGCCCTTGAGGCCGAAGTCGTCGGGGCCAGAGCCTGTACCAATCAATACCCCGCCGATACCAAACACCAGCGTCACCGAGACAATCACCAGATTTCGCGCTTCGGCCAGGTCGACTTTGTGCCGGATCAGGGTGTTCATCCCCACCGCCGCGATTGAGCCGAACAGCAGGCAGAGAATCCCGCCCATCACCGGAATCGGGATGCTTTGTAGCAACGCACCGAACTTGCCGATGAAGGCCAGGCTGATGGCGAATATCGCCGCCCAAGTCATGATCTTCGGGTTGTAGTTCTTGGTCAGCATCACCGCGCCCGTGACTTCGGCGTAGGTGGTGTTCGGAGGTCCGCCAAACAGGCCGGCCGCCGTGGTCGCAATACCATCACCGAGCAGGGTGCGATGCAGGCCTGGCGTTTTCAGGTAGTCGCGCCCGGTCACGCTGCCGACCGCAATCACTCCGCCGATATGCTCGATGGCCGGTGCCAGTGCGACCGGAACGATGAACAGAATCGCCTGCCAGTTGAATTCCGGTGCGGTGAAATGGGGAAGTGCCAACCAAGGGGCTGCGGCAATTTTCGCGGTATCGACCACACCGAAGTAGAACGCCAGAGCAAAGCCGACCAGGACCCCGGAAATAATCGGCACCAGACGGAAAATCCCTTTGCCGAACACCGCGACGATCACGGTGGTCAGCAGGGCTGGCATCGAGATCAACATCGCGGTGCGATAAGGGATCAGTTCCGCGCCGTCACCGCCTTTGCCCATGGCCATGTTCGCGGCAATCGGCGCCATGGCCAGACCAATCGAGATGATCACCGGACCGATCACCACCGGCGGCAACAGGCGGTCGATAAAACCGGTGCCTTTGACCTTCACTGCCAGGCCCAGGAAGGTGTAAACGAAGCCCGCCGCCATCACGCCGCCCATGGTCGCCGCCAGGCCGAACTGACCCTTGGCGAGAATGATCGGGGTGATAAAGGCGAAGCTCGATGCCAGGAATACGGGCACCTGACGTCGGGTGACGATCTGGAACAGCAGTGTGCCAAGCCCGGCGGTGAACAATGCCACGTTAGGATCGAGCCCGGTGATCAGTGGCATCAAGACCAATGCACCGAAGGCCACAAACAGCATTTGTGCCCCCGACAGAACCGTACGCCAGAGCGGATCGTTGAACTCATCCGGCTTCATCAGGCGTCCTTCTGCTTGGTACCGAATATCTTGTCGCCGGCATCGCCCAGGCCCGGAATGATGTAGCCGTGTTCGTTCAGGCATTGATCGATGGACGCGGTGTAGATCATCACGTCAGGGTGCGCTTTATCCACGGCAGCGATGCCCTCTGGTGCGGCAACCAGGACCATGGCGCGGATTTCCTTGCAGCCCGCTTTTTTCAGCAGGTCGATGGCGGCGATCATGGAGCTGCCGGTGGCCAGCATCGGGTCGATGATCATCGCCAGACGCTCGTTGATTTCCGGGACCAGCTTTTCCAGATAGGTATGCGCTTGCAGAGTCTCTTCGTTGCGGGCCAGGCCCACGGCGCTGACCTTGGCGCCCGGAATCAGGCTGAGTACCCCGTCGAGCATGCCGATGCCGGCGCGCAGGATCGGTACCACCGTGATTTTTTTGCCAGCGATTTTCTCGACCTGCACAGTGCCGGCCCACCCCTGGATTTCGTAGTTTTCCAGCGGCAGGTCTTTGGTCGCCTCGTAGGTGAGTAGCGCACCGACTTCCTGAGCAAGCTCGCGGAAGTTCTTCGTGCTAATGTCAGCCCGGCGCATAAGGCCGAGTTTGTGGCGGATCAGCGGATGGCGGATCTCACGGATAGGCATAAGGAAAGGCTCCGGCGTGGGGCAAAAAAAACGGCCTAGATTAATCTATTCAACGGTGACTGTCCTAAGACATCCGGAACGTTAGTCCAGAAGTGCTTGCTCTGACCGAAACGGATGCGTACCTTTGCCCGCTTTTATTCCACCGCACCCCTTGGAGAGCGCTATGTCTGCTGATCTCGAGCATATCCGTCAAATCATGCGCGAGGCTGACTGCCTTTACACAGAAGCTGAAGTCGAAGTCGCCATCGCTCGTGTCGGTGCGCAGATCAATGCCCAGCTGGCCGACAGCAATCCCGTGGTGTTCTGCGTGATGAACGGCGGCCTGATTTTTTCTGGCAAGCTGTTGACCCATCTGAACTTCCCGCTGGAAGCGTCTTACCTGCATGCCACCCGCTATCGCAACGAAACCACCGGCGGCGACCTTTTCTGGAAAGCCAAGCCGGAAGTCTCGTTCATGGACCGCGATGTGTTGATCATTGATGACATCCTCGACGAAGGTCATACCCTCGGCGCGATCGTGGATTTCTGCAAGCACGCCGGTGCGCGCGCTGTGCATACCGCCGTGTTGATCGACAAGGATCACGACCGCAAGGCGCGCGCTGACCTGAAAGCCGATTTCGTCGGTCTGCCGTGCATCGACCGCTACATCTTCGGTTACGGCATGGATTACAAAGGTTACTGGCGTAACGCGGCTGGCATCTATGCGGTTAAAGGAATGTAATGATGAGCGCTCCGCGTTTTCTCGACCAGTCGCTGTTTGCCGATCTCGCCGAGAAAGCGGCGGCGAGTCCGCGTGGCCGGCAGCACCACAATTTCCATCAGATGGAAGAGCCGTGTCACCGCATGGCGGTGGGGATGCAGCCAGGTACTTACATTCCGCCACATCGCCATCTGAGTGCCGACAAGGCTGAATGTTTGTTGGTGCTCAAGGGTGCGCTGGGCCTGTTGGTGTTCGATGAGGACGGCCAATTGCTGAGCAAACGGCTGATGCAGGCGGGCGGCGATTGCGTGGGTGTGGATTTGCCTCCGGGCGTTTTTCACGGTTTGGTCGTGCTGGCGCCGGACACCCTGATGTTTGAATGCAAAGCCGGTCCCTATCGTCCGGTCAGCGAAGCCGAGCTTGCACAGTGGGCTCCGCGCGAAGGCGAGGCGGGGGTGGCCGAGTATCACGCCTGGATGCGTGCGCAGTTCGAGTAGCGGCAGCGTGTCTGATACACACACACACACATGATCTATCGCACGTCATCCTGACCCAGCCAGCGCAACGCTTTTACTCGCGCTTGTTGCAGGTCGCGCACGTAAGCCAGTTGCCCTTCAAGCCGATGCACGCCGGCCCGGCGTAATTTCAAGCGCACCCTCGGCGTGGTCCCGACCAGGATCAGGCCGACCCCTGCACTGCGGTATTCAACCAACACGCTGTCCAGCGCTGCCAGTGCAGTCATATCGAGCATGGGCACCGCGCTCATTTCCACTACCACGACCTTGACCCCCGAGCTGAACTTACGCAGCACGCTGAGGGCTTTTTCCGCCGCGCCGAAGAACAACGGCCCGCGAATCGCGTAGCTCTGCACCTGGTCGGGCATGTCGTGCAACGCTTGGTGGTAGCTGCGCGGCAGTTCCGCAGTGTCGGTCAGATCGCTCATGCGCTTGATAAACAGCCCAGCCGCCATGAGCAGCCCGACCCCGACCGCCAGCACCATGTCGAACAGCACCGTCAGGCTCAAGCAGGTCAGCAGTACCCATACATCGCTACGTGGCGCTATGCGCAGGGTATGGATGACGTGACGGGCTTCGGCCATGTTCCAGGCCACCATCACCAGCAACGCGGCCATTGCCGCCATGGGCAGGTAGCTGAACAGCGGCGCCAACAGGACAATCGCGACCAGCACCACGGCGCTGTGAATGATCGCCGCTATGGGTGAAAACGCACCGGCGCGGATGCTGGCCGCACTGCGGGCGATGGCCGCCGTGGCGGTGATCCCGCCGAACAACGGGCCAACCAGATTGCCCAGGCCTTGGCCGATCAGCTCGGCATTGGGGTCGTGTTTACTGCCTGTCATACCATCGGCGACCACCGCGCATAGCAGTGACTCCATCGCGCCAAGCATCGCGATGGCAAACGCCGGGGCCATCAGTTGGCGGATCAAATCATAGGACAGGGTCAGCGATTGCCCATCGGCGGCGGGCAGGTTCCACGGCCAGGTGAAGGTCGGCAGGAACGGCGGAATGCCGGCATGACTGATGCCATCGACGCTATAGCTGAAGCGTTCACCAAGGGTTGCGACTGACCAGCCCGCTGCCTCCATGAGCAATCCCAGCAGCGCGCCTACCGCCAGTGCAACCAGGTGCCCCGGGACTTTCGGCACCCAGCGTGGCCAGACGATCAGGACTGCCAGGCACACCGCGCCTACCACCGCATCGCCTAAGTGAGCGCTGGGCAGCGACTGGAGTAGCACGCCTACTTGCTCGACATAGTGCTGCGGCTGGCTGCTGAGGGTCAGACCGAGTAAGTCTTTGAGCTGCAAGGTTGCGATCACAATCCCGATCCCGGCGGTAAAACCTAGGGTGACTGGGTAGGGGATGTATTGAATCAGCCGACCTGCGCGGATCAGGCCAAGCGTGATCAGGATCAGTCCGGCAAGCATTGTGCACAGCAACAGGCCGCCGAGTCCGTACTGCTGGGTGATGGGCAGCAAAATCACCACGAAGGCTGCGGTCGGTCCGCTGACGTTGAACCGCGAGCCGCCCGTCAAGGCGATCAACGGGGCGGCCACCAGCACGGTATACAGCCCATATTGGGGGGCGACGCCCACGGCAATGGCCAAGGCCATCGCCAGAGGAATGGCGATAACCCCTACCGTCAGGCCGGCGCTGAGGTCGCCGCGCAAGGCTATCCATGAGTATCCGGCACGCCAGGTTTGGCGCCAGGCAGAAAAAACGGGCGGCAATGAGAAAGACATGGCAACTCCAGCAGTGAGCGCATCGGTCCGCTCGGTTGATTCATTATATTTATTCGTACAGCCACTAATGGTTTCAGTCAGACCCCATTCAAGTATGGGCTCGGTACGGGCAGTGCGCCTTGATCCGTATCACCGAGCCTCATGCTAGAGTGCTCTCCAGCTTTTTGGGGAGTCAACATGACCTTAGTAATCCGTAGTGCAGCAGCCTTGATGCTTTCGCTCAGCCTGCCGCTGGCTGCCGCGCCGAGCCAGAGCCCTGGCATCTCCACACCCATGCACGCGTACTATTTGCCGCCTGATGATCTGGCGGTGCGCGAGGGTAATCCGGAACAGCAACAATTGCTGCAAATCACTGAATACTCGGTGGTAATTGGCAGTCAGCGCCAGTCCAATCAGCAGCCGATACCGGTGACCTTTCCAGTGTTACTGCGTTTGAAGGGCAAGCCAATGAACAAAGGCGCCACCGTGTCCGAGGTGCTGATTCACTTCGACGGTGAAAGTAAAAGCCTGAAGAAGCCTGCCTTCGATGACCATACCCGTACCTTGACTCTGTATTACCCAATGGCTGAGTACCGGGCAGTGCTCGATCTGTTGCGCAACGAGAAGGTGTATTGCCAGTTTTTGAGCTACGCCAATGGGCATGTATGGGCCGATCTGCACACCATGGCCGTACGCGCGCGTTGAGCGTTACGGTGGGCGAGAGGTAAACTGCCTGCCCGTGAAATATCCGCAAGTCAGTTGGAGTCAGCAATGCGTAAAGATAAGAAGCAGTTGATTGGTGATGAGATCGGCGATGCGCAGATCAAATTGTTCCTCGACTTCGAACCGGTCGATGCAACTTCACCGTCGCTGCACAAGCTGATCAAGGCGTACCGAGGCCTGCGGATCAATGAATTCGAACGTTTCCTGGTGTTCTTCCTCGAAGCCGGTTACGACCTCGATGGCAAAGATGAGCACGGCAAGGATTTCATCGCGCTTATTGCAGACCAGCGTCATGCCGATGAATACATCGAGTTGATCGAAAAAGCTCGCGGCTGAGACGGACACGTCAGGCCATAAAAAAACGCCCCGAAGGGCGTTTTTTTATGGGCGGTGGAGACAGCGCGTTACCTTAAGCGAAGCTTTTGGTCTCGCTGCTCTTCTCTACCAACTCCAGGCTTTCATTGGTCTGGGCGTTGATGCGCTGATACAGCTGCGCGTCGGTTTCCAGAGCCTTTTCCCGAGCCGGGAAAATTTCGTTGAGCTTGGCGGCCCATTCGTTGCGAGCCTTGTCCGCGAAGCAGCGTTCGATCAAATCGAGCATGATCGACACAGTTACCGAGGCACCTGGGGAGGCGCCGAGCAGGGCAGCCAGAGAACCGTCTTTGGCCGAAACCAGTTCGGTACCAAATTGCAGGACGCCGCCTTTTTTCGGGTCTTTCTTGATGATCTGCACGCGCTGACCAGCTACTTCCAGGCGCCAGTCTTCAGCCTTGGCTTCAGGGTAGAAGCGACGCAGCGCTGCAAGACGTTGCTCCATCGACTGCATCACTTCGCTGACCAGGTATTTGGTCAGGTCCATGTTGTCGCGCGCCACGGCCAGCATCGGACCGATGTTGGCGGCGCGAACCGACAGTGGCAGGTCAAGGAACGAGCCGTGCTTGAGGAACTTGGTGGTGAAGCCGGCGTATGGCCCGAACAGCAGAGAGGTCTTGCCATCGACGACACGGGTGTCGAGGTGCGGCACCGACATCGGCGGTGAACCCACGGCGGCCTGGCTGTAGACCTTGGCCTGGTGGCGCTTGACCACTTCCGGGTTGTCGCAACGCAGCCATTGACCACTGACCGGGAAACCACCGAAACCTTTGCTTTCTTCGATGCCTGACATCTGCAGCAACGGCAGCGCCGCGCCACCTGCGCCAAGGAACACGAATTTGGCATCGACTTCGCGGGTATTGCCGGTGTTGACGTCCTTGATGCTTACGCTCCAGCCCTGACCCTTGCGGCTCAGACCGGTAACGCGCTTGCAGTATTTAACCTGGGCGTCCGGGGTGCTGGACAGGTGCTTGAGCAACTGATTGGTCAAGGCGCCGAAGTTGACGTCGGTGCCTTGCATCACGCGGGTGGCGGCGATCCGCTCGTCAGCAGGGCGCCCCGGCATCATCAAAGGCATCCACTCGGCCAGTTTGGCCTTGTCTTCGGTGTATTCCATGGCAGTGAAAGCATGATGCTTGTGCATGGCTTCAAAGCGGTGCTTCAGGAACGCGACGCCTGCTTCACCCTGGACGTAGCTCAGATGCGGAACCGGGGTGATAAAGGACTTCGAGGAGCCGAATGTGCCTTTCTTGGCCAAGTAGGACCAGAATTCCTTCGATACCTCGAACTGGGTGTTGATGTGCACCGCTTTCTTGATGTCGACGGAGCCATCGGCCGCTTGCGGCGTGTAGTTCAGCTCACATAGCCCTGCGTGGCCGGTACCGGCGTTGTTCCACGGGTTTGAACTCTCCGCGGCACCAGAATCCATCAGCTCAACGACTTCCAGCGTAAGGCTGGGGTCGAGCTCTTTAAGCAGTACTGCAAGGGTGGCACTCATGATGCCTGCCCCAACCAATACCACATCGACTGCTTCGTTATGCGCCATTAACGCGTCTCCAAAATCTGCAGAACCAAATTGACGGCATACGATCCTGAGGTCAGCTGCCAAGTGTTTGCGGGGCGTGTATCCGAAAATGCCCCTGGTAACTCATGGCCAGGATCGCCATGTCCGATTCTTCGCAATTTTTTGCATCTTCAGCGGACACCGCCAATCGGGCTTTGAATTCGTATGAACTCATTTTCAGGCTCGGTTAGCAATTCGACTATCGTCAAGGCGTCCGGTTGTGCAACCAAATCCGTAGCGGACAGGCTTCAGACTCCAGTCATGGAGGCTGCGCAGCAGTCAGTCCTGTTCAAGGGGGCTGGGTCAGACATTAATGGTGCATCTACAAACGCAAAACTATTCATTTGCTCGCCACACTCTTGTGAAGTAGTGAAAACCCGTTTTTTTCACGCTCTTTTGGAGACGTGAACCTCAAAAAAGAACTGACGCAATGGCAGTTCCGGCAGATCGGATGCAGGCAAGGGTGAGAGGCTGGACGGCGAGAAAGGTTCGAAGCGATTCGAGCTATTCGACACCGGACCAGCAAGCACTGCGCTTGCAAACGACCTGTGTGGGCGGCTCTCTGTGGGCGGTGCGGGGGAGCTAATACAGGGTATTAGCGATGCTGCGAGGCCCGATCAGGAGACGTCCTTATAATCGGGGGAAGATTATAGCGATGAAACGTGCGGAATTGATCTTATTAACTGACTTTTATTAGCGCGTCAGTCGGTTCGCAAGGAGATGGCGGTTACCGGAGTGTGCAGCGTGCGGGCTGATACGCAGGCTGGCGAGGCTCCTGTCGAGTGAGCCGGGAAAGATTGCCCAAAGGACGTGACATCTCGGTAACACTTTCGTGGCGAAGGTATGTCACAAGGAACTGTACCCTGTCATCCCGGGTCCTATTTTCGACTAGTGAGCGGGCCGTTGGCGCCGCTATACTGCGGCTATCTATTGTGTCTGGCCCCTGGAGAGATGAGCATGTTGCATCGCCTGTTGTTCGGTTTGCTTGCTGTTGGCAGTTTGACCCTGGTCGGCTGTGCCCACAGCCCGCAACAACTTAGCCCGCAACCCAAACTCACCAGCCAACTCGCTGCGGTGGGTCATGGTCAGCCGGTCGTGGTTCGCGTCGTCGATGGTCGCCCATCGCCAACCTTGGGAACCCGTGGTGGTCTTTACCCGGAAACCAGCGCCATCAGCGTCCAGGGTTCTGACTTGCTGCCTAAACTGCAAGCTCAGACCGAAGCCGCTGTACGTTTGCTGGGCTTTACCCCGACGTCCAACGGCGGCAACGCACCGCAGTTGACGGTGACTTTGGTGGATCTGAAGTACCAATCGCCCAAAGAAGGTCTGTACGTGACCGAAGCGACCATCAGCTCGACGTTCCGTGCTGACGTGCAAAACAACGGCCGTAGCTACAGTGGTCGGTATGCCGCTTCGCTGGACCAGCGTTTCGGCATGGCGCCGAACCAGGAAACCAATACCAAGCTTGTCGGTGATGTGCTCAGCGATGCGCTGACACGGCTGTTTCAGGATCAAACCATCGGCAGGGTGCTGGGCGAGTAATACGGTCTGTTCGCCGCATTCACGCCGTGCACAAAAAAACCGATTTCTTTAATGAGAAATCGGTTTTTTTTGGTCTGACTGGCGGACACCCATCTTCTGTAACCGGTCATGCGGCTTCGTGATAGAAATCCAGAAAGCTCAAGCCCGTCCGCTGATCCAGATCAGGCAGGTCATGGTGCTGATGGCCCCCCAGCGCGCAGTAAACCAGCCAGTGACGGTCTTGCACATTGAATGACAGCGCATCGATCAGCGCTTCCTGTTCGTCGCTCTGGGTAATCAGATATAGCCGATCCTGATTCTGTGCATGCAGCATGACAAGGTCTCTTTAGGTGTCGAGGTGCAACACAGTGGCGGGTTAAGGTTACGGTTAGGTGACCGGGGCAAAATGAGCGGGCAGATGGATCGTCATCCGTCCCTGTATCCTGGAAAAATGGCAAAAAAAATGGCGCCCGAAGAGGCGCCATTTTTATGATTCGGGAGTTTAAAGCGCCCGTCCGGCCTTGACCCGATACTGATTGCGCACAGGCATTGCGTATTGCAACACCAGATACGGACGGTGTTCGACAGGGCAGCTCTCCAGACGGCGTTGCCACTCTTCCTTGGCGCGGGCCAGTTCGTCAGCGGAAAACACCTTGGCGGCACTGGGTACATCCAGCGTCGGATCGGCATCCGCCCATTGCGCGTACGCTAGGTAATGTGCCGGAAACAGGCGATAACCGCCGAGGATCTGCTTGTCCATTTCAATCGCCAACTGCTTGGTGTCTTCGAATACCCCGCTGATCGGTGTGGCGAAGTTCACATGCACCCGGCCTTTATAGCCCGTGATGCCCAGCGCGATGCTGACATCATCCTCGCCCGGCGCTTTGGTGTAGCTGCCGGTAGTGGCGCGGATATACAGCTCGCGGGCCTTGGCGTGATCGCATGGGTCATATTCGTAGCTGATCGACACCGGCGTCAGGTTCAACGACTTGATCACCTCGGTGAACGGCTCGTCCTTGCGGCTCATGTGGAACATCTTGAGGATGGCCGATTCGGTGCGATCGTCGCCATCCTTGGCGCGACCTTCAGCCTGGGCGATCCAGATCGATTGGCAGTCATCGCGGATCGAATGATTGATATAGGCCGACAGTTGCAGGTACGCCGCCATCTTTTCCCTGCGCCCGGTGATGGAACGGTGCACGATGAAGCACTTGTTCAGGCGCATCAGGTCGCTGACGAAGGGCTTCTGCAGCAGGTTGTCACCGATGGCGATGCGCGGCGTTGGCAGGCCCGCGTGATACACCGCATAGTTGACGAAGGCCGGGTCCATTGCGATGTCGCGGTGGTTGGCCAGGAACAGATAGGCGCTGCCGGACTTGAACTGCTCGACACCTGTGTAGGTCACACCGTCGGTAGCCCGCTCGATGGTGTGATCGACGTAAACCTCGACTTTGTCCTGCAGCGAGGCCACCGAATGGACCTCGGCGAACTCGCGACGTAGCCGATGCGCAATGAGAGGCTTCAGCATCCAGCCAAATGCGCCCGCCATGCGAGGGAAGCGAAAGTGGGTGAGTGTTTTAAGAAGTGCCTTATCACTGAGCAGGCGTGCAATGACGGCTGGGACTTCGGCGTCGTTGTAAGGTCGGATGGCATCGAATTCGCCCATCATGCTCTCTTGTTGGAAACGGCTAGGGTAAAGGCAGGCCGGTCTGAAAAATGCGATCAGACCACAAGCCATGCTTCAAATAGACGGCGATTATACGCATAACTCACCCCGGAGACTTCGATGCAGGAAATAGAGCGTTATGACTGCCCTTACTGTGGAGAGTCGGTTGAGGCCGTGCTGGATTTATCTGGCGGTGATCAGTCCTATATCGAGGATTGCCCGGTGTGTTGCCGACCGATTGTGTTCGATTTGCAGACGGACGGCGAAGAATGGACCCTGGACGTGCGCAGCGAGAATGAATGATGCAAAGAGTCTACGAGCCGGAAAACTTGATGGAAGGCGAATTGCTGCAAGGCATGCTTGCCAGTGAAGGCGTCGAAGCGCATTTGACGGGGCGTGACTTGCTTGGCGGCGTGGGCGAGCTCCCGGTTTTTGGTCTGTTAGGGCTGTCGGTGGACAATGATCAGGCCGAACAGGCACGGCTGTTGATCGCCGAGTACAATGCGGCACTGCCGCTGTCGGGTGATGAACCTGACAATTTTCCTGACGTACTGGAGTGTTGACGTGCGTTTGGCCCTGCTTTCAACCGCCGGCTTTTAAAGCCTGCGTCTGAAAAAGGGTTTTTCAAAAAAGAGAGTGTGTTGCCCTTATGTGTGGACGTTATGCCCTGTTTCGCTGGACGCCCGCATTTGCGGCCTTGCCTGGTTTTCCTGCTGACCAAAAGGCGCAATGGAACATCTCGCCGGGCGACTCGGTGCTGATGCTGCGCGGCGGGGACACTCAGCGCGAACTGGCACGTGCACGTTGGGGGCTGACACCGCCATGGTTGACCGACCTTTCCCGAACGCCTGCTCACGCCCGCGCCGAAACCCTGGGCGAACAACCGATGTTTCGCGAAGCTTTCCGGCTGCGCCGCTGTCTGTTGCCGGCCAATGGTTTCTACGAATGGCGTGGCACCACGCGCAAGCGGCCGTTCTGGCTGACGCCGGGGGAGGGCTCTGCGCTGTTTTTTGCTGCGATTTGGGAGGCTTACCCGGTAGAAGGCCACACGTACCTGAGTGTCGCCGTCGTCACACAGGCGGCAGCCAGTCAGCGGCGCCCGCTGATCCTTGATGCGGCCGGGCAGGAAGCCTGGCTGGCTGCGGATACACCAACGTCTACCCTGCAAGCATTGCTCGCCAGCCCCCAGACGGCGCTGCGTGAACGAGCACTGGCTAACCTGGTGAACGATCCAAAACTGAACGCGCCGGAATGCCTGACACCGCTTTGAACTGAAGACGCTTCGCAGGCAAGCCTGCGATCATCTGCGGACGCTATCTACAAGTGTGGCAACTGGCTTGTATCTAGCTTCGCGGCGGGACATTGCCTAGGATACCGGCCATGTTTCCAGGGAGATCCACCATGCGTCAGTCATTTGCTCTGTGTGCCTTGAGCGCGAGCTTGTTGCTCAGCGGTTGCCAGTCCGTCAATACCACCAGCGGCGGTGCGGTGGGAGTCGAGCGCAAGCAGTACATGTTCAGCATGCTGTCGACCCAAGAGGTCAATCAGATGTATGCGCAGTCTTATCAACAGACGGTAGGCGAGGCCAGCACCAAAGGTGTGCTGGATAAAACCAGTGCCGACGCAAAACGGGTGAAAGCGATTGCTGATCGGCTGATTGCCCAGGCGCCGATTTTTCGCCCTGATTCGGCGCAGTGGCAGTGGGAAATCAATCTGATCAAAAGCGATGAGCTCAATGCCAACTGCGGGCCCGGTGGCAAAATCATTTTCTACACCGGGTTGATCGACAAGCTGCAGCTGACTGACGATGAAATCGCTGCGGTCATGGGGCATGAAATTGCTCACGCCTTGCGCGAGCATGGGCGTGAAGCGATGTCCAAGGCCTATGGTATTGAGATGGCCAAGCAGGGCGCGGGCGCGTTATTGGGATTGAGTCAGGACAGTCTTGCATTGGCCGATACGGTGGTGAATTACAGCCTGACCTTGCCTAATAGCCGCAGCAATGAAAATGAAGCGGATTTGATTGGGCTGGAGCTGGCGGCGCGCGCTGGTTATAACCCCAATGCCGCCATCAGCCTGTGGCAGAAAATGACCCAGAACACCGGAGGTTCACCGCCGGAATTCATGAGCACTCACCCCGCCTCGGAAAGCCGCATCGCATCACTGCAAAGCGCCATCCCGAAGGTAATGCCACTTTATCAACAGGCTAAAAAACCCTGAGTGGATAGGATCGTCAGTGACGATCCTGCCCCTCTGATCTTGAAGATGTCGTTTAAACCCAGCCACTCACCTGCATTGCCTTGTACACCGCAACGATGGCCAGGACAAAAAACGCGCAGGCTGCCAAGCGACGGATCAACGTGAGGGGGAGCTTTTCAGCCGCGAAGTTGCCTGCCAGTACCACTGGGACGTTGGCGATCAGCATGCCCAGTGTGGTGCCGAGAATCACCAGCCACAGGTAGGAATACTGGGCGGCGAGCATCACGGTGGCGATTTGGGTCTTGTCGCCGATTTCAGCGATGAAAAACGTGATCAGCGTGGTCACGAACGGCCCGAACTTGCGCGCTGTGCTGCCTTCGTCTTCATCCATTTTGTCGGGTACCAGGGTCCACAGCGCGGTGGCGGTGAAGCTGGCGGCCAGAATCCAGTGCAGGGTGGCGTTCGAGAAGAAACTCCCGAACCAGGCCCCGACGGCGCCTGCTGCGGCGTGGTTGGCCAGGGTGGCGACGATGATGCCGGCGATGATCGGCCAAGGCTTGCGAAAGCGCGCAGCGAGAATCAGGGCGAGGAGTTGGGTCTTGTCACCGATTTCGGCCAAGGCGACAACAGCGGTGGGGACGAGCAGGGATTCCAGCATCAGGTTTTTCCTAAGGGGCGGGTCGACACGGCTATGACACGTACAGCCTTCCCGCCCCGGGTAAGGTGTTCGTGTCATAGGTCTTGTCAAACCACCGATCCGACTGAGCGGATCTGGGTCGCACGCACCATGGTCTGTTGACCAAGTATGTTGATACGTGCCGGACGAGCATGGCGCTCGTGGGAGACTACTCCCCTAGGACGGAGCGGATTCTGCCTACACCGACAGCGTTCGGCAAGTGCTTATTTTTTTTCGCGTTTGGCGCGATAGACACGAAAGCCTTGCCCTTGTGCCTTCACCGCACACACGCCCAGATGCTCTTCGATCAGAGGTTGATAGCGAAGGAAGGCATTGGCGACCAAGCGGAGTTCGCCTCCATTTTTTAGATGCTGGCGTGCTTTTCGCAGCAAGTTCTCGGTTGCCAGGTAGTCGGTATGCACCCCGACGTGGAACGGAGGATTACTCAAAATAGTGCTCAAACCCATGGGCGCAGCGTCGATGCCGTCACCGGTCAACACTTCACCCTCCAGGCCATTGGCGGCCAGAGTCAGGCGGCTGCTGGCGGTGGCAAAGGCATCGACATCCAGTAGCGTGACATTGTTATGCGGGTAGCGACGCTTGACCGCAGCCCCCAACACCCCGGCGCCACACCCGAAGTCGAGCACCTCGCCACTGGGCAGTTTATCCAGATGCTGCAGGAGCAGTGCCGAACCGCGATCCAGTCGACCATGGCTGAAGACGCCGGGCAGACTGACCACTGTGAGCGGGCCGTCTTCCAGATCGACTTTATAGCGTTGGGCCATGCTTTCCAGGGTCACCGCTTGCGGTGCGTTCTCGACAGTCACCAGCCAAAGCTGGCAGTGCCGGGCGCTGTCGACTTTGCGGGGTTTGCCGAAGGGGCTCAATTGTTTGGCCGCTGCTTCGATGCCGCTGCGTTTTTCGCCGACCAGGTACAGCTCGCGTCCAGCCAGGCGCGATGCGAGGGCGTTCAATACATAATCAGTCAGGTCGCGGGCTTTGGGCACAAACAGCACAGCGGTTTCAAACGCCTGCTCTGGCACATTGACCCCAAAGTGGCAGCGGCCTTCGAAACGCGCGTCCAGCACCGCTTGATCGCCAGCATGCCAGCACCAGCCATGGGCATTCGGCAATTTCCCGAGCAGATCGTCTGCAGGCAGCCCGGCCAGGAGCACGGAGCCCTGAAACAATTCGGCCTGACGGAGTAACACTTCACTGCGCGGGTCCATCTTTGGCTCCTGAAAAGTGGCGAAGTCTAACAGAGCTTGTCAGCTCACGACCCGTCGAGGTGTGCCGGCGAAAAATGCCTGAGCGTTTTCGCTGAGTTGGCCGACGATCCGTTGCCGGGCTTCACGACTTCCCCAGGCGTTGTGCGGGGTGACGATCAAGCGCGGAATGTCGCCAGCCAACAGCGGATTGCCGTTCACCGGCGGTTCGACGGTCAGTACATCCGTCGCTGCACCACCCAGATGGCCATTGCGCAAGGCGTCGGCGAGCGCTTGTTCGTCAATCAGGCCACCGCGTGCGGTGTTGATCACGAATGCGTGGGGTTTGAGCAGGCCGAGTTCATAGGCGCCGATCATGTTACGGGTGTGTTCGTTGAGCGGGCAGTGCAGGGTCAATGCGTCGACTTGCGGCAGCAGCTCCTGCAACGGCACACGGTCATCGCGTTCGGGGCGGCCGGGTATCTGCCCCAACAGTACACGCATGCCAAAGGCTTCGGCCAGCTTCGCGACTGCGCCGCCTAGTTCGCCATAACCCAGCATGCCGAGGGTTTTGCCTTCCAGCTCGACGATAGGGAAATCCAGCAGGCAGAACTGTTTTGCGTGCTGCCAGCCCCCATGCTGCACCGCGTTTTGATAGTCCGGCAGGCGGGTCGCCAGCGCGAGCAGCAGCATCAGTGTGTGCTGCGCCACGGAGGCAGTTCCATATCCCTGGCAGTTGCTGACTACAACTCCATGTTTACGGGCTGCAATCAGGTCGACATTGTTGGTGCCCGTGGCGGAAATCAGCACCAGCTTCAAATCGGGACACGCGGCGAACGTGCCGGCATCGATCATGATTTTGTTGGTAATCGCTACCTGCGCGCCTTGCAGGCGTTCGATCACCTGTTGCGGTGTGCTGGTGGTGTGCAACTGCAAATCGCCGAAGTGTTCACGCAGCTCGCTGAGGTCAAGATCACCCAGGTCCAGAGACGTATGGTCGAGGAAAACTGCTTTGTGATGATTGCTCATGGGATGAGGCGCCTTATCGAAAATATAAGGTCCAGCCCGAAATGGCTGGAGGCACTGGAAAGGTATCAATTTCTGGTATCTGACGCGACCGTCTGGGTGAGGTGTCCGTATTCGGCGGGACACGCAACTGTTCGGCTGCAAACAGTCTCGCAACAGCTTGTGCAGTGAGAAGCACAGCTGGATATTTCTAAATACTTATAACTCATTGTTTTTCATTGATATTTGTCTTTGGCACGGTTGCTGCTCTATCGCTGTGGAGGGTGCTGAGTCGGCACGTGGGCGGGGAAAGGCAATGTCTGAGTTCATGGAAAATAGGGAGACGGTTCCCACCACGCTTCCAGAGTGGCTGTTGTTGCAAGCAGGGCAACAACCGGCAGGTATCGCTTTGCGCCATAAACATTTGGGTGTGTGGCAAGTGCGCAGTTGGTCTCAGGTCGCCACACAGGTGCTCAGTCTTGCCACGGCTTTGCACCTGCGCGGTTTTACCTCGGGTGCAACGCTGACACTGCTAAGCCGGCCACGGCCCGAAGCCTTGCTGGCGACGTTGGCTGCTCAGTGGCTCGGTGGAGTGGCCGCGCTGCTCGACCCACTGGATGCCGCATCCGATCAAACAGCGTTGCTGGAGCAACTGCAACCCGACTTTATCTTTGCCGAAGGGCTGGAAGAACTTCAGCGGGTGGACGCCGCGCACCTGGCCCCGCAATTGGTGTTCTATGCCGACGGCCGCACGGTCACAGGCAACGCCGATGGACAGGGCAGGTGGGTCGCCTACGCAAGTCTGGTGGGGCAAGTGCCCAATCTGGAGTTACCGACTCGAGGGCATTCCCAGCACACGGCTTTTGCATTTTATCGACGCGCTGAGGGCGGCACGCTTGAGCAGCAGCGGATCAGCCATGCCGAACTGTTGAATGAGGGGCGGCATCTGGTTGATGTTCAGCAGTTGGGTATTCATGAGGAAGCATTGGCCGCCAGGGCGTTCGCCGCAGGTGGGCAAGCACGCTATCTACTGGCCCCTTGGCTGATTGCAGGTTTCCGTTTGAATTTTCCGGAGAGCCTGGCCACTCGGGATAACGACCGTCGCGAACTGGGGCCGACCCTGGTGGCGGGCACCCGCGAAACTTATGGTCGCCTGCATGCGCTGGTCTTGACCCGGTTGCCGCCAGTGGGCAGTTGGCAGCGGCATCTGGTCGAGTGGGCGCTGGCCAGCAGGCCGGGTGTTGTCCGCAGAGTGCTGGGCGATTGGTTGATCCGCAGACCGTTGCGCGATGTCCTCGGCTTTAGCCGTACGCACGCCGCGCTGCTGGTGGGTGACGCGTTACCGGAAAACACCAAAGCATTCTTTGCATTGCTGGGTATCAACATCCAGGGCTGGCCAGACCCGGGTCAATGGCAACCCCGGCCCCGTGCGTCAGCAGATCGGGTCGATGGATGGATTAATGACGGCCCGCAATTGGCCTGATCAGGAGCACGACGATGTCTCAGGCTACTCGCGCAGTACTGCGGCCTTTGCTGGAACTGGAACATATTTCCCTGTCGTTCAAGGGTGTTAAAGCCATCACCGATATCAGCTTCGCCGTCGCCCCCGGTGAAATCTGTGCCTTGATCGGCCCCAATGGTGCCGGCAAGAGTTCGCTGCTCAATGTCATCAATGGTGTTTATCAGGCACAGGAGGGGCGAATCAGTTTCAACGGTGAAGTTCACCGCCGCATGCACCCGCACGCCGCCGCGCAACGAGGCATTGCCCGGACATTTCAGAACATTGCGCTGTTCAAGGGGATGAGTGTTCTCGACAACGTGCTGAGCGGTCGCAATCTCAAACGCCGCAGCACTTGGGTGGAACAAGCACTGCGCTTAGGGCGTGCTGCGGCTGAAGACGACCGCCAGCGTGAAGCCGCCGAGCAAGTGATCGAGTTTCTGCGGATACACGCCTGGCGTGACGCGATCGTTGGCAAGTTGCCTTACGGCTTGCAAAAGCGTGTCGAGCTGGGTCGTGCATTGGCCGCTGAACCCACGCTCCTGCTGTTGGACGAGCCCATGGCCGGGATGAACGCCGAAGAGAAGCAGGAAATGAGTCGCTTCATCGTCGACATCAACCGGGAGTTTGGCACCACCGTGGTTCTGATTGAGCACGATATCGGCGTCGTGATGGGCATCTCGGACCATGTGGTGGTGCTCGACTACGGCAGCAAGATCGGCGATGGCACCCCTGAGGTGGTACGCCGTGACCCCAAGGTAATCGCCGCGTATCTCGGCACTCGACACTGACATCCAGGCAAGAGTCGGCCCCTCGAATGACCAGGGGAGCAGGGCAACGTATGCACCGAACAACAGGTGATTGAGCATGGAATTTTTCTTCGAAGTACTGATCGGGGGGCTGCTGGCAGGGGTGATGTACTCGCTGGTGGCCATTGGTTTCGTCCTGATCTACAAAGCCTCCGGCGTATTCAATTTCGCCCAGGGAGCCATGGTGCTGTTTGCTGCGCTGACGTTTGTCAGCCTGGTCGAGCGCGGCATTCCGTTTTGGCTGGCGTTTGTTATCTGCCTGGCGGTGATGGTGGTGCTGGCGCTGTTGGTCGAGCGGATCGTGTTACGGCCTTTGGTCAATCGACCGCCGATCATTCTGTTCATGGCCACGCTAGGCCTGTCTTACGTCATTGAGGGTTTCGCCCAGTCGCTCTGGGGCTCTCAAGTGCATGGCCTGGAGCTGGGCATCAGCGACGAGCCTCTGGAAATCAAAGGCATGCTCCTCTCGCAGTTCGATCTTTTCGCCTCCGCTACCGCCGCCCTTTTGGTGGTGGTGCTCTCGGTCATGTTCAACAAAACGCGAGTCGGTTTATCGCTGCGTGCAGTCGCTGACGATCCGCTGGCAGCCCTGGCGGTAGGGGTGAAGCTGCCACGTATCTGGGCATTGGTCTGGTCGGTGGCCGGTTTTGTCGGGCTGGTTGCCGGACTGCTGTGGGGCGCGCGCCTGGGGGTCCAGTTCTCGCTCTCCCTGATCGTTCTCAAAGCGTTGCCGGTGTTGATCATCGGCGGCTTTTCCTCCATCAGCGGCGCGATCATCGGCGGCCTGATCATTGGTGCGTCGGAGAAGTTGGCAGAAGTGTATCTGGGCCCCGTTATCGGGGGTGGTCTCGAGAACTGGTTTCCCTATGTGCTGGCCTTGCTGTTCTTGCTGGTGCGCCCAGCCGGACTGTTTGGCGAACGTGCCATCGAGCGGGTTTAAGGAGAACACATATGTTCTATAAAGAAGCCGGCCAGTTCAGCACGACCTATGCGGCGGACCGTCGTGTGTTTCGTCTCAGGCAGGACCGTTATGGGCTGGTCCTGCTATTGGCCTTTGCGTTTATCGGTGTGCCCTTCATCGGCAACGACTATTGGTTCAGTGCCATTCTCATTCCATTTCTGGTGCTGTCCCTGGCCGGACTGGGTCTCAACCTGTTGACGGGCTATGCCGGCCAATTGTCGCTGGGGTCAGCGGCCTTCATGGCCGTCGGTGCGTTCGCCACTTACAATTTTGAACTGCGCGTATCGGGTCTGCCGCTGCTGGTCAGCATCGCGCTGGGCGGTGTAGCCGCCGCACTGGTCGCGGTCGTGTTTGGATTGCCCAGTTTGCGGATCAAAGGTTTTTACCTGCTGGTGTCGACCCTGGCCGCACAGTTTTTTGTGGAATGGGTGCTGACCAAGTTCGATTGGCTCTCCAATAACAACGCGTCCGGGGTCATCACTGCGCCGCCGCTGAACCTCCTGGGTATCGATTTCAGTACGCCGGTCGGCCGTTATCTGCTGACTCTGGGCATCGTGGTCGCGATGTTCTGGCTGGGTAAAAACCTGGCGCGCAGTGAGCTGGGGCGCAACTGGATGGCGGTGCGGGACATGGACACTGCCGCAGCAGTGATCGGTATTCCCATCCTCAAGAGCAAATTGCTGGCCTTTGCCATCAGCGGGTTTTTCCTCGGCATCGCCGGTTCGCTGTGGGCGTTTACGTACCTGGGAACGGTCGAGCCCCACGGCTTTGATCTGAACCGGTCGTTCCAGATTTTGTTCATCATCATTATCGGCGGACTGGGCAGCATTCTCGGAAACCTGCTGGGTGCTGCTTTTATCGTCTTGTTCCCGGTGCTGCTCTCCAACCTTGTCAGCTTGCTCCCGGTAGGCCTGATCGATTCCGGGCAGCTGGAAAATGCTCAGAAAATGATTTTTGGCGCATTGATTATCGTCTTTCTGATCAAAGAACCCGAGGGCCTGGCGCGCCTCTGGCAACGATTTCGCGAGCGCGCACGGCTCTGGCCGCTGCGCTACTGAGTGAACCCCCGCGTGACCGGACGCTCGTCCATTCCAACCCTTTAAACACTGATCGCCCTGATTCGATAAGGATAATTCCGATGCTAAAACGCACCTTTGTCAGAAGCCTCGCTTTGGCGCTGAGCCTGACCGCTACAGCCTTGACTGCGCATGCCGACAACGAGCAGTACTTCCCCCTGCAGAGCTATCGGGTTGGTCCCTACGCAGCCGGCGGTACCGGCTTTTTTGGTGGGTTTATCGACTACATGCAGTACGTCAATGCCAACGGTGGCGTGAACGGGGTCAAGCTGACCTGGAGCGAGTGCGAGACCGAGTACGTGGTAGAGAAGGGCGTTGAGTGCTACGAGCGTCTGAAAAAAGGACTTAACGGCGCGCCTGCTGCTGCCACCAACCCACTGTCGGTGGGGATCGCCTATGCGACGCTGGAGCGCTCGACCGCAGACAAGTTGCCGTTGATTACCATCAACCACGGCCGGACCGACTCCACTGACGGCAGTGTCTTCCCCTACGTATTTCCGCTGCAACTGAACCCCTATTCAGAAGTGTCAGCCATCATCAACTACATCGGCCAGCAAGCCGGCGGGCTGGACAAACTCAAGGGCAAGAAGATTGTCACCCTCTACCATGGCTCGCCGTACGGTAAGGAAACCAATGAGGTGTTGCAGACCCTGGCCGATAAATATGGCTTCGAGCTGACCCTGGCTGAAGTCCCGCACCCAGGCAACGAGCAGCAGTCACAGTGGCTGAACATTCGTCGGGCCAAGCCTGACTGGGTGATCCTGCGTGGCTGGGGGGTGATGAACCCGGTCGCATTGAAAACCGCACAGAAGGTCGGTTACCCGGCAGACCACATCATCGGCAACATCTGGAGTAACTCTGAAGAGGATGCCGCCCCGGCAGGCGCTGCAGCCAAAGGCTTTATTTCCATCACCACTCACCCTTCAGGCACCGACTTTCCTGTGCTGCAAGGCATCAAGAAGTCAGTACTGGATGCGGGTAAGGGCAACCTGGAAGATCCAAAACGGTTTGGCACGGTGTACTACAACCTCGGTGTGGTAAACGGCATTCTCAACGTTGAAGCGGTGCGGATCGCTCAGGAGAAATTTGGCAAAAAACCACTGACGGGTGAACAGGTCCGCTGGGGTTTCGAGCACCTGAACATCGACGAAGCACGACTCAAGGCGCTGGGTGCCGAGGGCCTGGTACAGCCGTTGAAACTGTCCTGCTCGGATCATGAGGGCGGCGGTGCCGTGCGCTTTCAGCAATGGGACGGTCAGAAATGGAACCTGATCAGTGATTGGGTGCAGGCCGACCGTGCGTTGTTGCGGCCGATCATCGAAGCCTCTTCGCATAAGTACGCGCAAGAAAAAGGCATTGCGCCACGCGATTGCAGCAAGGAGTCTTAAGCCGTCTATGGCCGAAGAGGGCTGCATGCGCTTCGGCCTCGTCACCTCTGGAGAGCGTCATGGCTGATACACCTATCCTGCAAATCGACAACATTGAAGTCCTGTACGAAAAAGCGATTCTTGCCGTTCGGGGCGTATCGCTGAAGGTGCCCGAAGGTGCCGTCGTGGTCTTGCTCGGTGCCAATGGCGCGGGCAAGAGCACAACCCTCAAAGCTGCTTCCAACTTGATCAGTGCCGAGCGTGGGGAGGTGGTTAAAGGGCAGATTCTCTATCGCGGACAGAACATCACCCGCAGCTCGACCAGCCATTTGGTGGCCAATGGTCTGGCGCAAGTGCTTGAAGGCAGGCACTGCTTCGCGCACCTGACCGTGGAAGAGAATCTACTGATTGGGGCGTTTGTGCGCAAACCGTCGCGGCAGGCATTGAAGGCCAGTCTTGAGCGCATTTACGCCTACTTCCCACGGCTCAAGGAACGGCGCAAAAGTCTGACGGGCTACACCTCAGGTGGTGAGCAGCAAATGGTCGCCATCGGTCGTGCGCTGATGGCTGAGCCACGCCTAGTGTTACTGGATGAGCCTTCGATGGGGCTGGCGCCACAGATTGTCGAAGAGATTTTCGAGATCGTCGATCAGCTCAATCGTCACGACGGCGTGAGCTTTCTGATCGCCGAACAGAATATCAACGTCGCTTTACGTTATGCCCAATACGCCTACGTACTGGAAAGTGGCCACGTGGTGAGTGAGGGACCGGCGCACCTCCTGGCCCAGCGTGAAGATATTCATGATTTTTATCTGGGCGGAAGGGGCGCTGCCGTTAATGGCTAGAGATGCCTGACCGTGGGCGGCGAACACCTGAACGCCACGGCGCAAAGGATTGTGCGGGTACTCGATCACCCAACTGTACCTTTTGCACGGTTGGACGAAGGCGTAATGTGGCCAGCACTCAATAGTGCTCATTGCTCACATGCTCGATACGGAGGCCCCATGTACTGGACGGAATTTCTGACTGTTGCCCTGATACACCTGCTCGCTGTCGCCAGTCCCGGCCCGGACTTCGCCGTGGTCGTGCGCGAAAGCGTGACCCACGGCCGCAAGGCAGGCACCTGGACCGCCATGGGCGTCGGCACCGCGATCTTCGTGCATGTGGGTTATTCGTTACTGGGCATCGGTCTGATCGTGTCGCAGTCGATCGTATTGTTCAACGCCCTCAAATGGGCGGCGGCCGCGTATTTGCTGTACATCGGCATCAAGGCCCTGCGCGCCAAACCGGCCAGCGCCACCGATGCACCCGTCAATCTGCCCGTGGGCGAACGTACCGCACGCGGTGCCTTTACCAGCGGTTTCGTTACCAATGGACTCAACCCCAAGGCGACATTGTTTTTCCTGTCGTTGTTCACCGTGGTCATCAACCCGCACACCCCGATGATGGTCCAAGCCGGTTATGGCGTGTACCTGGCCGTCGCGACGGGCGTCTGGTTCTGTCTGGTGGCGCGGTTGTTCAGCCAGGAGCGCGTACGTGCAGGGTTTGCACGGATGGGGCACTGGTTCGATCGGGCAATGGGCGCGGTGTTGGTTGCGCTGGGTGTGAAACTGGCCTTTACCTCGATTAATTGAATTTAGCGTTGTTTGCGCCTGGGTACCCCCTGAAAATCCCTCGATACGGATCGCTGCTTGATGGCGCAACGCCTGCATTCCCGCCCGCCCGCAAATCATCCCTTTGGCTGATTTGGCTGGCTGGCAAGGTCTCTAAAGTGCATATTTTTAAGCCAAGAATGTGCATTCAGAAAAGGGACTCCTATGTTGCAGACTCGCATCATTCCGCCAGCTGATGGCGCCTACCAGTACCCTCTTTTGATCAAGCGGCTATTGATGTCGGGTAGCCGTTACGAAAAAACTCGCGAGATCGTCTACCGGGACAAACTGCGTTACAGCTATCCGACCCTCAATGAGCGCATTGCCCGTCTGGCTAACGTCTTGACCGCTGCGGGGGTCAAGGCCGGGGATACCGTGGCGGTGATGGACTGGGACAGCCATCGTTATCTGGAGTGCATGTTCGCGGTGCCGATGATTGGCGCAGTGATCCACACCATCAATGTGCGCCTGTCACCGGACCAGATTCTCTACACCATGAACCACGCCGAAGATAAGTTCGTGCTGGTCAACAGCGAGTTCGTGGGGCTCTATCAGGCCATTGCCGGGCAACTGACCACGGTCGAGAACACTATTCTGCTGACCGATGCCCCGGAAAAGACCGCCGATCTGCCCAATCTGATCGGCGAGTACGAGGACCTGCTGGCGGCTGCGAGTACTCAGTATGAGTTCGAGGACTTCGACGAAAACTCGGTCGCCACGACTTTCTACACCACCGGTACCACGGGTAACCCCAAGGGTGTGTATTTCACTCACCGGCAATTGGTGCTGCACACCATGGGGGTGGCGACGATCATGGGCTGTATCGACAGCGTGCGGCTGCTCGGCACCAATGACGTGTACATGCCGATCACCCCGATGTTCCATGTGCATGCCTGGGGCGTACCTTATGCCGCGACCATGCTCGGGCTCAAGCAGGTCTATCCCGGTCGTTACGACCCGGAATTGCTGGTTGAGCTATGGCGCAAGGAGAAGGTTACGTTCTCCCATTGTGTACCGACCATCCTGCAGATGGTGCTCAACGCCAAAGCAGCTCAGGGCACGGACTTCTCCGGTTGGAAGATCATCATCGGCGGCAGTTCACTCAACCGTACGACCTATGACGCGGCCAAGGCCAAGGGTATTCAGTTGACGGCTGCTTACGGTATGTCTGAAACCTGCCCGCTGATCTCCGTCGCACATTTGAATGACGAAATGCTGGCCGGCAGTGACGACGAACGCATCACCTATCGGATCAAAGCCGGCGTGCCCGGGGTGCTGGTGGATGCGGCGATCATCGACCTGGACGGAAACTTCCTGCCGGCGGATGGCGAGTCTCAGGGCGAACTGGTGCTGCGTGCGCCCTGGCTGACGGAGGGCTATTACCGCGAGCCGGAAAAAGGCGCCGAGCTGTGGGCGGGCGGCTGGCTGCACACTGGGGATGTCGCGACGCTGGACAGCATGGGCGTGATCGATATTCGGGACCGGATCAAGGACGTGATCAAGACGGGCGGCGAATGGGTGTCCTCGCTGGCACTCGAAGATTTGATCAGCCGTCATCCAGCGGTACGTGAAGTAGCAGTCGTCGGTATCGTAGATCCGCAATGGGGTGAACGGCCTTTCGCGTTATTGGTGATACGCGAAGAGCACAACATCGGCGCCAAAGAGCTGAAGGAACATTTGAAGCCGTTTGTCGAACTTGGGCACATTAATAAGTGGGCGATTCCAAGCCAGATTGCCCTTGTTACTGAAATTCCCAAGACCAGTGTCGGCAAGCTCGACAAGAAACGTATCCGCCTGGATATCATCGAGTGGCAGAAGACCAACAGCACCTTCCTCTCGACACTCTGAGTGCCTTTTGCCGTGCTCGCTGAGCGCGGCAAGCCCCCAAGCAAGCGCTTGTCTTGCCAAATCCTGAAATTACGCCATTCTCCCGGTGCCAGCTGTGACTGGTCGGTCGAAATAGCCGTGCCAGAGGGTTTGCCGCTGTAAATCACACTTTAGAGGGATCAAGTGCCCGTACCTGCTGGCTATAGTCGGTACAGGGTCTTAGTAAGAGCGGCTATAACGCCCCCTCGTATCGCAGCCTTCCAGGCTGCCCGATGGCGTTAACACTCAAGAGCACTTGAGCCGGTCCCGGAAAAGCCCACTGCCATAACAATAAAAGCACATGGAGTAGCGTCGATGACATCAGTTAACCAGTTCTGGCGCCGGGCGAAATTGCCTCTGGCCGTCAGCCTCGCCTCTACGCTCGCCGGTCCGGCATTTGGCGTAAGTTTCAACATCGGTGAAATCGAAGGTCAGTTCGACTCGTCGCTTTCGATAGGCGCCAGTTGGTCTACGCAGAATCCCAACAAGAATCTCATCGGTTCCAATAACGGCGGCCACGGCCTGTCGCAGACCTCCGATGATGGCCATTTGAATTTCAAGAGCGGGGAAACGTTCTCGAAGATCTTCAAGGGCATTCACGATCTTGAGTTGAAATACGGCGACACCGGTGTGTTTCTCCGGGGCAAGTACTGGTATGACTTTAAGCTTAAGGACGATGATCTCAATTTCAAGAACATCAGCGACAGCGGCCGCAAGGAAGCCGCGAAATCGTCGGGCGCCGAGCTGCTCGATGCGTTCGTCTACCACAACTACTCCATTGGGGATGAACCAGGTTCCGTGCGGTTGGGTAAGCAAGTCGTCAGTTGGGGTGAAAGTACCTTCATCCAGGGCGGTATCAACAGCATCAACCCGGTCGACGTGTCAGCCTTCCGCCGTCCCGGCGCGGAAATCAAGGAAGGCTTGATTCCGGTCAACATGTTCTACCTCTCGCAAAACATCACCGAGAACCTCTCGGCCGAGGGCTTTTATCAAATTGGATGGGACCAGACGGTTGTCGATAACTGCGGCACCTTCTTCTCGCAACCGGACGTGATCGCCGACGGCTGCAACAACAACCTGGCCGTGTTGAAAACCAAAAATGGTCTAAATAGCGCGTTGCCAGCCAGTTTGCGTTCACCTGTGTCAAATAGCTTGGCGGCCCAGGGCGTTACCTTCGGCAACCCGGATGAAGGCGTAATCGTGCGTCGTGGTCCTGACCGTGACGCCCGCGACAGCGGCCAGTTCGGCCTGGCCACGCACTACATGTTCGATCCACTGGACACCGAGTTCGGTGCCTATTTCATGAATTACCACAGCCGCAACCCGATCTTCAGTGGCCAAGGCGCCCCGGCCAGCGCTTATAGCCCAGCCAACCTGGTTGGTTCGCTGGCTCGCAATGGCGTACCGCTACGGACTGCTGCGGCTTTGGCGCCGACCCTGCTGCCGTTGGTCGTGGCCGGCAACTCCAGCTATTACGTTGAATACCCGGAAGACATTCGTCTGTACGGCCTGAGCTTCTCTACCACCCTGCCTACCGGTACGGCGTGGAGTGGTGAGGTCAGCTACCGTCCGAACGCGCCGGTGCAACTCAACACCACCGATATCCTGTACTCCGGTCTTACGCCGTTGAACCCGAACGTATCGATGCTGCAAGGCAAGCCGGGTACTGACCAGTCGGGTTATCGCCGCAAGGAAGTTACCCAGTTCCAGACCACCTTCACCCAGTTCTTCGATCAGGTGATGGGCGCCGAGCGACTGACTGTCGTGGGCGAAGTCGGCTGGACTCACGTCGGTGGGCTGGAAAGTACCTCGAAAATCCGTTACGGCCGCGACCCGAGCTACGGCCCAGGTCCCCTGCCTAATGGTCAGTGCGCCACGCTCAACGCCAGCACCCTGGCCGGCGCAGCCCAGAACAACGTCTCGCGTTATTGCGAAAACGATGGCTTCACCACGGCTGACTCCTGGGGCTATCGTGCTCGTGCGATCTGGGATTACAACAGTGTGTTTGCAGGTATCAACCTCAAGCCAAGCATTGCCTGGTCGCATGACGTCTCTGGCTACTCGCCGGGTCCTGGTGGCAACTTCGAAGAAGGGCGCAAGGCTATCAGCCTGGGCCTGGATGCCGAATACCAGAACACCTACACCGCGAACCTTTCGTACACCAACTTCTTCGACGGCAAGTACACCACTGTGGATGACCGCGATTTTGTTGCGCTCAGCGTTGGCATGAACTTCTAAGAATACGGTTTTTTTTCAGGACGACTATGAACATGAAAATGACAAAGGGTCTGTTACAAGTCGGTGTACTGGGTCTGTCATTGCTGGCGACCGGGGTGATGGCTGCTGTGTCGGAATCCGAGGCCGCCAAACTGGGTACAACCTTGACGCCGATGGGCGCCGAAAAGGCCGGTAACGCCGCAGGGACGATCCCTGCATGGAGCCCGCTGCCAAAAAATGCTGGCGCTGTGGACAGCAAGGGTTTCCTTGCTGACCCCTATGCTCAGGAACAACCGCTGTTTGTGATCACCGCGCAAAACGTCGATCAGTACAAAGACAAGCTGGCGCCAGGGCAAATAGCGATGTTCAAGCGCTATCCGGAGACTTTCAAAATGAAGGTCTTCCCGTCCCATCGTGGCGCGACGGTGCCTGATGACGTGTTCGCAGCGATCAAAGGCAACGCGACCAAGACAAAACTGGTCGCGGGTGGTAACGGCCTTGAGAACTTCAAGACGGCGATTCCATTCCCGATCCCGCAAAACGGTTCTGAGGTGATCTGGAACCATATCACCCGTTATCGCGGTGGCAGCGTTCAGCGTCTGGTGACCCAGGCCACGCCGCAGGCCAATGGCTCCTACAACCTGGTTTACTTCAAGGATCAGTTCGTTTTTCGCGATAACGTGAAAAAATCCGGTGCAGACGATGCGAAAGCCAAGTCTGGCGATGAAGATGAGAAAACCGGTGACACCAGCAACATCCTTTTCTACTTCAAGCAGGAAGTAACCGCGCCCGCACGTCTGGCCGGTGGGGTACTGCTGGTGCACGAAACCCTCGATCAGGTAAAAGAACCGCGTATGGCCTGGGTGTACAACGCCGGTCAACGTCGCGTACGTCGCGCGCCACAAGTGTCTTATGACGGGCCGGGTACCGCAGCAGATGGTCTGCGCACCTCGGACAACCTGGACATGTACAACGGCGCACCTGATCGTTACGACTGGAAACTGATCAGCAAGCAGGAAATGTACATCGCCTCTGACAGCTATAAGCTCGATGATCCGACCCTTAAATATGCCGACATCATCAAGGCCGGTCATATCAACCAGGATCTGGCGCGCTATGAACTGCGTCGTGTCTGGCACGTGACCGCTACCTTGAAGGAAGGCCAGCGCCACATCTATGCCAAACGTGACTTCTTCATCGATGAAGACACCTGGCAGGCAGCGGTGATCGATCACTACGACGGTCGTGGTCAACTGTGGCGTGTGGCTGAAGCTCACTCCCAGAACTACTACAACGTACAAGTGCCGTGGTACACCCTGGAAACCCTCTACGATCTGCAATCGGGCCGTTACCTGGCGCTCGGTATGAAGAACGAAGAGAAAGCAGCTTATAACTTCAAGTTCGAGGCGAGCGTCAGCGATTTCTCTCCTTCGGCCTTGCGCCAGTCTGGCGTACGGTAACGATTCATCGCTAAACGCACACTGAAAACGCCCCGACTGTTCGGGGCGTTTTCTATTGAGAGCCCCTATGTTCACGGGGAGCGATGCAGGTTGTTGTAATCTTTTTCTAAAAATGCGCCAAATTCCTTCAAAAGGACCGACGTACCCGCTAGTCTGCGGACATCTGCAATGCCGATAACAGCACTTTAATAAGAGCCGGCTATGACTGATTTGTCCCGTCTGCAAGGGTTTGACAGCCACGCGGTTACCGCGCTGGAAGGCCGTTTCTTTCGACCACCGTTGCCCGAAGGTTATGTACTGCGTCCACGTTTATGTGAGCGCTTGAGTGCAGGCCTGGCGGGGCGGCTGTTGTTGGTCTGCGCCCCGGCAGGTTTTGGCAAGAGTTCGCTGGCGGTAGAGTTTTGTCAGAGCCTGCCGGCTCAGTGGCAAAGCCTGTGGCTGGGGCTGAGTCATCGCGACAGTGATCCGGGGCGCTTTCTTGAGCGTCTGCTTGCCGGTCTGCAACAATTTTTCCCACAGCTGGGTACCCAGGCGCTGGGTTTGTTGAAGATGCGCCAACGCCATCAACCCTTTGCATTCGAAGAGTGGCTTGATGGCCTGCTTGACGAGCTGACCACGCACCTGATGCTGAGCAAGCCACTGCTGCTGGTGCTGGACGATTACCATCTCGCTCAGGGGCCGGTGCTCGACCGCTGCCTGCAGTTTTTCCTCAATCACTTACCCGCCGGGCTGATCGTGATGGTCACCAGCCGTCAGCGTCCGAACTGGCACCTGGCACGGCTGCGACTGTCGCGCCAACTGCTTGAGCTCAATGAGCAGGATTTGCGCCTGACCAACGCCGAGTCGGTGGCGGTGCTTGAACAGCACTCGAATTCGCTGGACAGTGAAGCGCTGCAAAGTCTGATTCTGCGCAGCGAGGGTTGGGTAGCCGGGTTGCGCTTCTGGCTGCTGGCCGCGTCTGAAGCGGGCAGTGACAATGCGCTGCCACAAGCGCTGCATGGCGGGGAAGGGCTGATTCGCGATTACCTGCTCGAAGAGGTGATCGACTTTCTACCGACCGATGTTCAGGCGTTTTTGTACGATACCGCCTGCCTGGAGCGTTTTTGCAGCGAGCTGTGCGATGCCGCTCGCGAAACGTATGACAGCGCCGAAATGCTGCGTTATCTGCAAGCGCATCAGGTCTTCCTGGTGCCGCTGGATGAGCATGGCCGCTGGTTTCGTTATCACCATTTGTTTTCCGACTTGTTGCGCACCCGGCCCGGCGCCGAGACCGGCCCGCAGCAAACCCGCCTGCACCTGAATGCCTGTCGATGGTTCAGCGACCAGGGTCTGCTCGACGAGGCCGTCGAACAAGCCTTGCGTGCGGGGCATCTGGATGTCGCTGCCAATCTGGTGCAGAACCTGTCCGAAGAGCAACTGCTGGCCGAGCAGAATGTCGGGATGCTGCTGCGTTGGAAAATGGACTTGCCTGACAGTCTGCTGATCAGCACGCCACGCTTGATCGTGCTCTATAGCTGGGCGCTGGGCCTGGCGTGCCAGCTGGATGCCGCTGAAGAGTTGGCCAGCCACTTGAGTCGCTTTCTGCCCGCGCCCTCGGCGACAGCGCAAAAATCCATGCTCGCCCAGTGGCTGGCGCTCAGCGGGATTATTGCCCGAGGGCGTGGCGACAGTGCCAAGGCCCGGCTCTATTGCAACGAAGCGCTGCTCAGCCTGCCGCATAAACGTTACGGTCAACGGCTGACGTGCCTGTCGACGCTGGCTAATCTGGCCATTGCCGAGGGTGACCCCTTGCGCGCCCGGGTACTCAATCGCGAGGCGCTTGAGCTGGCGCAACGGGTCGCCAATCCGTTATTTGAAGCCCTTGCCCATTATGATCGGGCGCGGGTGTTGCAGGCGCGTGGCGAGGTATTGCGTGCGCTGGACGAAGTCCACCAGGGCCAGGAGCGGCTCAAGGGTTTGCCAGCCCAACGGCTCTATGCTGTTCGTGCGCGGCTGACACTGTATGAAGGCTATCTGCTGACGATGCGCATGCAGCCTGAACCGGGGCGTGCGCGGCTGTTGGCCGGGTTGTCTGAAGCGCGAGCCTGTCGTGATATCAGCGTATTGATCGGCCACTGTGTGATCGCAGGGCTAGACGGGCGCGACGGCCGTTTTGCCGAGGCCTTTGCCGAGTTGGGCGAGGCCGAGCGCTTGATGCACATCTGGGACGTGCCGCCAATCTACTACCTGGCCATGATCACTCTGGTCAAATGTGAGCTGTGGTTGTTGCAAGGCCGCATCGACCTCGCCGACGCCTGGTTGGTGCGGTTGGCGCAAACCTATGGCGGTGATCAGGCCGCTGCCGCACCGGAGTGTCACCCGCAACTGCCGCAACACATCGAATTACAGCGCGCAGTGCTCGAACGCATCCAAGGGCTGCGGCCCGAATCCGAGCAACGCCTGCTCGCCCTCGAACAACAGGCACACAATGCCGGTGCCCACTCTATTTATGTCGCCGCACTGACCCAGCAAATCCTACCGCTGTTGGGCACTGCGCGCGAAGCACAGGCGCGAACACTGTTCACCCGTAGCTTGCAAGCAGCCACCGGTGGCGCACTTCTGCCTTTCCACTGGCTGGTGAGCGGGCATCCCGATTGGTTGCGAGAACAACTGCTGCAAAGCGCACCGGGTGCGGTTCGCGATTCGCTACTGGAACTGTTGCCGCCCGCGGTTGCTTTGCGCGAACCCAGCGAACCTCTGCACTGCGCAGAACAACTCAGCGCCCGCGAACTCGCCGTGCTCCAACTCATCGCTCAGGGCTGCTCCAACCAGCAAATCAGCGAACAACTGTTCATCTCCCTGCACACCGTAAAAACCCACGCCAGCCACATCAACAGCAAATTAGGGGTCGAACGGCGAACGCAAGCGGTGGCACGGGCGCAGGAGATGGGGTTGTTGGGGTGAGGGCAACTTGGCGTTGCAAGCACTTAAGGGCGTGTTCCACCCCTTTGGAGTGCGCGCCGGAGTCGTACCATTGCGCAGGCGTTAATTAACCCGTTGAAGAATATGCTTCGAGCCCTACCCCGAGTCGTGCAACTCCAGCTTTTGGCGACCCTGTGCAATAGCGCAGGCGGTATCGTCAAGCTCTTCATGCCTTTGTTTTTTTACGAGGCGTATGCGTTTGACTTCACTGTGATTGCCTTACTCATGGCGGCCTACGGTGCTGGGTGAATCGTCGGTGCTTACTCAGGCGGGGTTTTATCTGAATACGTTGATTGCCAGTGGGTGGCGGGTTTTTCGTTGCTGTTCAGCGGCCTGTTTGCCGCTGCGCTTGCCCTGCATTTGCCTTTGGCCTTGCTGTTTTTGGTAGTGCCTTTGGTGGGGCTTTTCGATGGCGCGTTCCGCCCTGCCAATTTACGGTTGATCATGGACGCCAGCCCGAAGCAGTTGCAGGTCCGTGTGCAGGGTTTACATCGGGTTGTGTTCAATCTAGGTGTTGCCCTGGCGGGCGTCATGGCAGGTGCACTGGTCAGTCTAGGGTATGGCTACGTATTTCTTTTCCAGGGGGCGGTGAATGTGCTCGGCAGCGTGTGTCTGGTGGGCTACGCCTTGAAACATGCAGGGCGAATTCGGTTGCATGTTGGGGTGGCGGCCAATGGCCCTCAACGGGAGGTGTTGGCATTAAAAGGCTCGCCCTGGAAAGATCGACTATTTCTGGTATTCATCGTGGGGCAACTGTTGGCGCTGGGTGTGTTCGATCAAATGTACGGCACGTTTGGACTTTTTTTACGCGAGCACGCTGCCGCTGGCCCAGAATGGATTGCTTATCTTTTTTCCATGAATGCATTGCTGGTGGTCTTGCTGCAGATGCCGGTAACGCGGTGGATTGAGCGTCACGGGGTGGTCATTGCCTCTCGGCTTGGCGCTGGTCTGCTCAGTTGTGCTTTTTTGTTTCTTAATGCGGGCAGTCATATCGGCTGGGCCATCGTGACTATGCTGACAATCACGGCGGCAGAGCTGCTTTTGACTCCCGCGTGGACGTTGGCGGTGTTAGAGCGCTCTCAGCATCGTCAACGAGGTAAGTACCTGGGGATATTCAGTGCCGGCTGGCTGGGGCACTCGCTTTATGGTCCCAGCGTCGGTGCCTGGTTATACGGAGCCTATGGTGGACCGACACTGTGGTGGATCTGCGCGTTGGTGGGCGGGACGGTATTCCTGCTTCACTATTCGACAATCGTTCGCCTGCACGCCCCGCCAAATACCGTGAACCTGCCGGAGCGCGTCGGAGTTCCTTAGCGTTCAGGACGTCAGCCGAACAGGTTGCCTTCGGCTAGTGAGAGGCCAGACCAGAGCTCTTCAGCGTTGGTGATGCCCCAGTCCTCAGCCAACTCGATTTGCACAATTTTGTCTGGTTCCTCGAGGCAGGCAAGATCAATGATCTTATGGGGAATCGCCATTTTGCTTCGCGTTGACAGGAATACTTTAACTTTGGGGGTCAGAAGGGACTGTTCATTCTGCTCAATGACTACGCCCATGCGACCGCTTTGCAGGCTGACTAAAGCGCCAATGGGGTAAATGCCGATGGTTTTAACAAAACTCTGGAAAACTATTTCATCGAAATGCCCTTTCCAGGAGGCCATTTCGCGAATGGAGTGTGCAGGACCCCAGCCCTTTTTATACGAGCGCTCGGACGTCACTGCGTCATACACGTCGCACACCGCGCCCATTCGGGCAAACAGACTGATCTGGTCCCCAGCCAGGCCATGTGGGTAACCCAAACCGTTGATTTTTTCGTGGTGATGCAAGCATACGTCAAGCACGTGAGTGCTGACGTCCTCGCTCCTCTCCAGAATTTTCAGCCCCTCTTCCGGGTGGCTCTGGACGAGTTTGAACTCCTCGGGTGTCAGCTTTCCGGCCTTATCGAGGATGGCGCTTGAGATCATCATCTTGCCGACATCGTGCATGAGGCCGGCCATCCCTGCTTCACGGACTTGCTCCTCGTTCATCTGCAGTTGTCGGGCCAGCGCAATCATCAATATACACACGGCCACGGAGTGCATGTAGGTGTAGTCGTCAGACGTTTTCAAGCGCGCCAGACTGATAAGCGCATGGGGATGGCGAAGTATGGAGTTGGTTATTTCATCCACCAAAAAAGCGCCATCCTCCACTTTTATAGCCTGGCCCAGTCTTGCGTCACTGAACATTTTTACGACGGCTTCTTTGGCTCGCACACAGATCTTTAAGGCCTGGGACAGCTCTTCATCCAGACTGACCCTGGAGGGGATGGTCGCGGGCTGTACGAAGGGAATGGGTGGAGAGGGCGGAAGGAAAGGCGCCTCGAACTGTTGAGGATTATCGTCAGTGACAGGAGGATGACCCTTGCCGGTATCCACCCACACTTCTGTAATAGCCGACTGCTGGATCCGTACAATATCCAGAGCATCTTTGAGTTCAAAGCTGCCTTTCCAAAAGGGATGCGCAACCCATGCACCACAGAATTTATGGATGTACATGCCAAGGGCAAGTTCAGAGGTGGGGATTTTTTTCAGCATCGCCAGTTTCTCAGTACAGCCAAGCCTTCCTGCAAGTAAGCTGGCTTTATTCTTGTGACCGCGAAAACAAAACCCGTCACGACGCCTGATACTTCCAGGTGAACAGTCGACATTACTTCACCCTTTAGAGCGCGCTTGATGGCGTGATTGACTCGCAGTGATCGCATAGTGCTATTATAGCCTGGCCCTTCCTGAAAAAGCGTACAAAGCTAAACAGTGGTCGTGCTTTATTTTTTTGTCTTTAAATTTATACGATATAAATCAACAGGTTGCTGTGATTATTTTTTGATTTTCAATTGTAACCACTGCGCGGGTCAGGTGTGCCGTGGAAAATAATCAGCAAGCTTTCCTGCTGTTTTTTCCTTGGTCCCGCCCGTGCTGGCGTCTTGGACAATCGGATGCAAACCTCGGGCCTGTAGGCGAGGAACTCGGTATGGAGAGGGCGAAAACCGACGCTCGACGGCATGGCCTCTACAATTCAAACTTACGTCTATCCATCTCCCGGGAGGCCCCATGCAAGTCGCCAAACCGTCACTCATCCGCGAAACTTTTCCCGTCGGTCCTTTGCAGTGCAACTGCACGATCATCGGCGACCCCATCACCAAGCAAGCAATCGTGGTCGACCCGGGTGGCGATCATGAGTTGATTCTGGCTCGGCTGGAGGCATTGGGGCTGAGGGTGGTCAGTATTATTCATACCCATGCGCATCTGGATCATTTTCTGGCGTCCGGATTGATGAAGGAGAAGACTGGGGCGACGTTGCATTTGCATCGGGAGGACAAGTTCCTCTGGGACAATCTGGAGATGCAGTGCCAGATGTTCGGTGTGCCTTATACGCCGGTACCGCCGCCGGATCGTTGGCTGGCCGATGATGAGGCGTTGCCGTGTGGTTGCGGCGTGGCGTTGCACACCCCCGGGCATACACCCGGTTCGATGAGCTTCTGGTTTGCCGACGACAAGCTGTTGATTGCCGGTGACACGCTGTTCAAGCGCGGGATTGGGCGTACGGATTTGTGGGGTGGCGATCAGGCGACCATCGTTCGTTCGATCAAACAGCGCTTGTACTGCCTGGACGAAGAGGCAACGGTGATCACCGGTCATGGCCCCGAGACACGCTTGGGCGACGAGATGCGCCAGAATCCTTACGTTCGGGCGTGAAATTTGTTACATCGAGATTATGGAATTTTTTCCTGAAGTGAGGCTCTAATCGCCGCACGGTCTGCGTCTGACGTTCGTTGCGTTATCGAAAGCGGCCATAAAAAGTAGCCCTAGGAAGTTAAACAGGAGTTCCTCAATGTTCACCTCGCGTCGTTTGATTCTTGTCGCTACTGCTGTTGCCTTGTTGTCCGGGTGCGCGTCACCTAATCCTTATGACAATCAAGGACAGGCTGATAATTCGGGTGGTGTCAGCAAGACCGCCAAATACGGTGGCCTGGGTGCGCTGGCCGGGGCCCTGGCCGGTGCGGCGATCAGTCACGATAACCGCGGCAAGGGCGCGCTGATTGGCGCAGCAGTTGTTGGTGCCAGTGCTGCCGGTTACGGTTATTACGCTGACAAGCAAGAAGCCGAGTTGCGCAAAAGCATGGCCAATACCGGGGTCGAGGTGCAGCGTCAGGGTGATCAGATCAAGCTGATCATGCCGGGCAACATCACCTTCGCCACGGACTCTTCAGCCATTGCCAGCAGCTTCTATTCGCCGCTGAATAATCTGGCGGGCTCCTTGAAGCAGTTCAACCAGAACATGATTGAAATCGTGGGCTACACCGACAGTACCGGTAGTCGTCAGCACAACATGGACCTGTCCCAGCAGCGTGCGCAAAGCGTAAGTACTTACCTGACTTCGCAAGGCGTCGACCCTTCTCACCTGTCCGTACGTGGCGCAGGTCCGGATCAGCCGATTGCCAGCAACGCCGACGTGAATGGCCGGGCGCAGAACCGTCGGGTTGAAGTTAACCTGAAGCCTATTCCGGGTCAGCAATACCAGCAGCCGCCGCAGCAGTAAGACAGCATTTTTGATATCTGCCGCTAACCCGGCAGGAGCGAATTCACTCGCTCCTGCCGTCAGGTTGCGATCAACGCTTTTGTGGGTATTCCTGGTGCAGGCGATCCAGGAGTAAATCCTTGTCTTCCCACAATCGGTTGATCCACTGCTGGAATTCCAGGCGGTATTCACCGTCCTGGTCATAATTGCTGCCGATGAACTGCGGTGGGATTTTGATTTCTTCGAAATGCGCGACCACTTCCCTGACGTTACCGCACAGCAGATCCCAGTAACCTGGGCGCCCACCTGGGTAGTGAATGGTCACGTTGACGATGGCCTCCAACTGATCGCCCATGGCGTCGAGTACAAACGCGATGCCGCCCGCTTTGGGTTTGAGCAGGTGGCGAAAGGGCGAGTTCTGCTCGGCGTGTTTGCTCTCGGTGAATCGCGTGCCTTCCACGAAGTTGAAGATACCCACCGGGTTATTGCGGAACTTGTCGCAAGTACGCTGCGTGGTTTCCAGGTCTTTGCCCTTCTTCTCCGGGTGTTTGGCCAGGTACGCCTTGGAGTAACGCTTCATGAACGGAAAACCTAGCGCCCACCAGGCCAGGCCAATAACCGGTACCCAGATCAACTCCTGCTTGAGAAAGAACTTCAGCGGACGGATGCGCCGATTGAGTACGTATTGCAGGACCATGATGTCGACCCAGCTTTGATGGTTGCTGGTAATCAGGTACGAGTGTTGATAGTCCAGGCCTTCGAGCCCGCTCAGGTGCCAGCGGGTGTTGCGCACCAGCTTCATCCAGGCTTTGTTGCTGCTGATCCAGGCTTCGTGGATGTGGCTCATCAGCCAGTCGGTCAAGCGTTGGGCGGCAGGGAAGGGCAGGCACAGCTTGAAGATGGCGACCACGAACAACGGTGTGCAGCAAACGATTGTGTTAAGCGCCAAAAGCAACGAGGCAATCACGCCTCGCAATGGGGCAGGCAAAAAGTCCATGCGGGGCAGGGCTCCAAAAATAGTTCAAGTGCCGCCGGACTTCCCGGCGGTTGTTATTGGGGTCAGGAAAGGTTGTCAGCCTGAATCGCCGTAAGGGCGATGGTGTAGACGATGTCATCGACCTGAGCGCCGCGCGGCAGGTCGTTAACCGGTTTGCGCAGGCCTTGCAGCATCGGGCCGAGGCTGACGCAATCTGCGCTGCGCTGCACGGCTTTGTAAGTGGTGTTGCCGGTATTCAGGTCCGGGAACACAAACACCGTGGCACGTCCGGCGACCGGGCTGTTGGGCGCCAGTTGGCGAGCGACGGTTTCGTTGGCGGCGGCATCGTACTGCAGCGGACCGTCGATCAAAAGATCGCTTTGGGCCCGATGCGCCAGTTGCGTGGCTTCACGGACTTTTTCCACTTCTTCGCCGCTGGCCGAATCACCGCTGGAGTAACTGATCATCGCCACCCTCGGCGCAATGCCGAAAGCCACTGCCGAATCGGCGCTTTGCAGGGCGATTTCAGCCAACTCGTTGGCGCTGGGGTGCGGGTTCATGATGCAGTCGCCGTAGACCAGTACCTGCTCCGGGAACAGCATGAAAAATACGGACGACACCAAGGTGCAGCCCGGCGCGGTCTTGATCAATTGTAACGCCGGACGGATGGTATTGGCGGTGGAGTGGATGACCCCGGAAACCAGGCCGTCGACCTCATCGAGCGCCAGCATCATGGTGCCGATCACTACGGTGTCTTCCAATTGCTGTTCGGCCATCGGCGCGTTGAGGCTCTTGCTTTTGCGCAGCTCGACCATGGGTACGATATAGCGTCCCCGGATCAGGTCCGGGTCGAGAATTTCCAGCCCTGCTGGCAACTCGATGCCCTGGGCCTGGGCCACGGCATAGACTTCTTCTGGCTTGGCCAGCAGCACGCAACGGGCGATGCCGCGTGCCTGGCAGATGGCCGCCGCCTGGATGGTCAACGGCTCGCTGCCTTCCGGGAGGACGATACGCTTGTTGGCGGCTTGTGCGCGCTGGATCAATTGATAGCGAAAGACCGCCGGGGACAGGCGCATTTCCCGAGGTGTGCCGCAACGCTGGTGCAACCACTTCGCGTCCAGATGCCCGGCGACAAAATCGGTAATTATTTCCGCGCGCTCGCGGTCATCGATAGGGATCTCTTTGTTCAGTTGGTTCAGCTGGTTCGCCGTGTCATACGAGCCGGTGCTCACGGACAATACGGGCAAGCCCGCTTGTAGCGCGCCGCGGCACAGCTCCATGATCCGTGGATCAGGCACGGTGTCGCTGGTCAGCAGCAGGCCAGCCAACGGGACGCCGTTCATCGCTGCAAGGCTGACGGCGAGGATGATGTCATCGCGATCGCCAGGCGTTACCACGAGTACGCCCGGTTTAAGCAGCGATACGGTGTTGAGCACGGTGCGCGCGCAGAGGATGACTTTAGACATGCGTCGCTGCTCGTAATCGCCGGCATTGAGTACCTGTGCGCCAAGCAGATCGGCCACGTCGCGGGTACGCGGTGCGTTCAGGTCAGCCTGAAACGGAATACAGCCCAGTAGGCGGAAATCACCGTTACGCAACAAAGGCGAGTGTTCTTTGAGGCGCGCGGCGAAGGCTTCCATGCTTTCGTCGGTGCGCACTTTATTCAAAATTACGCCGAGGACTTTCGGGTCTTTTGGCCCACCGAACAGTTGCGCCTGCAATTCGACCCGCCCGGACAGCTCGGTCAGCACTTCATTTTCCGGCGCGGAGACCAGAATCACTTCTGCATCCAGGCTTTTCGCCAAATGCAGATTGACCCGCGCGGCGTAGCTGGCATGGCGGGTAGGTACCATGCCTTCGACGATCAGCACGTCCTTGCCTACCGCAGCCTCTTGATACAACTGGATGATTTCTTCCAGCAATTCGTCTAGCTGGCCATCGCCGAGCATCCGTTCGACATGGGCCAGCCCCAGCGGTTTAGGAGGCTTGAGCCCGTGGGTGCGAGCGACCAGTTCGGTAGATCGCTCTGGCCCCAGATCGCCCGGATGAGGTTGGGCGATGGGTTTGAAAAAGCCGACCTTGAGCCCTGCACGTTCAAGCGTGCGCACCAGGCCCAGGCTGATGGAAGTCAGACCCACACCGAAGTCAGTGGGGGCGATAAAAAAAGTTTGCATGCGGGCTTCTCAATTGAGCAGTGCAAGGGCGGCGCGGATCAGCCAGCCAAAATACCGGTTTACGTCACTGATTCTTTTCGCACATTACAGGCACGCTATCGATTCTCGGTGCCTTGGTTGGGCATAAGACTATCGCTATCCAGGCTCTGCGCACACCAGCCACAGCTAAAGCTTTTACCTATTCGTTGTTGCCGTTGCGCTGGATCAAGCACCCAAGGCCGCGATTGCCATGGCGGTTGATGGCGTAGATGCTGGGTGTGGCCGCAGGAAAGCACGGCAATCCAGTGCCCTTCCTCGTCCTGGCGAAACTCAAGAAGTGTCGGGTTTTCCAATCTGGGCCGTCCGTCAGAGTTGCGTTCGCTTTCGGGCGATTGCTTGGTTAAACTTGATCGTTCTCCAATCTTAAGCAAAAGGTCTTGCCCCATGCCGATCGCCGCCAACAAGGCTGTCTCCATTGACTATACCCTGACCAACGACGCTGGTGAGGTCATCGATAGTTCCGCCGGCGGCGCGCCGCTGGTCTACCTGCAAGGTGCAGGCAACATCATTCCGGGCCTGGAGAAGGCTCTGGATGGCAAGAGCGTCGGTGACGAACTGAAAGTGTCCATCGAGCCGGAAGACGCTTATGGCGAATACCTGGCCGAACTGGTCAGCACCCTGAGCCGCAGCATGTTCGAAGGTGTCGACGAACTGGAAGTGGGTATGCAGTTCCACGCGTCGGGCCCGGACGGCAGCATGCAGATCGTGACCATCCGCGATCTGGATGGCGATGATGTGACCGTTGACGGCAACCATCCTTTGGCGGGTCAGCGTTTGAATTTCGAGGTCAAGATCATTGAAATTCGTGACGCCAGCCAGGAAGAAGTCGCTCATGGTCACGTGCATGGCGAAGGCGGCCATCACCATTGATTTGTGCTGCTAAGCTCTGTTAGCTGGCAAGGCGCCCAGGCAGGTATGTGAAGACGACTGGTTCGTTTCCACGGCCTGATACGGGCGCCTTTTTAGTTCGCTAGTTATTTGGGAGTTCGTCATGAGTGTTTTTCACGACACGACATTAAAAGCTCTGGATGGCCAGGAATTGCCTCTCGCGCCCTTCAAGGGCAAAGTCGTGCTGGTGGTCAACGTCGCCTCCAAGTGTGGTCTGACACCGCAATACGCGGAGTTGGAAAAACTTTATCAAAAGTACAAGGATCAAGGCTTCAGCGTGCTGGGTCTGCCGTGCAATCAATTTGCTGGCCAGGAACCTGGGTCCGAAGCGGAGATTCAAGAGTTCTGCACCCTGAATTACGGAGTGACATTTCCGTTGGGCAGCAAGCTTGAAGTGAACGGCGCTCATCGTCATTCGCTGTACCGTCTGTTGGTCGGTGAAGGTGCCGAATTTCCCGGAGACATTACCTGGAACTTCGAGAAGTTCCTGGTGGGTAAAGACGGCCGCGTCCTCGCGCGGTTCTCGCCAAGTACGTCTCCAGAAGATCACGCGGTGGTTCAGGCTATTGAAAAAGCCCTGAGCTGATCCACCGGCTTCGCCCGCCGGGTTGCCATTCGAGCACGCCCGGCAAGCTGTTCTCCTCCCGGTTTTGTCCATTGAATCCTCGCTATTTGCCTTTATTCTCCCCCCGACTTTTACGGCTAAATCACCCAAATCAATAGTGCTGGCAGAAGCGAGACGACCGGTCATATGCTTCGCACCATGAGCACATCCATTCGACTCGACAAGCGTGATCTGATCCTCGCCAAAGGCGCCCACCTGATGACCCGTCGCGGTTATCACGGCACGGGCGTGCTGGAGATTGTCCAGGCCGCAGGTATTCCCAAGGGTTCGTTTTATCACTACTTCGCCAGCAAAGAAGACTTTGCCGTGCAAGCGCTGGAGTATTTGTACGCGCCGCGATTGCAGCGTTACGCCGCTGTGCTGGCAGACCCGACGCAGAGCCCGCGTGAGCGGGTCCTGAGTTACTACCGCGACCTGCTCGAGCATTTTTCCCGACAAGAGAAACCTGAGTATCACTGCTTTATCGGCAGCTTGAGTTTCGAAATGGCGGATGGCTGCCAACCCATCGCCAGCCAGGTGGAACAGATCCTTGAGCGTTCGGTGGCGATTCTTGCCGAGTGCCTGACGGCCGCCCGTCAGGCCGGTGAGTTGCCTCGCAATACGGACTGTGCCGCGCTCGCCGAATTTATCGCCAATGCCTGGGAAGGGGCGTTGATGCGCATGAAAGTGGGAGGCAGTGTCGCCTCCCTCGACGTTTTTCTGAACCAGCTTGAGCGTCTGTTGGCGCCCGGCCCCACTGATACCGATTGATTCCCGAGGAGCGTCACATGCCAGTCAACGCCTTGTTCAAACCCTTTCATCTGGGCCATTTGCAATTGCCGTCACGCGTGGTCATGGCACCCATGACCCGCTCGTTTTCCCCTGGTGGCGTACCTAACTCCAAAGTCATCGAATATTACCGCCGGCGTGCTGCCGCAGGCGTAGGTCTGATCATCACCGAAGGTACGACGGTTAATCACAAAGCCTCTAACGGTTACCCGAACGTCCCGCAGTTCTTTGGTGAAGCGCCGTTGGCCGGCTGGAAAAAAGTCGTGGATGCTGTGCATGCCGAAGGCGGCAAAATCGTCCCGCAACTGTGGCATGTGGGCAGCGTTCGCCGCGTCGGCACGGAGCCTGACGCCAGCGTGCCGGGTTACGGGCCAACGGAAAAACTCAAAGACGGTCAGGTCGTGGTGCACGGCATGTCCAAACAAGACATTCAGGACGTGATTAGCGCCTTCGCTCAGGCAGCCAGGGACGCCAAGGCGATTGGCATGGACGGCGTTGAAATCCACGGTGCTCACGGTTATCTCGTCGATCAGTTTTTCTGGGAAGGCACCAATCAGCGCACGGATGAATATGGCGGCGATCTGGCCGGCCGTTCGCGTTTTGCCATCGAGTTGATCCAGGCAGTGCGTGCTGCGGTCGGCCCTGATTTTCCGATCATCTTCCGTTTCTCGCAGTGGAAGCAGCAGGACTACAGCGCACGTCTGGTGCAGACGCCGGAAGCGCTGGGCGAATTCCTCAAGCCGCTGTCAGACGCTGGCGTAGATATCTTTCATTGTTCGACACGTCGCTTCTGGGAACCTGAGTTTGAAGGCTCTGATCTGAACCTGGCCGGCTGGACCCGCAAGCTGACCGGCAAACCGACCATCACCGTGGGCAGTGTCGGGCTTGATGGCGAGTTCCTGCAATTCATGGTTAATACCGACAAGATCGCGCAACCGGCGAGCCTGGACAACCTGCTGCAGCGTTTGAACAACGACGAGTTCGACTTGGTCGCGGTAGGCCGTGCATTACTGGTGGACCCTGACTGGGCGGTGAAGGTGCGTGATGGCCGCGAGCAGGACATCCTGCCGTTCAGCCGTGACGCCTTAATGACGTTGGTCTAAAACCTGTAGGCGCTTGCCCGCGATGGCATCATGCCTGACACACCGTCAAGCTGATCGCGGGCAAGGACTGGGCGGTCCCCACGCGCTTACAATAATTGCCCCATGGGCAACGCCTTGTTGCTCATCGCGCACGCGCTGCGTAATTGTCTTTCGAACAGGTCGATAATCGCCGCCCATCCCTGACGACTGGCGTGTTGCCGCGCGTTCAAGCGGACTCTGCGCAGCGTTTCGCTTTCTTCGAGCAACCAACGTGCGGCATCGATAAACGCTTCCTCATCCCCCGGCATCGCTAGTGCACCATTGTGGCCGTGACGAATATGCTGAGCCGCAGCGGCTTGGTCATAGGCAATCACGCCCAGCCCGGACGCCAAGGCCTCAAGCACCACATTGCCAAAGGTTTCGGTCAGGCTCGGGAATACAAACAAATCCCCTGATGCATAGTGCGTCGCCAGTATGTCCCCCCGTTGCGTGCCGCAGAAAATCGCGTTCGGCAGTTGCTGTTCCAGCGTCGTTCGTTGCGGGCCGTCGCCGACGATAATCAACTTCAGCGTTTGTCGAGGGTGTGCCGCTTGCAGGGCGTCAAAGCTGGTTTTAAGCAGGCCCAGATTTTTCTCGGGAGCGAGCCTGCCCACATGCAGCACGGCAATATCGTCCACGCTCAGCCCCCAGCTTTCACGCAGCGCCGCCGAGCGCTTCGATGGATGAAACAACTGACTGTCGACGCCCCGCGACAGCAGTTCAACCCGCTCAAAACCACGACGCTCCAGCTCCATTTTCTGGCTCAGGCTGGGCACGACGGTGATCTGTGAGCGATTGTGAAACCAGCGCAAGTAATGCGTCAGCAGGCGGGTGACAAACCCGAACCCGTATTCGTGAGTGTACTGCTGGAAGTTGGTGTGAAAACCACTGACCACGGCAATTCCCAAGCGCCTTGCCGCGCGCAATGCGGACAATCCCAGCGGCCCTTCGGTGGCGATGTACAGCACATCCGGGCGTTGCCGCGTCCAGCGCCGCAACAGCTTGTGCATTGATGATTGCCCCCATTGCAACCCGGGATATCCCGGAATCGGCCAGCCACGGCACAGCATCAGATCGTCTGCGGCGACAAGCCCTGCATCTTCACTCTGGCGCGGACGTATCAACTCGACACGGTGACCGCGCAGACGCAGGCCGTCGCACAACCGACCAAGGGTATTGGCCACGCCATTGATCTCTGGCGGGAAGGTTTCGGTAATCAGGGTGACATGCAAGATCGTGCTCATGACGTCAGTCTCGGCTGAGGGCATGTCGCTTATGTGGTGATTTGATGATGGATTTGTGACGGTGATGGGCGGGCAGTTGCTGCTCGCGCGTTTTATCAGTTTAATTTGATTAAATATTATTGAACGGGGCGTGCCGGGTTCAGGTGGTTAATATCAGATTGGAGGCGGGGCATAGTAGTTATTTGCCAACGGGTCTTTTATTTAAGTGTCGGTCTTATAGTTATGTAGGACGTTTCTTTAAGTCACTATTTCAGTGGGTTTCATGTTGCCGCTGAATGCTTTCTAAGTAACGTGAGGTTTGTCGAGTTTCAATGCTCTTGTTGCAGTGTTGGGTCTCGGTACACAGGGCTATTAACTTCAGGCTTTTGAGGTTTTGCCGCCCATCAATACTTTTCAGAAAGTATCACATGAAATTTAACTCTAAAAAGTTGAACGGGACTCTTGCGGCCCTAGGAATGGTTACGGCACTTTTAACGTGCTCACAGATGGCAGTGGCTAGCAGTTATCAGCCATCAACTGTGTTGCCAACTGTTCACTCTGAAGGTTATCTGTACACGGCTAATGTGCCTGTTTCTGGCTCGCCGGCGGCGAACGGAAAAATATAAAATGTCACTTGGAATTGTGGCGTTGTAGGTTGGCCGAGAGGACTCTCTGTGTATCTGTGTCATGGTGCTGATCACTGCAAAGATATTTCTCGGCAGAGGACGGGTTCCACTGACGACTTTAATAACAGGAGCGCCGGTCAGCTATTGTGTTATGCTGTTCGCGTGATAAACCCTGGGCGCAGAGTTTGCCAGTTTGCCATTTCACGAAACTTTTGTGGCAATCCATTATTGAAATTCAGTATTTTCTCCAGGATTGTTACTGGAGGTGTGCCCTTTGCTTGTTCTGTTTCATACAGTTCAACCCGCTCTTTTCTCATTGAGAGCATTGTTCTCTCAAAATATGAGGTTGTGGTATCAGTCACAATTTCGCCGGTCGAGCTATATCGAATAATAGGGTAGTCAGTAAGATCATGCATTTCTCCGTTGAGAGAATTGTAGGCATAGCTATGAGCCAGCCGTGCAGCCTCTTGTGGGTCGTTGTTGGCTCTGTCCAACAGAAAACCTCTGAACGATACGCTTTTAGCACTTTTAGTGTGTTCTTTGTGCGTTTCGGACGCTGTGACTGCCTCGTTAAAATTCTGCATGAATGACTTGCCTGCGCTATCGAGGGTCCGTAACGACGTTGCGTCCTTAGCTTCTGGTCGAGTTGTTTCAATCGGGCGGGTGTATAGCTTTTATCTTGATTCGGGGATTTGTCGCGTACATCATTCTGCATGAGCACCGTCGAGCGGGGCAGTACGAGCATTGTAAGTGCCGCTGGGCCCGGTTGATATGTTCTATCTTGAGTCGCGTTATATTCGCTCATGGCACTGTCTAACATGTGTACGAATCTTGAGCGAGGCTCGACTAATCTCTCGATAGCTGCGGGTACGGAACCAAAGATGGTTTTCTGAATATTTGAAACAGTTTGAATTTAGTTCATGCTGGGTTCAATGGGCATAATGCCTCCTGGTTTTTTAGTGTTAGGAGAGCAATAAAGATGCCAGTTTTTATTTGAGGACGAGCGGCGCGGAGGATGAGTCAACTGTTGCAGCTATTCTGAGCGCTGGAATAGTTGTCCTACAGAAAGTTCCTACAAATAGTTATTTATAGGACGTGGGCAAAGGGTTGCCCCCCTATCGGCAAGGGGTTGCCTTCCGGTTAATCGCCCCTGTTCTGATGCCAAATAGTGCCTTGGTTGTTTTCATTTTTTTACGGGGTAAACATGTTCATCCTTTTTACAGGATGAACATGCTCTGGTTAATGCCGCAATGACTTCCCATCAAGGAAATGCGTGGTGCTATTAAGCCAGGGTATGAACGATTTCAGTAATGATGCGGCTCAGGGTTTCAGCGTCAGGCCCCTCCACGCGGTGTTCATCGGCGAACGAGTAAGCTACCGAAAACAGACCTCCGTTTACATAGGAGTACGTAGGCAGATCTTTTTCGAGGGTTTTATCTACGGCTTCTTCGGTCAGTGAAATGGAAGCAATGACCAGGCGTTCGGTCATGTTGTTGACGCCGTTGAAATAGACGGCGTCCGGGTTCAGGTTCCAGTTTTCCAACGCAGCATTCAGCAGGTTGCGCGCTTTTTCACGAATGATTTCAGTGCTCATGGTGATCTTCCTTTATCTAGCGTCCCCGCCGTTGAACATCATGCTCATCGTGGTATGCAGAGGGACAGGTTGTTTGGAAGAGCCATTAGAAAGGATCAAGCGGGGTGACAGCACATACATAGTTATGGCAGTGAAATTCATCGGGCGTTAGTGCGTGCTTTAGATAACAGCCGGTGCGTCACTGGAACAAAACAACCGGCTGCTATCGGCGAGCTTTAAAGCGTGTTACGGGGCGCTGCCTCTGCTCCGCGTTCGCGTACCCAGAATAAGGTCGCACCTGCTACGGCGGCGGGCATCATCAAGATGTTGACCACCGGAATCAGCAACGCCAGATAGACGATGCCGCCGAAGCTTAGGCTCTGCCAGCGTTTAGCACGCAGCCAGGCGAGCATTTCGTTCCAGCCCATTTTATGGTTGTCCGCCGGGTAGTCGATGTACTGGATAGCCATCATCCAGACGCCGAACAACAGCCACAGTGGCGCAGCGACCAGATTGACCACCGGGATGAAGGACAGGATCAGCAGGCCGATCGCGCGGGGCAGGAAGTAGCCAAGTTTGCGCATCTCCCGGCTGAAGGTGCGCGGGACCATGGCGACCAGTTCGCCCCAACTGAAGGTCGGGAAGTCATCGGTGCCACGTAGCACCACTTCGACCTTTTCCGCGAGAAAACCGTTGAACGGCGCGGCAATGATATTGGCGATCATGGTGAAGGTGAAGAACACCATCAGCAGCACCAGCACCACGAACAATGGCCAGAGGATGTAATTGAGAAAGCTCAACCAGACCGGCAGGGTTGGCATGAAGGTGTCGACCCACATGCCGAACTGATGCATGGCCAGGTAAATCAGGCCGCCGAATAGCACCAGGTTGATGGCCAGCGGCAGCAGAACGAACAGGCGCAAGCCGGGGCTTAGGACCAGTTTCAGGCCTTCACGCAGGTATTGCGGGCCAGAAAGAACAGGGGCAGGCATGGCAGGCTCCGGGTGGTGGTAAACGCGCCGACCTTACCGGCTTTGCAGCCCGTACGAAAGTGCAGACATTCGCGGTAACAAACCCGACGGCGTAAAGTCTATGGTCAAGCGTTGATACAAAGGTTATCTGGATAGACCCTGCCTATGAGGTGGATTGTGAAACGATATTTCCTTAATCTTCGCGACCCCGATAAGCTTCTCGACAACTTATCAATCTCTTCCTGAAATTTTAATCTCCAAGGAGTCATCATGAGCGTACTGGTAAACAAGCAGGCCCCGGATTTCGACGCAGCAGCGGTATTGGGTGACGGCTCTATCGTCGACAGCTTCAAGCTGTCCTCCCTGCGTGGCAAATACGTGGTTCTGTTTTTCTGGCCTCTGGATTTCACCTTCGTTTGCCCGTCTGAAATCATCGCCCACAACAACCGCATCGCGAAATTCCGCGAGCTGGGTGTTGAAGTGGTCGGCGTTTCCATCGACTCGCAATTCACTCACCACGCATGGCGCAGCACCCCTGTTGAAAAAGGCGGCATCGGTGAAGTTCAATTCACCATGGTGGCCGACGTCAAACACGAAATCACTCGCGCTTACGGCATCGAACACGAAGCTGGCGTCGCTCTGCGCGCTTCGTTCCTGATCGACAAGGAAGGTGTGGTTCAGCATCAGGTCGTTAACAACCTGCCACTGGGTCGCAATGTCGACGAAATGGTCCGTTTGGTTGAAGCTCTGCAATTCACCGAAGAGCACGGCGAAGTCTGTCCAGCCGGCTGGCGCCCAGGTCAAAAAGGCATGAAGGCTGACGCCAAGGGCGTTGCCGATTACTTGGCCGAAAACGCCAAGAACCTGTAATACCCCGGCTGCGGCTCCGGCCGCAGCCTCATATTTTCAGGACTGCCGTGTTGTAAGCCTTCCCCAAGTGCTTGTGCGGTCCTTTTTTATTCCAGCCGGTACACCGGCGTTCCGACCACGCGTAACGATGGCCGGTCAATAGGAGTGTGTCATGTCTGATGTACGTCATTCCCGAGTGATTATTCTCGGCTCCGGCCCTGCCGGTTACAGCGCAGCGGTCTACGCGGCACGTGCCAACCTCAAACCGCTGCTGATTACCGGCATGCAGGCAGGTGGTCAATTGACCACCACCACTGAGGTTGATAACTGGCCTGGTGATCCCCACGGCCTGACCGGCCCTGTGTTGATGGAGCGGATGAAAGAACACGCCGAGCGTTTCGAAACCGAAGTGGTGTTTGACCACATCAACGCCGTGGACCTGGCTGGCAAGCCGTTCAGTCTCAAAGGCGACAACGCGACGTACACCTGTGACGCCTTGATCATTGCGACCGGTGCCAGCGCTCGCTATCTGGGCCTGCCGTCGGAAGAAACTTTCATGGGCAAGGGCGTCTCTGCCTGCGCGACCTGCGATGGTTTCTTCTATCGCAACCGTGAAGTCGCAGTCGTCGGTGGTGGTAACACTGCCGTGGAAGAGGCGCTGTACCTGGCTAACATCGCCAGCAAAGTGACTTTGGTCCACCGTCGCGAAACGTTCCGCGCCGAGAAGATCCTGATCGACAAGCTGCATGCCCGCGTTGCCGAAGGCAAGATCGTGCTCAAGCTCAACGCGACCCTGGAAGAAGTGCTGGGCGATAACATGGGCGTGACCGGTGCTCGCCTGAGAAATAATGACGGCAGCGCCGACGAGCTGAAAGTCGATGGCGTGTTCATCGCTATCGGGCACACGCCGAACACGTCACTGTTCGAAGGTCAACTGGCCTTGAAAGACGGCTACATGGTGGTTCAGGGCGGTCGTGACGGTAATGCGACTGCTACCAATGTCGACGGTGTTTTCGCGGCGGGTGATGTGGCTGACCACATCTACCGTCAGGCGATTACCTCGGCGGGTGCGGGTTGCATGGCGGCACTGGACGTCGAGCGTTATCTCGATGGCCTGCAGGACACTTCGCTGTAAAAGTCTGCTTGTGGCTGCAAAAAAAAACCGGCCTAGGCCGGTTTTTTTATGTTCAGTCTTGCTGGCACGGAATATTCAGGCTTTGCGTTTCAGCGGCTCGGCTGCGAAGGTCACCCCGACCAGGCCGTGAGCGATCAGCGCGCGGATGTTGCCGTGATCGTTGCCTTCAGGGGTCGCTTGCACCGAGCGATAGTGTTCGCCAAATGCGAGCAGGGCTTCTTCATCGCTCAGACCTTCAAGCACGGCCAGGCCCAGTGTCTTGCAGGAACCTTCGTTCTGCCCGGCGGCGTTTTCCACGCTGCCGTTGTTGAACGCCTGTGGCTGGTAGTCGTAGCCAGTAGAGATGAATGCCAGGGTGTCGGCGAAGGCGTGCTGGCCGCTACGAAGGCTGGCGCGCAGGGTGTTCAGATCAGTCATGCTTTTTTTCCTTGGCGAACGCGGCTTTCTGCTCGGCGTTGGCTTCTTGCTGGTAGTGGGTTTTCCACTCGCTGTAAGGCATGCCGTAAACCACTTCGCGGGCCTGGTCGAGGCTGACGTCGATCTGTTTCTCATCGGCTGCGGCCTTGTACCACTTGGACAGGCAGTTGCGACAGAAACCGGCAAGGTTCATCAGGTCGATGTTTTGGACGTCTTTGCGGCTGTCCAGGTGCGCGACCATGCGGCGGAAGGCGGCAGCTTCGAGTTCAAGGCGTTCTTGCTCGGTCATGATGGGCTCTTTGCAGGCAGTTAATGGTTTGAATGATAAGAGGGGAAGGCACCGGGGCCAAGCCATTCGCGAACACATTCGTGAGGGTTCTTGGTCAGCCCCTTATTCACACTGAATCAACGCTGCCCAGCCAGGGTAATCGACACAGACTCGGCAAATCGCAGGGCGTGAGGTTTATCGACTTCGACTTCGGCGTACAGCACCGCGTCGTGGCGCATCACCAGATCGAGCACTTCCTGGGTCAGCCGTTCCAGCAGCGCAAAACGATTGCCTTCCACGTGCTGAATGATGGCTTTGGTGATCGTGCGGTAGTTGAGGGCGTGATCGATGTCGTTGTCCCGCACGGCATCCTGGGCGGCATACAGAATCGTCAGGTTGATCAGCACGTCCTGCTTGTTGAGGATCTCGTCCTCATTGATGCCGATAAAGGTGCGCAGGCGCAGGTCTTTGACCCGAATGCGGGCCGTTCCTGGTTCGAGTCTTGGCATGACTATTTGCTCCGTCCAATCAATTGCAGAAACTCCTGACGGGTCGTACTCGAGTCACGGAATGCACCGAGCATGACCGAGGTGATCATGGTCGAATTCTGCTTTTCAACGCCACGCATCATCATGCACATGTGTTGAGCTTCAATCACCACGGCGACGCCCGCGGCGCTGGTCACTTCGCGGATCGTATCGGCAATCTGCCGGGTGAGGTTTTCCTGAATCTGCAGGCGTCGGGCGAACATGTCGACGATGCGCGCAATCTTCGACAGCCCAAGGACTTTGCCGGTCGGGATGTAGGCGACGTGTGCTTTGCCAATGAAGGGCAGGAGGTGATGCTCGCACAGCGAGTACAACTCGATGTCCTTGACGATGACCATCTCATCGTTGTCTGAGGCAAACAGCGCGCCATTGACGATATCTTCAACGCTTTGCTCGTAGCCATGACACAGGTATTGCATTGCTTTGGCGGCACGTTTGGGCGTATCGAGCAGGCCTTCGCGGTCTGGGTTTTCACCCAGGCCCACGAGGATCTCACGGTAATGCTGTGGCAGCGATAAGGTCATCAAGGAATCCTCGCGGGGCGACTTATTTAAGGTGCCGACCGCCGTTTACAGTCAAGGTTGTGCCGGTAACGTAGGGGTTGTCCAGCAGATAGCGCAGGCTCTGGTAGATCACCTCGGCACCGGGTTCTATGCCCATAGCGGACTTGGCCAGGGTCTTGGCGCGGTACGCCGCGTCGTCGTCGGGTTGAAACATCAACAGCGCTGGCGCGATGCTATTGACCTTGATTCGGGGCGCGAACTTGGCCGCAAATGACAAGGTCAGGCTTTCAAGCCCTGCTTTGCTGGCGCAGTAGGCAATGTGCTTGCTGCTGCCTTTACGGGTCACGTCATCGCTGATGTGAACGATGTCGGCCACTGGCGAGCGGTGCAGCAATGGGGCGCAGTGCAGGTTGATCAAATAGGGCGCCAACATGTGCACGTTGAACATTTGAGTAAAGGCTGCGGCTTCATTGCCTGGCGTTTCGGCCAGCCACTGGGAGGCATTATGGACAATTGCCCGCAGGCTGTCGGTGTGGCTTCCGAGCTCATCGATGAACGCCAGGATGCTCGCTTCAGATGAGAAATCGGCATGGATCGCCAGCGCTCCCAGGTCACGTAATTGCTGCACGCCCGGGCGGTCGCTGCGGTAGCTGACGATAACCGAATGACCGTCTGCCAACAGGCGTTTTGCGCAATCCAGCCCGATACGCTGGCTGGCGCCAGTGATCAGAATAGGGGCAGAGGGAAAAACCATGGGGCAACTCGCGCATCACAGTGAGGGTTGAAGCCGGGGCCCTGAGTGATCGGCATGCGGCTCGAACCAGCGAAACCATTAGCTGGCTATTATTTGCAGCAAAGTTATACCAATGGCCCTCACTGAACAACCCGCACCGCGCAGCGCGAGTTGTTGAACTTCGCGCCTGGCTAGTGGCTGGGTGACGATTCTGATGCGCGGATTGGCGCTTGAGGTGCGCTGTGCAACCAGGGTGACAGCAGGTGGGTGGACAGTGGAATGAACAGGAAAACCATCAGCGGTGTGAGGGCCAAGGTACTGACCAGCACCCGGGGCAGCAAACTCAACTCATTGAGCAGGGGCCCCAGCAAGAAGTTGAACATTAGCGATACCGGGAAGAACGCGAGCCAGATGGCCACGGCTTGTTTTCTGCGCGGTGGACGCTGACCGGCGGCACCAAACCAGCCGTCGATGCCTCTGACCCGGTGTTCCGACGGTTGGGCAAACAAGCCACTGCCGCGCACCAGCCAAGTGCTTCGTGACGCGGAATGCTCCCATGCGTGCATTGTGAATTCGTCGGCGAAGCGAAAGATGATCTGGAATTCATCGTCACCAGGGGGCGGCGCTAAAACGCCGGAGCCCAGATATCCGGGGAAGTCGGTGGCAAGTTGCTCACCTTCATGCAGCCAGGCGATGAGTTCGTGGTAGCGGCCATGGGCGACGCGGCGGGCGACCATCAGGGTGACGGGTGAGGTAGACATCGTGCATCTCCGTAAGGCGAGTGAGTTTCCCGGGTAGGGAATTCACATAACGCAGCGCCGGGGTGGTGGGCTGCGTTTAAAAGGCAGGCAAGGATTATTCCCGATTCCCACGAATAAGCCAGAGGCTGTCGTCGCTCGCGTTGTTTGTAGGGGCGGCCTTGAGGGTACAATGCTGCCACAGTTCTCAAGCGATGCCTGTCATGACCGAACCTGTTATTGGCCCTGCTCTGGGCAGCGGCCTCAAACAAGAAGAGTTGTTCCCCATTCGCGAAGTGTCGCGTATTACCGGGATCAATCCGGTCACGCTGCGCGCCTGGGAGCGGCGTTACGGGCTGATCCAGCCGACCCGCACCGACAGCGGCCACCGTCTGTATTCCCAAGCCGACATCGACGAGGTACGGAGTATTCTTGGCTGGATCGAACGCGGTGTGGCGGTCAGCAAAGTCGGAAAGATTCTCGCCAAGGCCAGCATCGTCAGGACTCAGTCCAATCCGCTTCCAGATGATGGCTTGCTGGGTGAGTGGGGTGAATGGCAGGCACAACTGCGTCGCACCATCAGCGCCTTCGATGAGCGCGGTCTGGAGCAGTTATATGGCCAGATATTTGCCAGTTACCCGTTGACCGTGGTGTTCCAGGACATTTTGATGCCGTTGTGGCAGGAGTTTCTGCTGCATCAGGATCAATTTGGCCAAGCCAGTGAATGGTTGTTTCTCGACAGCTTTTTGCGTGCGCGAACGCTGCAACGCTTGCAGATGCTGCGCGGTACGACGGAGTTGAAGGTCGTACTTGCGGCTATCCCTGGTCAATGTCGCGAGTTGGAGCTATGGGTGGCGGGGTTGATGCTGGGCACGACAGATACGTCGATCAGTGTCTTGGCGCTCGGTCAGCCACTGGAAGAGCTGAGCCTGGTCTGTGAAAAAATTCAGCCTCAGGCCTTGGTGCTGTTTTCAAATCATCCACCTGCGGCGGATCTGCCTCGGCGCCTGAAGCGCCTCGCGCTGACCCTGGATTGCCCTGTTTTGTTGGCAGGGGAGGCATCGGATTTGGCGCAAGAAAGCCTCGACGGTTCGCCCATCGCTTGCCTGGGAAGTGACGGACGTTCCATGCAGCGGCGTTTGCAGCAGTTTTTAGCGGGGCATCTGGACACATAGACGGTGTCGATGCACCGTGAAGTTTCTTGATCAGGGGGGCGCGGTTCACGGTTGCTCAGTCGAGCGGAGCAGGGTGAACCAGTAGATGTTGTTGCAGGATGTACTGGCGCAGGCGCTCAGTGTCTTCTTTGTTGCGCTGGCTCAGACGGTACGCCGCAAGACCTTGTTCTGTCAGCCGTTCGAAGGTGCCGCGCAACGCAATGGGCGCGTAGCCCGTCGGAGCAAACCATTGGGCGAAGTATTTTGGCGGTTTGGTCGCTTTGCGGTTCTCCAGCAAAATCCCCTTGAACGAGATTTCATGCACCCAGAGCGCACTCTGCGAACCTTTTTCGGTTTGCAGCGGTAGCGGTTCAGGCAGGCTCAGTCGCCACGGACGCACCTGAGGACCTTGTTCTTCATAAATACTCGGCGCGCCCAACTCCAGATGCATGGCATGGAATTCATCTTCCACCAGATGCAACGGAAAGGTCATTTGCTGGTTTTCGAACTGTGCCTGAATCGTCACCTGCTCATGGGCAGCCAGACGGGTCAGCAACTCCTGAATCTGCACGCCACCATTGACGAGCAGGCCGCGCGACGCATCACGCACGTTCAGCTTCGGGTTGTGCTGCATGTTCTGAATGAAATCCAGCTCATCCTGAGTGAGTAGGGTATCGCGTTGCATGCTAAAGCCCGAAATATGCGGTTATTAGAGAACAGACAGCTCATTCAGTGGTTTGTTAGCCCCACTTGTCATTTTTTTAGTGATTCTATCTCTGCCCGTGCGAGCGCCAGCTGGGCTTCCAGCTCGACGACGCGCTGTTGCGCTTCGATCTGTGCGCTGACATTTTTTTGAATGCCGATGAAATAGGTTAGCTGATCGGCCTCATTGAATACCGGCGTGATCGATAACTCGTTCCAGAAGGCGCTGCCGTCCTTGCGATAGTTGCGCAGCACCTGCCGGCAAGGCTGGCCGCTGGCAATTGCCTGGCGAATCACCTCCAGCCCTGGTTGCTGCCGGTCATCGGCCTGCAGGAAACGGCAATCGCGATACAAAATATCTTCCACCGCGTAGCCTGTCAGCGATTCGAATGCCTTGTTCGCATAGATCAGGATGTTGTCATCACCTTCCTGCTCAGCGACCACAATGCCATCATTCGAGGCGTTGATTACCAGCTGCAACAGTTTTGCATTGATCATGGGAAGCTTCCGTTGCGAATTGCCAAGCCAGCATTCTAAGACATCGCGCTGCGTTGGGGCATAATGCCCGACGTTTTTACTGTGTTACAGGGTCTATTTATGAAAGTGGTCATCCTTTCCGGGTCGGTCTATGGCTCTGCCGAAGAAGTCGCCCGGCATGCCGAAACAATCATTCGTGCCGCTGGCCACGAGGTTAGACACAACCCGCGTGTCACCTTGGCAGAGTTGCAAGCGTTCGCGCCCGAGGCGTTTCTGGTCGTGACCTCGACCACCGGGCTGGGTGAATTGCCTGATAACTTCCAGGCGCTCTATTCGCAGATTCGCGATCTGTTGCCTGCGGCCTGGCGTGGCTTGCCCGGCGGAGTGATTGGCCTGGGCGACGCCAGCTATGGCGATACGTTCTGCGGCGGTGGCGAGCAGGTGCGCGAGCTATTTGCCGAGCTGGGGATTCGTGAAGTGCAACCCATGTTGCGCCTGGATGCCAGCGAGACCGTTACCCCTGAATCCGATGCAGAACCGTGGCTGGCGGAGTTTATTCGTCATCTAAACGCCTGAGTCGGTCGATCGCGCGCGCACCGCGTGAGCAGGCTGGGCAGCAGCAATACCTGCCAAGCCTGTTCCGCTCTTACCCGTGCGCCCTGATATGACTCGCTCGGTCAGTAAGCTGGCTGCCAATGCAACTACCGGGATACTCAGGCCTGACTAGACTGATCGAGATGGGAATCTAATCGCGATTAGTATAAAAAGCCGAGGTGAGCACCGTGAATGTTGCCCAAGTTTTGCCCTCCCGAAGCGTGAAAGATCAAGTCAGCGCCGCCGAATGGCAGGCGCGGGTTGATCTCGCGGCCTGCTATCGGTTGGTTGCGATGCACGGTTGGGACGATCTGATTTTTACCCACATATCGGCCAAGGTTCCTGGTACCGAAGATTTCCTGATCAACCCGTTCGGCCTGATGTTTCACGAAATCACGGCATCGAGTCTGGTCAAAATCGATCAGGCCGGTAACAAATTGATGGACAGCCCCTACGAGATCAACCCGGCCGGCTACACCATTCACAGTGCGGTGCATGAAGTTCGGCATGATGTGGCTTGCGTGCTGCATACCCATACGGCGGCGGGGGTTGCGGTGTCTGCGCAAAAACAGGGGATCTTGCCGATCAGTCAGCAATCGATTTTCGTTCTGTCGAGCCTGGCTTATCACCCCTATGAAGGCGTCGCCCTTAATTATGAAGAAAAAGCGCGGCTGCAAGCTGATCTGGGTGATAACAGCTTCTTGATGCTCAACAATCATGGGCTGTTGACATGCGCCAGCAGCATTGCCGATGCCTTCCTGATGATGTTCACCTTCCAGCGTGCCTGTGAAATCCAGGTGCTGGCGCAAACCGGTGGCGCGGAGCTGATTCCTGTCGACGGGCAGATCCTGGCTGGCGCGAAAGCGATGATTGCCGGGGTGACTAAAAGCACCCAGGGCATGGGCGGGGCGTTGGCCTGGCCGGCGTTGCTGCGCACACTCGATAAACAAGACCCGAGCTACAAAGAATAATGCCGCTGGCAGAGATCCCTTTGTCCGTCTGGCGTACCCGTGGACAAAATTTTTTGTTCCGGGGCCAGACCATTCGCTACTGGGTAGCGGGGCAGGGCGAGCCATTGTTGTTGATTCATGGCTTCCCCACCGCCAGTTGGGATTGGCATTACCTGTGGCAACCCTTGACTCAGCGTTATCGGGTGATTGCCTGCGACATGCTGGGTTTCGGCGATTCGTCCAAGCCGCAGGACCATGATTACCGCCTGCTGGAACAGGCCGACCTGCAGCAGGCGCTGCTCGAGCACCTGCGGGTTGAACAGGCGGTGCATGTGTTGGCACATGATTACGGCGACAGCGTCGCCCAGGAATTGCTGGCCCGGCATTATGAAGGGACGTTCGCCATGGCCAGTTGCGTGTTCCTCAATGGCGGGCTGTTCCCGGAGACCCATCGCAAACTGCTGGTCCAGAAACTGCTGCTCAGCCCACTGGGCTGGCTGGTGGGCCGGATGTTCAGCCGGGAACGTCTGGTTAAAAGTTTTACCCAGATATTTGGCCCTGACACGCGACCCAGTGAAAGTGAGCTGGATGACTTCTGGAGCCTGATCGAAACCAACCAGGGACCGCGGATCATCCACCGTTTGATCAACTACATTCCCGAGCGAATTGTGCAGCGTGATCGCTGGTTGGCCGCCATGCGACGCGGGGATGTTCCTATGCGTGTGATCGACGGTGCGGTCGATCCGATCTCCGGTGCGCACATGGTCGAGCGCTACCGCGAATTGATCCCCAATGCCGACACTGTGCTGTTACAGGGTATCGGTCATTACCCGCAAACCGAGGCGCCAGTACTGGTTCTGCAGCATTACCTCAGTTTCCGGGCCGCATTAGATGCCCCGAGCCGGGTATTGGCGTGTTCCTGAACGTCGCTAATCAGGCCCCCCATCCTGCTACCTTATTGCGCACTATTCAGCACTGAGCGTATTGATTGTGACTGAGGGGCGAGTGTTCGACACTCAAGCCATTGTCCACCTTTGCTGGAGCTGTCCATGAGTGAGCCTGTGCGTTTTGAAGATAAGGTCGTCATCGTTACGGGGGCCGGCGGTGGTTTGGGTCGCGCCCATGCGTTGCTGTTTGCCAAACATGGCGCACGCGTAGTGGTCAACGATCTGGGGGGCTCGGCGCATGGTGAGGGTGCCAACGCGTCGGCGGCAGATCGTGTAGTTGCAGAGATTCGCGAGGCGGGCGGCACCGCGGTTGCCAACCATGACTCGGTCACTGACGGCGCCAAAATCGTACAAAACGCACTGGATGCATTCGGTCGTATCGATGTCGTGGTCAATAACGCCGGTATCCTGCGGGACAAGACCTTTGCCAAAATGGAAGACCCCGATTGGGACCTGGTGTATCGCGTGCACGTCGAAGGCGCCTACAAGGTGACCCATGCTGCTTGGCCGCACATGCGTGAGCAGAACTACGGGCGCGTGATTTTCACCTCATCGACCTCCGGCATCTACGGCAACTTCGGTCAGTCCAACTACGGCATGGCCAAGCTTGGCCTTTACGGCCTGACCCGCACCTTGGCCCTTGAAGGGCGCAAGAACAACATCCTGGTCAATGCCATCGCCCCAACCGGCGGTACACGCATGACAGAAGGGTTGATTCCGGCCGGTGTGTTCGAATTGCTTAAGCCTGAACTGATCAGTCCGCTAGTGGTGTTTCTCGGCAGCGAACAGTGCCAGGAGAGTTCAGGCCTGTTCGAAGTCGGCGGCGGCTGGATAGGCAAGACCCGCTGGGAGCGCAGCGTCGGTGCCGGCTTCGACCCTCGTACCGGTTTTAGCCCGGAAGATGTCGCCGCTAGCTGGCAGAACATCTGCGACTTCGAAGGTGCAGCACACCCAAAAGACACCATCGAAGCCCTGCAAGAGATGATGAAAAACCTGCAAAAGTATAGCGCTTGATAATAGTGGCTTCATATTTAACTCGGTCGATCAGGGCATACCTGATCGGCCGAATTTTTTTGTAGGCTTATTCTTACTTTGTATGTAGGAATGATCTCTAAATCTATTTTTGATGCTGTTTTAGGTCGGACGCATATCAAGATTTTCTAACGACTCCCGATACGACGTTAATAGCTATGTCGATTTTGGAGGCCTGCATGATTGAAAATTTTGGTCTGATCAAAGACCGAATAAGCGCCTACACCTATGTGCCTGACAGGCAGTTCAGAACGTCCTCCGGTCGTTCCGTCGAGGAAGAAAGTATTGCCCAGAAGTTACGGCAATTCTGGGCGGATGATAGTATTTCGAATTCGTCGAAACTGGAGGGGTTTGAGTTTGATCTATCAGGCTTCGATCCTGAGAGTACTAGCAGTCGAGAGCTTATAAGCATAAGCGTTATGCTCCAAAAGATGGGCATAATTGATCATATTACGGGGTCTTGGCTTGGCGCGGTCGGGAGTGAGTTCAATGATCAAGGTAATCAAATAAATATGGACAAAAAAACGAATGCTTTCGAGTATTTTGACAGGAGTCTTGAGTTCCTTAAAGGTCAGTATTACTGAAGGGCACGATTTTGCCAAGGAAACAGTGACTACGCTGAAAACTGCCATGACTGTTATCTTGGCCTTGCAGGAACGTGCACAGTTTTCTCGCACGCCATCGTTGATTGATACCCGGGTCTGAATAGCGCGGGCACGGAAGGCTAAACCAGGCCTGAGCCGTGACCCATGGTCATGCGGCTCAGGCAACCTTATGAGTAAACCGTTAAAGTGGGACCGAGAATATTCCTTTGTAGCGGACAGGCGTTTGGCCTTGCTGATTATCCAATATTACTCGGAACGTGCCATTACCAAGTTTTTGATAGGGGTCGAATGCACCGTTCACAACCCTTGTCCAGTCTCCCCCAGATAGCTGCTCTACCACCACGGGTAATCGCTCGCCTGCAACGCTCCTCAGTTGAATACTGTGCGCCGTGGTACCGCATTTTGTGGTAAATGGGCCGTGCACAACTTTGTATTCACCCGCGTTCGCAATGCTCTCGTAAATAGTACCGTTATTTCTGAAACACATTGGCGCTGCCCCAATACTGGCGACAGGCTCCGCGAAGCTTGACCCCGAAAATTGGCATAGCAGCAATGAAATCAGCAGTGCGTTAATCTTGTTGTTCATGATGAAGATCCTTGAGTCTGTCAGGTTGTTTTATGAGTGATGTCTGGTTTTTGGATGTCGATGGTTAACGCTAATACCGTTCAAGTAACACTCGAATTCCGACTTGGCGACTTAAGGTTAATCATGCTTTCTTGTCAGTCTGCATCTGAAATAAGTGTAGGGCTTTTCCGGGTCGATGAAGTTTCTCTATTTTTTGTACGACATTTCTTGTTATTACGTAGGCGTTGGATGGAATTCAAACACGCCTTGTTTGAACTATAAAGTTGTCGAGCCGTTTCCCGATATGCCCAATGAGTTGTCTATTTATTGAGTCGGGAGAACACCATGTCAACATTTAGCATCTGGGGCGACCTGCCTGCCGTTTTTATTCGGCAGCCGCCAGAAAGTACATTGCCCAAAGCATCCGCCACCGCGCTGACCCATAGCATCCTGCTGGAAATCGGCGAAAATCCAATTGCGCTTGATGCAGAATATATGGACACACTGAAGTTGAAGCCGCAGCTCAAGGGCTTCAATCCTGAAGAGATCACACCCAATGAGCTCAGTCAGTTAGGCAAGCAGCTTTACAAGTTTGGCCTTATCGATAATCACACAGCCGAGCTCATGGACAGAGCCGGTGCCGAGTTTGATAGAGACGGAGTGCCAATCAACCCGGATGTGAATATCAACGCGCTGGATTTTTTCGCGGGCAGGATATCGTCCATGAAGGACAACTCATTGCGCGGTGATCCCTATGCCACGATGTTGCTCCCCGACTATATCCGGGCGGTTCATGTCATGCAGAACCTGCACACGTACGCGACGACGGGCGATAGCTACGCCAGCCAGCGTGCGAAAGAGCGGGAGTAAAGTGCGGGTGGGAATTTGGTGCGGTGATGGCTTATAGCTATTATCGCTGAATGACAGGCAAAAAAAAGCCGCTGTTTAAACAGCGGCTAAACAAGACGTTAGATCCAGGAGCTTTCAAACCAACGTCGATAAACCTGGGGGCGAATCAGTCCGTAGAAGCTCATGTTTGAGCCACTGCCGGTACACAGTAAGTAATCAAGTCACTTGAATGAATCACCGGCGTTTTAAGGGTTCTGGCCGGTTGCTGTGAAAGCCCGGCAAGAATAAAGAATTCAGGCTCAATGAAACAGAGCAGTTTGCGACATTGACTGTTACATACCCGGCAATAGTGGGGTGGTTCCGGTTGTTGTCCGCAAAATCTCGCCAGGATTTGCAGCGCCCGGAAGCTCAATCCATGTCCCTCATCATGGATCATCCATGCCATCGATGATGGCGAGCAAAGCCGTGCCAGACGGGGGATTCATTCTTTAGAGGTACATCGAGAATACCTCCTTGGTGCGCTTATCCCTCCTGGTGGCTGTGAGTAGGGTGATTTCTTCTGCAACCACCAGGGGGAAGACGCATGACAACAACAATAATGCGCGCCATCTTCAAGCCACAGACGCTGGCCATCGCCGTGGCGCTGGGCTGCACGGCTCAGGCGCACGCCGTTTCATTCAATATTGGAGAAATCGAAGGGCAATTCGACTCCTCGCTGTCGCTCGGCGCAAGCTGGGGTTTGCGTAACGCAGACCCCAGTCTGGTCAGCACTGTGAACGGCGGCAAAGGGCAGGCGGCCACGGGCGATGACAACCGTTTGAACTTCAAGAAAGGTGACGCCTTCTCGGAGATTTTCAAAGGGGTCCACGACCTGCAACTGAAGTACGGCGACAGTGGCGTGTTCCTGCGGGGCAAATATTGGTATGACTTCGTCCTTGAAAACCAAACTCAAGACTTCAAGAACGTCAGCGATAACGGGCGCAAAGAAGCGGCCAAATCGTCGGGCTATCAACTGCTCGACGCCTTCGTCTATCACAGCTACAGCATCGCGGATCTGCCGGGCACTGTGCGCGCAGGCAAGCAGGTGGTCAGTTGGGGCGAAAGTACCTTCATCGGTAACTCGATCAACTCGATCAATCCCATCGACGTGTCGGCGTTCCGCCGCCCAGGCGCCGAGATCAAGGAAGGGTTGATTCCGGTCAACATGCTCTTCGGTTCCCAAGGGTTGACCGACAAGCTCAGCGTCGAGGGTTTTTACCAGTTGCAATGGCAAGAGACGGTTGTCGACAACTGCGGCACCTTCTTCGGTAACGACGTGGTCGCCGAAGGGTGTAACAACAACTACGACGTGGGCAACCCGGCCATCAAACCGTTGCAACCGATTGCTGCTGCCTTTGGCCAGGGATTCCAGGTCACGCCTGAAGGCGTGGTCGTCCCCCGTGGCAGCAGCCGTGATCCAAAAAACACCGGCCAGTTCGGTGCAGCGCTACGCTGGTTGGGTGACGACACCGAGTACGGCCTGTACTTCGAGAACTTACACAGCCGTCTGCCAGTCCTGAGCACCAAGACGGCGGGTCTGGCGACATTGAGTGCCATTCCACGTATCGCCGCTGCGGCCAACGCCGTTGCCCCAGGCAGCGGTTCGGGTCTTGCGCAGAGCACCATGCTCGGTAATGGCCAGTACTATCTTGAATACCCGGAGAATGTTCGGTTGTTCGGCGCCAGCTTCGCCACCACCCTGCCAGAGGGTACCGCCTGGAATGGCGAAATCAGCTACCGGCCCAATGCCCCGGTCCAGCTCAATACGACTGATCTGACCCTGGCGCTGCTTAACCCGATTGCTCGCGGGACTGCGTCACCGATTGCATCGAGCCCTGGCGCGGATAACAAAGGTTACCGGCGCAAAGAAATCACCCAGATCCAGTCCACATTGACCCACTTCTTCGACCAAGTGCTGGGGGCTGAACGGCTGACTGTGGTTGGCGAAGCGGCAATCGTCCATGTGGGAGGGCTGGAACCCACCAGCGAGCTGCGTTATGGCCGTGACTCGGTCTACGGTGCCTATGGCTTTGGTGGCGATACCAGCGGTTTTGTCACGTCGACATCATGGGGTTATCGCGCCCGGGCGATTCTCGATTACGCCAACGTTTTCGCCGGGATCAACCTCAAGCCCAACCTGTCGTGGTCCCATGACGTGCATGGTTACGGCCCTAACGGCTTGTTTAACCAGGGTGCAAAAGCGGTCAGCTTCGGGGTCGATGCCGACTACCGCAACACCTACACCGCGAACCTTAGTTATACCGATTTCTTCGGTGGTAATTACAACACGTTGACCGATCGTGACTTCGTTTCATTGAGCGTCGGCGTGAACTTCTGATCGGCTTGAAAAGGACATGACTATGCGCAAGATGATCCTGCAATGTGGCGTCCTGGCGCTGAGCCTGTTGGCAGCCAACGTAATGGCTGCGGTGTCGGCAGACGAAGTCGCGAAACTGGGCAAAAGCCTGACACCATTGGGGGCAGAAATGGCAGGGAATGCCGACGGTTCGATCCCTGCTTACACCGGCGGTCTCCCGGTCAATGCGGGGGCGGTGGACAGTAAGGGTTTCCTCGCGGATCCGTTCGCCAACGAGAAACCACTGTTTATCATCACCGCCAGCAACATGACACAGTACAAAGACAAACTGTCCGATGGGCAGCAGGCGATGTTCCAGCGTTATCCCACGACCTATCGGATTCCGGTTTATCCGAGTCATCGCACCGTAGCCTTGCCGCAAAAGGTCTATGACGCGGCGAAGAAAAGCGCGGCCACGGTGACGACCATCAATGATGGCAACGGCTTGGCCCATTTTGCCGAAAGCCGCTACTACGCGTTCCCGATCCCTAAAACCGCGAATGAAGTGCTGTGGAACCACATCACCCGTTACCACGGGGGCAACCTGCACCGCACCATCACCCAGGTAACTCCCCAAGTGAACGGTGCGTTCGACTCGGTCACGTTCGAAGAGGACGTCGGTGCCCCGGAGGACATACCGGACCTGAAACCAGAAGAAGGCGCGAATATCCTGACCTTCTTCAAGCAGGAAGTGACGAAGCCTGCGCGCCTGGCCGGTAATGTGTTGCTGGTGCACGAAACCCTCGATCAAGTGAAAGAACCGCGTCTAGCCTGGATCTACAATGCGGGTCAGCGGCGTGTCCGGCGTGCGCCGCAAGTGGCGTATGACGGTCCGGGTACTGCGGCGGATGGCCTGCGCACGTCGGACAACTTCGACATGTTCTCGGGTGCCCCGGATCGCTACGACTGGAAGTTGATCGGCAAGAAAGAAATGTACATCCCGTACAACAGCTACAAACTTGACTCGCCGAGCCTCAAGTACAGCGACGTAATCAAGGCTGGGCATATCAATCAGGACCTGGCCCGTTATGAGCTGCACCGGGTGTGGGAATTGGTCGGCACACTCAAAGCCGGTGAGCGGCATATCTATGCCAAGCGCCATATGTACATCGACGAGGATACCTGGCAGATCGCGCTGGTCGACCATTACGACGGTCGCGGCCAGCTCTGGCGGGTGGCCGAGGGTCATGCGCAGTTTTATTACGACCACCAAGTGCCGGCTTACACCCTTGAAGCCCTGTACGATTTGAACGCCGGCCGCTACATCGCACTGGGCATGAAGAACGAGGAGAAACGCAGCTTCCAGTTCGGCCTGAAGCTCCACGTGTCTGACTTCACCCCCAACGCCCTGCGCAACGCGGGCATCCGCTAATCGGTTGCAACTTACGTCTCAATCCGCTTGAAAAGCCATTCACGGTTACTGTGAGTGGCTTTTTTTATGGGGGATGATAAGCGCGCCAAATACTCCTACAGCAAGGTGTGACGAACGGCTTAGTGTGAGTGCGCAGGCAAGAATAACAAGGGACCATCCCATGACTGCCTTTACCGTTCATGCGGGGCGTGCGGACCACTGGCCGCGATTGTCTCCTCAGCACCTGACACGCAGCCGGTTGACCGCGCCTTTGCTGGCCTCGAGTGCACGGGTCAAGCTACTGTGCGCGCCAGCGGGCAGTGGTAAAAGTGCATTGCTCGGCGAGTGTCTCCGCCAGGCGCCTCAGGACTGTCTTGTCGGCTGGCTGCCGCTGGCTGGAGAAGCGCAAACGCCGGCCGGCTTCTGTGCGTTGCTGGCCACTGTTTTGGGCCTTGATGAGGCTGACGAGACCGGTGTTCTGAGTCAGTTGGCCCACCGGCAAACACCGTGCTGGATCGTGCTCGACGACTATTGTCGTGTCCCTGCGCCCGCGCTGGATCATTGTCTTGATCGCTTGCTGGCTGTCAGCAGCCCAGCGGTGACCTGGTGGATTAGCGGGCGCAGACGTCCTCTGTGTAACTGGCCACGTCTGCTGCTCAGCGGCGAATTGCTCGAACGCTATGGCCCGGCGCTGGCGTTCAATCAGGCAGAAATCGAACAGCTGTTGGCCCATGAGCCTGTCGTCTGGCCGCCCGAAGCCGCCGCTGCGATCTTTATCCAAAGTGCCGGTTGGTGCGTTGGCGTACGCGTTGCGTTGCTCAGCCCGAGCGACTGGTGCGTTTCCGAAGACTTCAGTGCTCTGCACCTCAACCGGCAACACCGTTCGACAACCTTGATCGATTACCTTGAGCACGAACTGTTCGCCGGGCTCGCCCCCGAATTGGCTGAGGCCTGGCGTGTGCTGGCGCATTTGCCGCGCTTCAATCCAGGTCTGTGCGAGCACCTGTTTGGGGCTGGCGAGGGTGGGCAATGGCTCAAGGCATTGCAGGACATGGGCAGCTTTATCGAACCTTGCGAGCACGACACCGATTGGTTGCAGGTATTTCCGCCGTTGGCCCAATGCCTGCACGATGAAGCATGGCCCGCGAGGCGCTCCTGGCATCGTCGTGCCTGCCAATGGTTCAGCGTAGAAAGGGATTGGCAATCGGCGATCGAACACGCCTTGCAGGCTGAACAGTACGAAATCGCTGTCAGTCTGCTGCAAAACGTTGACTTCTCCTACCTGTTGCAAGGGCAGAATGTGGCGTTGCTGCTGGACCTGCACGAACGCTTCGCCGACTTGATGCTGGGCACGCCGCACCTGATCAGCCTGACCAGTTCGGCGTTGGTGTACGCTGGCCGTTTTGACCAGGCCTGTGCGTGCCTGGAGCATCTGGCTCGTTTTTCGCCGCAACCCTCGGCCACTCAACAGCGTGAATTGATCGCCCTGTGGCAGGCACAGCAAGGCTGGCTTCAGCATCTTTGGGGCAAGGCGGACCTCGCTGTCGGGCATCTGCAGGACGCCTGTCGGGAGCTGTCGCAAAGCATGTGGCAAGTTCGGGTGATGTGCCTGTCCGGGCTGACGCAACAGGCGCTGCTCAATGGCCAGTTCGATCAAGCGCTGGCGCATAATCGTACCGCGCTGTGTCTGGCCCGGGGCGAGGGTTCTCTGCTGTTGGAAGCCTTGCTCGAACTCGATCATGCGCAATTGCTGGAACAGCGCGGGGCATTGCAGCGCAGTGAGAGCACGCTGGAGAAAATGCACGATTTGCTGTTGATTCAGCACGCTCCCGCAGGCCCGTTGCTGGGCCGGATTGCGTTGCGCCGGGGGCGTCTGGCCCTGCGCCAAGGTCAGGATCAGCAAGCGAAGCTGCATTACCGGAGCGGCCTAGAGCAATGTTTGCGCAGCAAAGACAAACTGGCGTTGTTCGGTTTTTTGGGATTGGCGACGTTGGACGCCAATCAGGGCGACTACGCACGGGCATTCGTCTGGCTGCGCGATGCCGAGCGTGTGATGCAACAAAACCATATCCCGGAATATTTTTGGCGAGGCGTGCTGCTGCAAGTCAGCAGTCACTTCTGGCTGCAACAAGGTCGTGCGGGCCTGGTACAAGAGGCTCTGGCCAGGGTTCTGCGTCACCTCCGGCGTCATCCGGCAAAACATGCGCCGCCAGCCACGCTGGAATTGATTCCGAGTATCGAATACCTGCTGGTGCTGGCCGAAGTCTATCTGCATCAGGCCGAACAGCCGTTGCAACGCCTGCACATCCTGCAGCGGAAGGCCCATCAAGAAGGCATGCACAGCCTTGAGACCGAGCTTTATCTGGCCATGGCAGAGGTGGCGTTTTTGCAAGCCGATGTGCAAACCGCGCATGCCTGTCTGGCTGAGGGCCTGGCACTGATAGGTCGCTTCAATTTGCAGCAACCGTTACGCGAACTGAGGCTGCGTCAGCCGACACTGTTGCGCGAGTTGGGGGTGGAAGACGACCTGATTGCCGCCGCCGACAATCCCCTCAGCCAGCGTGAACTCGAAGTACTCAAGCTGATCGCCCACGGCAGCTCTAATCTGCAAATCGCCGAGCAGTTGTTCATTTCTCTGCACACGGTGAAAACCCATGCCCGGCGCATCCATAGCAAACTGGGGGTCGAACGCCGCACACAGGCGGTGGCGAAGGCCAAAGCGTTGGGGTTGATGGCCTGAGTTGGGCGGCTAGTGAAACGCGCTGTTGGGTGGCAAATGGCTCAACCGTTCAGTCAGACGCAAGCGCTGAATCGGATCGTCGCTGAGTAACAACGCATGTTCGAGGTCGAAGCGCTCAGCCTGCGGGCATTCGAGTGACTGGTACAGGCTGGCACGGGCGAGGTGATCGCTGGTGGTCGCCTGGCCCAGTTCCACGACCCGGTCAGCGTCCTTGAGCGACGCCAGGAAATCATCATTTAGTTGATGCAGGTGCCGCAGGTTGCGAGACAAGCGTTGCACCATGGCCATGTCGGTCGCGCGAACCATGTGCCCGGACTGGAGCTGCATGTCCGGGCCGAATTGGCGGGCCAGCAGTTCGCGGCAATCCTTAGGGTAAAGCCTGCGTCCTCCGCAGGGATCGAGGAGGTGATCTGCACCCGGCATACGCAGCAGAAAATGCCCCGGAAAGTTGACACCCTCCAGCGGGATTTCCAGACGCCTGGCCAGCTCCAGCGCAATGATCGCCAGCCCCAAAGGTTGTCCACGGCGGCGCTGCAAAATTTTGTGCAGCAACGCCGACTGGGGTTTTGGATGACTCCAGTCGTCCTGCTGAAACCCCAGCGTGTTCAGCTGACGCAACAAGGGTTGCGCCAATTCCCCCGCCGGTAACAATGGCAGGGCCGCACTGATCTGGCGCTTCAGGTCCTCGATATTCTGAAGCGCTTGTTCTGGCAAAAACTCCGGATCGTGTTCGGCCGACACCCACAAAGCCGCTTCAAAAACTGAAGGCGGCGTGCGTTGCAGGCAGGCAATGCAAGCTTGACGTGGGGTCATCGACCTCTCCGGTGGATCAGGCGTGTGGAGTCATACGTCGGACTGTTCATCTGACTTCACATGCCTTGTTTTAGCCCCAGCAGTCGATTTCGTCCAGTACCGTCGCTGCCGCCGAGTCAGGGGCTCGAGTGTTATGCCCTGGAGCCGATCCGTGCGGGTTTACTTATGCTTGAGCGATCAGTCGATTTTTTTTTCAGCGCCTATACTCGCAGTAGAAAAAAGAACCGGGAGCAATACCGATGTTCGCTCTCATGCAAAGCTCAAACGTTGAAACGTTACACTTCATCGTGGATCCAGATACCGGGCTCAAAGCGGTGATCGCGATTCACAGCAGCAAAAAAGGCCCAGCCCTCGGCGGGTGTCGTTACCTTGCCTATGTGGATGAGGAAAGCGCCATTGAGGATGCTATTCGTCTGGCGCAAAACATGAGTTACAAAGCAGTGCTGGCCGGGTTACCTTTTGGCGGCGGTAAAGCAGTGATCATGCGTCCGGCGCATGTTCCCAATCGTGCCGCGCTGTTCGAATCCTTCGGCCGCTTTATCGAAACCCTGGACGGTCGGTACATTACTGCTGTCGACAGCGGCACCTCCAGCGCCGACATGGATTGCATCGCCCAGTGCACCCAACATGTCACCAGCACCACCGAAGCGGGTGATCCTTCGCCACACACGGCCATGGGCGTGTTCGCTGGTATTCGTACCACGGCGCTGGCGCGACTGGGCAGCGACAATCTTGAAGGCCTGCGGGTGGCGATTCAGGGGCTCGGGCATGTCGGTTATGCCTTGGCCGAACAGTTGCATGCGGCAGGCGCTGAACTGCTGGTCAGCGATTTGGACAGCGGCAAGGTGCAATTGGCCATGGAGCAACTGGGCGCACATCCCATTGCGTGCGAAGCGTTGCTCAGCACACCGTGCGACATCCTTGCGCCTTGTGGGCTGGGCGCCATTCTCAATAGTCATAGCGTCGCTCAACTGCGTTGCGCAGCGGTGGCCGGCGCGGCCAATACTCAGCTGAGTAGCTTGCAGGTTGCGGATAATCTGGAAAATCGGGGCATTCTTTATGCGCCGGATTACGTGATCAACTCCGGCGGCCTGATCTATGTCGCCCTGCAGCATCAGGGGGAATCACTGGGTACCATCACCGCGCATCTGTCGCGAATCGGACTAAGATTAACTGAGGTTTTTGCCCACGCCCAAGCGGAGAAGCGCTCCCCTGCGCGCGTCGCCGATATGTTGGCAGAACGCCTGCTGAACGTCGGCTAGCACCTACCCGGTGTCACCCGACAAGACCTTGCCGTCACACGCGGCGAGACGGGTCGCCACGCGTACTGTCGCGTGTTGGGAGGGTGCCGTGTCCTATAACAAAATCAATGTTGCATACACTCGCTATCTCACCCCTGAAGGTGGCCTGGTCGGCGAACTTCCGCGCTGGGCGGATGACTTCAACCTGCTGACCCAGCTCTATAAGCAAATGGTATTGACCCGCCTGTTCGACCAGAAAGTCGTCGCGCTGCAACGCACCGGGCGCATTGGCACCTACGCGCCGACTCTTGGTCAGGAAGCCATCGGGGTCGCCATTGGTAGCCTGATGCAACCTGACGATGTATTGGTCCCCTACTACCGCGACACAGCCGTGCAACTATTGCGCGGCGTGCGTATGGAAGAAATTCTCCTGTATTGGGGCGGAGATGAACGTGGCAGTCACTATGCCGAACCGGCCGTAGCCCAGGACTTTCCGGTGAACATCCCGATTGCAACCCAGGCCTTGCATGCCTGCGGTGTCGCCACGGCGTTCAAAATTCGTGGCGAGCATAGGGTGGTGGTGACCACCTGCGGCGACGGTGCAACCAGCAAGGGTGATTTCCTCGAAGCGCTCAACGTCGCGGGCACCTGGCAACTGCCTGTGGTGTTCGTGATCAATAACAATCAGTGGGCGATTTCTGTGCCCCGACGCATCCAGTGCGGCGCGCCGACGCTGGCGCAAAAAGCCATCGGCGCCGGTTTTCAGGGTGAGCAGGTCGATGGCAACGACATGCTGGCGGTCTACGACAGGGTGCAGAACGCTCTGGCGCGCGCCCGCAAAGGCAAAGGTCCGGTGCTGCTGGAGTGCCTGAGTTATCGCCTCGGCGACCACACCACTGCGGATGACGCGACTCGTTACCGCTCGGCTGAAGAGGTCAAGCACGCCTGGCTGGAAGAGCCGGTCAAACGCCTGCAATCGTTCATGGTGAGCCAGAATGTCTGGGATGAAGGCCGTGAGCGGGCACTGATCAGTGAATGCCAGGCGTTGGTGCAGAAGGCGGTGGATGCCTTCGACCACGCTGGCACTCAAGCGCCTGAGTCGGTAATTGATCACGTCTACGCCAAATGGCCGGAGGCCCTGGCTGAGCAGCGCGAATGGTTCCTTGAACGGGCGATGCGTCGTGCCGGGAGTGACGCTCATGGCGAATGAAAAAGTCACGCTGCTGGAAGCGGTCAATCTGGCGCTGCATCGGGCCATGGTCGAGGACGAAAATGTGGTGATCCTGGGTGAAGACGTTGGTGTTAACGGTGGGGTGTTCCGCGCCACTCAAGGTTTACGCGACAGCTTCGGTTTCAAGCGGGTCATCGATTCGCCGCTGGCTGAAACCATGCTGGGTGGCCTGGTGATCGGCATGGCGGCGCAGGGGTTGAAACCGGTGGTGGAAATCCAGTTCATGGGTTTCATCTATGCCGCCATGGAGCAACTGGTGTCCCACGCCAGCCGCCTGCGCAATCGCACGCGGGGTCGCTTGAGTTGCCCGATGGTAATGCGCACTCCAATGGGTGCCGGGATTCGCGCACCCGAGCATCACAGCGAAAGCACCGAAGCGTTGTTCGCGCATATTCCCGGCTTGCGCGTGATCATCCCTTCTTCGCCAGCACGGGCCTATGGTTTGCTGCTGGCGGCCATTGATGACCCTGATCCGGTGATCTTCCTCGAGCCGACGCGACTCTACCGGATGAACCCGCAAACGTTGGTGGACGACGGCAAACGACTGCCGCTGGACACCTGTTTCACCCTGCGTGAAGGCGGCGACATCACCCTGGTCAGCTGGGGTGCCAGTGTGCTCGAGACCCTGCAAGCAGCCAGCGCGCTGGCGGAGCGAGGTGTGTCGGCCGAAGTGATCGATGTCGCCTGCGTCAAGCCACTGGACCTCGACACGCTGGAAGCTTCGGTGCGTAAAACAGGACGTTGTGTGATCGTCCACGAAGCGCCGCGTTCGTGTGGCGTTGGGGCGGAAATCGCGGCCAGCCTCTATGAACGGGTATTCCTCGATTTGCAGGCGCCGATCCAGCGGGTCACCGCGCCAGACATCCCGCCGCCGCTGTATCGGCTGGAGCATCTGTACATCCCCGGCGTTGCGGACATCCTTCACGCGTGTGACAACGCCTTGAATTTCGCCTGAGGAGACCCGCCATGAAGTATTTCAAACTACCGGACCTGGGCGAAGGTTTACAGGAAGCCGAGATTGTCCGATGGCACGTCGCGGCCGGTGAAACGGTCAAGACCGATCAGTTGCTCGTGTCGGTGGAAACCGCCAAAGCTATTGTTGATATTCCTGCGCCGTACGATGGCATCGTGGCGAAAACCTATGGCGGTGAGGGTGACATCCTGCACGTGGGTGAGCCGCTGATGGCGTATGAAGGGGAGGGTGATGCCGGCACGGTGGTTGGGCGTCTTGAAGGCGGTGGCAACAGTCAGGACGATCAGTTTTTTATTGGTGCGGCGCCGTCGACTCGCGAACACATGGCCTCCCGCGCCACGCCTGTGGTGCGCCAGTTGGCCCGACAGCTTGGCGTTGATCTCAGTGCCGTGAGTGGCTCTGGCCGCGATGGCTTGATCACCCGCGCCGATGTCGAAGGTGCGGCACAGGTGGAACGCGATAAATTTGGCGGGGAAAAACTGCACGGTGTGCGTCGCAGCATGGCGCTGAACATGGCCCGCTCCCACGCTGAAGTGGTGCCGGTGACGATTTTTGCTGACGCTGATTTGCACCGCTGGGGGCACGCCCGCGACCCCTTGATTCGTTTGGGCCAAGCTTTGGTGGCTGCGTGCAAGGTAGAGCCTGTACTCAACAGTGGGTTCGAGGGTAAATCCTTATCGATCAAGCAGCATGAAACGCTCGACCTGGGAATCGCCATTGATACGCCTGACGGCTTGTTCGTGCCGGTGTTGCGCAATGTTGGCAACCGTACAGCCGAGGATTTGAAAAAGGGCATGGACCGACTGCGGGCTGACGTCAAAGCGCGCTCGATTCCGCCCAAAGAAATGATGGGCGCCACCCTGACCCTGTCCAATTTCGGCACCTTGTTCGGGCGTTACGCCAATCCGGTGGTCATCCCGCCACAAGTGGCTATCCTCGGTGCTGGCGGCATTCGTGACGAGCCGGTTGCGGTAAACGGCAATGTGGTGGTGCATCCAATATTGCCGCTGTCATTGACCTTCGACCATCGCGCCGTGACCGGCGGCGAAGCGGCGCGGTTCTTCAAAGCGTTGGTGATAGCGCTGGAAAAACCGGAGGGGTGATTGACCGCGGCGTGCCGAACACACCGCATCAACGTCATTCTTCCAACGGCGCACTGAGCAGTTCGGACAGTGCGTCCGGCTGGTTCTTGAAGGCCTTGGCGAAAATATCACGATTTTTCGCCATGTAAATCCCGGCTTCTTCCACTTGTGACTCCGTCAACGACGGCACTGCTCTTTGCAATACTTCGGCGAGCAACTCGGCCAGCTCAAGCATTTTGTCATGACGATCAGCTTCGGCTTTATCCATGAACAAACGCTCCAGATCTCGGCTGCTGCGGTATACCACTTCGACGGCCATTCACCACCTCACATGCCTTTACGATAATGTGTCTTTAGCGACTACTGTATTTTTATACAGCTAAAAGCATAAGCGAACCGATTCGATTTGGATAGTGGCTTTTTTACCTCCCTGCGCATCGGGGGAGCGTTGAGATGTGTCTTGTGACAAAGAACCACGCTCTCAACCATAGACTTTGGCCCCGATTCTGCTTGGAAAGCTGCTACAAAATGCAGCACAACGGAAAATAGTCACGTAGGTACTGCATCATCCGATCGAGTTGCCCACAGCGGGTGTCGGGATCTGTTTCAAGAGCAGGCCCACCGATGATTCATACGGACAGGGTTAGTCGTTTTTTAACATTGAAAGGTCAGGGGTAAGAATCATGGAAACCAAATGGGCGGAAAAGCTCCGCGAAAACCTGCATTCCCGAGCGGAGTCATTCGGCAATCTCTGCGTCGAAGGCTTCCATTTCATGGCGCTGTTCGCGATTGGCGGGATCACTGCCTGGGCTTCTGTGGTTGCTTTTTTGGGGATGGTCGAGAAGGGAAACGTCACGGTCGATGACATCTTGTTGCTGTTCATTTACCTGGAATTAGGGGCGATGACAGGGATTTATTTCAAGACCAATCACATGCCCGTGCGGTTTCTGATTTACGTCGCCATCACGGCACTCACCCGATTGTTGATTTCGGATGTGTCGCACCATGCGCCACCGGATCTGGGTGTGGTTTATCTCTCGGGCGCCATTCTCTTGCTCGCCTTTTCGATTCTGGTCGTGCGATATGCTTCGTCGCAGTTCCCGTCAGCAAAAATCCCTGATCCGCACAGCACTGTAAAAGGTGCCGTGATTGAAGAGAAAGGGGAGATTTGACCGGTAAGTTGGCCTGTACGGGGCTGGGTTCAGTCCGGGCACATGACCCAGGCCCGCTCGCGTCTACACGCTGATCCTCAAATGGGGTTGATTGCTCAGCCAGTCTTTGCGCGGCACGTGCAGTTGATTGAGGTTATCGCCGTCGGTCATTGCGGTGAGAATCTTCATGGCGCTGTGGCCTTGCTCGATGGCAATGCCGAATTGCACGCTTTCAATCAGGCGGCGCATACGTTTGGGTTCATTGCGCTGTGCGGCACTGATGAGGCGTTTGGCGACGACACCCGTTTCATTGGACAAGGTCAGCATGATGCTGCCCTCAAGGCTCTGAATGCTCAGGTTGACCCGGTATTGGGGCTGAAAGGCGTCAGTGATGAGTTGAAAAGGGTTGTCCATGGCCTGTTACCTAGTCAAGAAGTCTCCCTAAGTTGACCTGCGGTGGATGGATTAAGTTCGCGAAGCCAGATCAATCCGACGCCTTGACGAAGAAGGGCGGGCCTGTTTGCACAGGCCCGCCCTTCTTTAAGTGATTGCTCCAATAGCTAGGGTATTGAAATCAATCATGCTGCCGGATTAGCCGTGCAACACCTCATCCTTTTCGAGTTCTTTTTCCAAAAACTCTTCCTGAAGCAGGGCGTCCGGGTTTTCTGCTCCCTCTTCCAGATCACCTTCTGCTACTGGCGCACCGGCACGTTTGTCGCGCAATTTACCGAACAAATGCTCAAGGGCATGCTCGAGTTTTTCCGCCGCGCCTTCCACAGCCCGATCCAGCGTATCGGCTTTGTGGGTAACTGAAATCGGTTGGTGTCCTTTTGGACGAGCTTCCATCTGGCAGCGTTTGTCATGCGGGCCTGGCTTCTCGCCATTTTCGTCGCGGAGATGGACTTCGACGCGAGTCAGGTCTTCTTCGTAGCGTTCGAGCGTGCTCTCAACGGTGGTACGTACCCACTCCTCCAGTCGGATGCTGTTTTCGATGTGGTTATCGCAATTGACCTGGATTTGCATAGATTTTCCCTTACTTAGGCTTGCTCGTATGAGAACTGACGGTTTCGCTCGGGGAGTTCAAACCATTTGCCTCTCACCTCCAGTGTTGGCGCCGATGAGGAAACAATTCAAGCCCTTTGTGCACAGAAATATTTTGATGTGGGAAAAACCAGGGGTGGCAGGCCGGGACTCGAGCGTCAGCGACGGGCTTTGGCGCAAGGTCCGTACTGATTTTATGTAGGCGCTGCCGAAAGCGTTGATCCGTTACCGGGCAAACGCCAACCGATATTCCCCCGGCGTCGCGCCCATTGCCTGGCGAAATCGATTATTGAAGTGACTCGCGCTGGCAAAGCCGCACGCCATGGCAATATCGCCGAACGCTTGGTTGCCGGTACGCAGCAGGTGCCGGGCATGGGTCAGGCGGCGGGCGAGCAGGTATTGATGGGGCGGCAGACCGAAGCTTTCGCGGAACATGCGGGCGAAGTGGTATTCGGACAGCGCGCATTGCCCCGCCAGTAGCCCAAGGCTGATGGGGGCTGACAGGTGGTTCTCGATGTAGTCCACCAACTGCCGCCGCAGGTGCGGAGCCAGGCCGCCTTTGAGGCGCAGACCTTCGCGCTGGCCAACCTGGCTGAGCAGGGCATGGCTGAGCATGTCGTGGGCCAGGCTGCTGGTCAGCAGGCGCTCGCCGGGTTCGCTCCAGTTGAGCTGGATCAACCGGCGAAAACGCTGCACTTGTTCGGGGTCGTCGATGAAGGTGCTTTCGCGCAGTTGCAGCTCGCGGGGCTCACGGTCCAGCAGGGTGATGCAGCCCAGCGCGAATTGCTCGGGGCTGATGTACAGGTGTGCAAGACGGATCTCGCCATTGATCACCCACGCGGACTCATGTCCGGCGGGCAACACACATAACTTGCCCGGTCCGCCCTTGTCGTTGGGTCGCTCGCGGCGAAAGGTCCCGGTGCCACCCGCGATATAGCAGGACAGCGTGTGGTGGCTCGGCGCCTGGTACTCCTGCGCATCATGCCGGTTGTTCCAGAGGGCCGCGACCATGCCGTCACCCAGCCCCGCGCTTTGTTCCAGACGAGCGTTGGGCGAGCTGTTCAGGGCTTGAAAGACTTGGATGGTTTCCAGTGGTGGCATAACTGATTCTCTCCGATTCGCATCCTACTCCGTAGCGCCCGCGCTGCCAGCCTCCACTCGATTAAATGCGCAAGATTGTGCAAGTCGGCGCTAATGCAAAGCGCCAGACTGAGGCTTCAATCAGGAGCCCGACGATGAACCTCTCGCTTTATCTACTCACCGTTTTGATCTGGGGCACGACCTGGATCGCTCTGAAACTACAGCTCGGCGTCGTGGCAATTCCGGTGTCGATTGTCTATCGCTTCGGCTTCGCTGCCCTGGTGTTGTTCGTGATGCTGCTGTTGAGCGGGCGTCTGCAAAAGGTCAATCGGCGCGGGCAATTCATTTGTCTTGCGCAGGGCCTGTGCCTGTTCTGCGTCAACTTCATGTGCTTCTACACGGCCAGTCAGTGGATCCCAAGCGGCTTGATCGCCGTGGTGTTCTCCACCTCGACGCTGTGGAACGCACTGAATGCCCGGATTTTTTTCCGCCAGAAAGTCGCGCGCAATGTGCTCGCCGGGGGGGCGTTGGGACTGATCGGTCTGGCGTGTCTGTTCTGGCCTGAACTGTCCGGGCGTACGGCCAGTCACGAAACCTTGCTCGGTCTGGGCCTGGCCCTGCTCGGTACGCTGTGCTTCTCCGCCGGTAATCTGTTGTCCAGCCTGCAACAAAAAGCCGGCTTGCGCCCCCTGACCACCAATGCCTGGGGGATGTTCTACGGTGCGGCGATGCTCAGTGTGTATTGTCTACTCAGCGGTACGCCCTTCAGCTTCGAATGGAACACGCGCTACATCGGCTCGCTGGTGTATCTGGTGATTGCCGGCTCGGTCATCGGCTTTACCGCTTACTTGACCCTGGTCGGACGCATGGGACCGGAACGCGCGGCGTATTGCACCGTGCTATTCCCGGTGGTCGCGCTGAATATCTCGGCGTTCGTCGAAGGCTACCAATGGACACTGCCCGCGTTGATGGGGCTGGTGTTGGTGATGCTGGGGAATGTGCTGGTGTTTCGTAAGCCAAAGCAGCCTGCCGTTAACCCTGCCAAGAGCGGCAACGGCAAGCTGGTTTAAAGATTTAGCCCTTCCACACCTGCGGATTGACCAGATCCTGCGGTCGCTCACCCAGCAACGCACTGCGCAAATTGGCGTAGGCGCGATCGGCCATGGCCTGGCGCGTCTCGTGGGTGGCGGAACCGATGTGCGGCAGGGTGACTGCGTTGCTCAACTGGAACAGCGGTGATTCGGCCAGCGGTTCTTTTTCGTACACATCCAGACCCGCGCCACGAATAGTGCCCTGCTGCAGGGCTTCGATCAGCGCGGGTTCGTCGACCACCGGGCCGCGAGAGATATTGATCAGGATCGCACTGGGCTTCATCAGCGCCAGTTCGCGGGTGCTGATCAGGTGTTTGGTCTTTTCGCTCAATGGCACCACGAGGCAAACGAAGTCGGACTCGGCCAGCAGTTGATCGAGGCTGCGGTACTGCGCGCCCATTTCCTGTTCCAGCGAGGTCTTGCGACTATTGCCGCTGTACAGGATTGGCATGTTGAAACCGAAATGACCACGACGGGCAATGGCAGCGCCGATGTTGCCCATGCCGACGATACCCAGGGTCTTGCCATGCACGTCGGTGCCGAAATGCGAGGCTTCGACCGTGCGTTTCCATTGGCCAGCCTTGGTCCAGGCGTCCAGTTCGGTAACGCGTCGGGCGCTGCTCATGAGCAGGGCGAAGGCTAGGTCAGCGGTGCTTTCGGTCAACACATCCGGGGTGTTGGTGAGCATGATGCCGCGCTCGTTGAAATAGCCCAGCTCGTAATTGTCGTAGCCCACCGAAATGCTCGACACCACTTCCAGCCTGGTGGCACTTTGCAGTTGTTCGCGGCCCAGCGTGCGGCCCGCGCCGATCAGGCCGTGGGCGTGCGGCAGCGCGTCGTTGAACTGCGCGTTCATATCGCCAAGCTTGGGGTTGGGTACGATCACGTTGAAATCTTGCTGCAGGCGCTCGGCCATTTCAGGGGACACGCGGCTGAAGGCAAGTACGGTCTTTTTCATCAGGCAGATACTCTCGGACGTTCGAATGGTCAGTGCGTAGCACGCTAACATTCTTGCCCGTCCCTGGGCATCTGGTTCTTTCGAGGGGATTCTTCTGCCGAGCGGAACAGGTCAGACGATGTTCATCAAGTCGTGGGTTTTCAAGTCGGCTTCATGTGCGGCCAGAATCTCTGGCAGTGAGCCGCGCAGGTATTCGACCCACGTCCTGATCTTCGCATCCAGGTACTGACGCGACGGGTAGATGGCGTACAGGTTCAGTTCCTGCGAGCGGTAGTTGGGCAGGACCCGTACCAGCGTGCCGTTGCGCAAACCTTCGATGGCGGAGTAAATCGGCAGAATCCCCACCCCCATGCCACTGCAGATCGCGGTTTTCATGGCGTCGGCCGAATTGACCAGGAAGGGCGAGGTGACGATGGTGACCATCTCCTGACCTTCAGGACCATCAAACAACCACTTCTCCAGCGGAATCACCGGGCTGACCAGGCGCAAGCAGGCGTGGTTGAGCAGGTCTTGGGGCTTTTGCGCAGCACCGAAGGCTTTGACGTAGGCCGGCGAGGCACAAACGATGCTGTAGGTGATCCCCAGGCGTTGGGAAACGAAACCCGAATCCGGCAGCTCGCTGGCCAGGACGATGGAGACGTCGTAACCCTCGTTGAGCAGGTCAGGCGCGCGGTTGGCCATGGTCAGGTCGAAGGTCACGTCCGGGTGATGCTTGCGATAACGGGCGATGGCATCGATAACGTAATGCTGGCCGACGCCGGTCATCGAATGGACTTTCAGCTGTCCGGCCGGGCGAGCGTGAGCGTCACTGGCTTCAGCTTCGGCTTCTTCGACATACCCGAGGATTTGTTCACAGCGCAGCAGGTAGCGTTTGCCTGCTTCGGTGAGGGCAATCCGTCGAGTGGTGCGATTGAGCAGTCGGGTTTGCAGGTGCGCTTCAAGATTTGAGACTGCACGCGATACGTTGGCGGTGGTGGTATCGAGCTGTACTGCTGCTGCAGTAAAGCTTCCCGCTTGCGCCACGCAACTGAAAGCGCGCATGTTTTGCAGGGTATCCATTGGCAGTTCTCTGGTGAGATTGGCAAAGTGTGACATGAAGTAACAGTTGCGTGTGAGTCAGACCAATGGATTATCGCGCGTTTGGTAACAAAGAATCACACTTCCCTCGGCTTATCGCCGCCCGGACTGCCGCCTAGAATCGTTGTCTTCACGCTATTTCACCTAAGTCGGGAATTCGCAGCTGTGCCGCGTCGCATGATCAGAGGGCTTAAGCTCCTCAGTGTTTTGTCTTTATCCCTGGCAATAGGCGGCTGCATCGGGACTTGGGGGATTGCCCCTCAAGACCACTCCTTGCCGGCCAACACCCTGGCCACGGACGAAGCTATCCAAAATGCTGCCAAAGATGCTCATTGGCCCGCTGCCCAGTGGTGGCGAGCCTACAGTGATGAGCAACTTGACCGCTGGATCGAGCTTGCCGCCCAAGGCAGCCCGAGCCTTGCGATGGCCGCCGCCCGCGTACGTCAGGCCAAGGCCATGGCCGGTATCGCCGAGTCCGCCGAGTCGGTGCATGTCAATGGCGACTCTACCCTCAAACGTCATAACTGGCCTACCGACCAGTTCTACGGTCCAGGCGCGTTGGCCAATACCAGCACGTGGGACAACAATGCCTCGCTGGGCCTGAGTTACTCCCTCGACCTGTGGGGCCGGGAAAGTAATACCACCGAACAGGCGCTTGATCTGGCGCACATGACTGCCGCCGAATCACGCCTGGCGCAACTCGAACTGCAGAACAACATCGTCCGTGCCTATATTCAGCTGTCGTTGAATTACGCGCAGCGCGACATTGTTGAAGCGACGCTGGCCCAACAGCAGCAGATCCTCGATCTGGCGCAACGACGCCTGAGCGGTGGGATCGGCACTCATTTCGAAGTCAGCCAGGCCGAAACACCGCTGCCGGAAACCCATCGGCAAATCGATGCGCTGGACGAGGCTATCGACCTGAGTCGCAATCAGCTCGCGGCGTTGGCAGGTAAGGGCCCAGGGGAGGGCGCGAAGTTACAGCGGCCAACCCTGTCATTGCAGGCCGCATTGAAACTGCCATCGGCATTGCCCGCTGAACTGCTCGGGCAGCGCCCGGACGTGGTCGCCAGCCGCTGGAGAGTCGCGGCCCAGGCGCGCGGCATCGATGTCGCGCATGCCGGCTTTTACCCTAACGTCGATCTGGTCGGCAGCCTCGGCTTCATGGCTACTGGCGGCGGCATGCTGTCGTTCCTCTCCGGCAATAAATTCAACTACAGCGTCGGCCCGGCGATTACGTTGCCGATCTTCGACGGCGGGCGTTTGCGTGCAGAGTTGGGTGAAGCGTCGGCCGGGTATGATGTGGCCGTTGCGCAGTACAACCAGACACTGATCAATGCGCTCAAAGATATCTCCGACCAATTGATCCGCCGCGCCTCGATGGACAAGCAACAAGTGTTCACCGCTGAGTCGGTGGCGTCGGCGCAGAAGACGTATGACATCGCGTTGGTTGCCTATAAGCGCGGTCTGACCGATTATCTGAATGTGCTTAACGCCCAGACCTTATTGTTTCACCAGCAGGAAATTCAGCAGCAGGTTCAGGCTGCCCGCCTGACCGCTCACGCCGCGTTGGTGGTTGCGCTGGGTGGTGGCTTGTCGGCAGGTGCCGATTCGCCCGACGAGAAGAAAACCGCGCCCAGCAAACCTCCGGCGGCCCTTGAAGCGCTGGATCACATGATGAGTCGACCATGACCCCTCTGTATGCTCCCGTGCGTTGGCTGGGCTCGTTGGAATGGCGTCGCGGTTTTTTTGAGTGGGCGCGCAGCGATGGCGTGACCTGGGTCTATATCTTCAAGGTGCTGTTCGCCGCGTTCTTGACCTTGTGGCTGGCCATGCGTCTGGAGTTGCCGCAGCCCCGTACCGCGATGATCACTGTGTTCATTGTGATGCAGCGGCAGAACGGGCAAGTCCTGGCCAAAAGTTTTTACCGCTTCCTGGGGACGTTGACCGGTTCGGCGGTGATGGTCGCCCTGATCGCCTTGTTCGCTCAGGACACTGAGTTGTTTCTAGTCAGCCTGGCGATCTGGGTGGGCATTTGTTCGGCCGGCGCCGCGCGTAACCGAAACTTCCGGGCCTATGGGTTTGTTCTGGCCGGTTATACCGCTGCCATGGTCGGCCTGCCTGCCCTGGCACACCCGGATGGCGCGTTCATGGCGGCCATGTGGCGGGTGTTGGAAATTTCCCTGGGCATCCTGTGCTCGACCCTGGTCAGTGTCGCGATCTTGCCGCAAACCGCCAGTGCTGCGATGCGTAACGCGCTGTACCTGCGTTTTGGCGTGTTTGCCGGGTTCGTGGCTCATGGTTTGCGGGTGGGTAATGAATCGGGCGCATTCGAGGCCGGTAACGTGCGTTTTATCGCCGAAGCGATTGGTCTGGAAGGGTTGCGCAGTGTCACCGTGTTCGAAGACCCGCATATGCGCCGACGCAACGGCCGGCTCAATCGCCTGAACAGTGAGTTCATGGCCATCACCACGCGCTTCAATGCCTTGCACCAACTGCTTGAGCGCTTGCGCAGTCGAGAAGCGGTTCAGGTGATCAGCGCCATTGAACCGGGGTTGATGGCACTCGCCGATTTGCTTGAAGCTTTCTCCGGGCGGCCTTTGACCGATGCCGACGCGGCGCGATTGGCCGAGCGATTGGCGGCGTTTAAAGAGGGGCTGCCGGAGCGGGTGCGAAGTCTGCGTGCGGCGCTGGTCGAGACTCAACCTGCCGACGCGGACCTGCTGGATTTCCACACCGCCTATGAGCTGCTGTATCGGTTTGTCGATGACATGCACGGATACGCCCAGACTCATGCCTCGCTGGCCGATCACAACCATGTCCGTGAACAGTGGGATGAACCGTTTACCTCACAGACGAACTGGATGGCCGCTCTCGCCGCCGGTGTTCGAGCCTCGTTCGTCCTTTTGGTGCTGGGCAGCTATTGGGTTGCCACCGCATGGCCGAGTGGTTCCATCATGACCTTGGTCGCCGCCGCCACCATCGGCCTTTCAGCCTCGTCGGCGAACCCCAAGCGCATGGCCTTTCAGATGGCTTGCGGCACGTTTCTGGGAGCCATATTAGGCTTTATCGAAATGTTTTTCGTGTACCCGTTCATCGATGGCTTCCCCTTGTTGTGCCTGGTGCTTGCCCCGGTGTTGGTGCTCGGCTCGTTCCTCTCCTCGCGGCCGCAATTGGCGGGCTATGGCTTGGGATTGTTGATTTTTTTCAGCACCGGCTCGGTGCCTGACAACCTGACGATCTACAACCCTTACGGGTTCATCAATGACTACATCGGGATGGTGCTCGGCATGCTGGTCTGCGCAGCGGCGGGTGCAATTATTTTGCCGCCCAACAGCCGTTGGATGTGGAGCCGGCTTGAACAGGACTTGCGTCAGCAGGTGTTGTACGCCATCAGCGCGCCGTTGCGCGGTTTAGGGTCGAGCTTCGAAAGTCGTACCCGTGACCTGCTGCATCAAGCTTACGGCCTGGCGGCGGGGCAACCGGAGGTTCAACGCAATCTGTTGCGCTGGATGTTCGTGGTGCTTGAGGTCGGTCACGCCATCATCGAATTACGTCGTGAACAGTCAATCATGCCGGTGCACCCGTGCTATGCCGAGTCACAGTCCTGGCGTCTGGCGATCCGGGTGATGGGACGCTCGCTCATCCGCTTGTTTCTGCAGCCCAACCACAGCAACCTGGAACGTGCCCTGATCGCCGTCGATCATGCGATCAGTCGAGTGCAGGCCACTGATGAGCCCTTTGCCCGGCACTTCGACACGTCGGTATTGCGGCGCGTCCAGAGTTACTTGCACTTTATCCGCACTTCGCTGCTTGATCCGCAATCTCCCCTGGCCGCGTATGCCCCGTTACGCAAGCCGCAAGGACTGATCCATGCCTCGTGAAATCGCCTTCCACGGCGTCTATATGCCGACCATGACCTTGATGTTCCTGATCGCGGCAGTCATTGCCTGGACCTTGGGTCGGCTCTTGTCCGAACTCGATCTGTATCGGTTTTTCTGGCATCCGGCGCTGCTGCGTCTGTGCGTGTTTACCTGCATCTTTGGCGCTCTGGCGCTCACCGTTTACCGTTGATGCACTTTTTTTGAGAAACCCTGGATGAAAAAGCTCTTCAGTCTGATTGCTACCTTGCTGGTTCTGGCTCTGGCCCTGTGGATCGGTCGTACCCTGTGGATTAATTACATGGACACACCCTGGACCCGCGATGGTCGGGTGCGCGCCGATGTGATCAACGTCGCTGCCGATGTCTCCGGTGTGGTGGTGGATGTGCCGGTGCGCGACAACCAACTGGTGAAGAAGGGCGATGTGCTGATGCTGATCGATCCAGAGCATTACGAGATTGCCGTCAAACAGGCGCAGGCGTTGGTGGCTTCACGCAAGGCCACGTGGGAAATGCGCAAGCTGAATGCCAAGCGTCGCGCGGACATGGACAGCCTGGTGATTTCCAGCGAAAGCCGTGACGATGCGAGCAATATCGCCAGCTCGACGCTGGCCGACTATGAGCTTGCTCAGGCGCAACTGGACGCCGCCGAGCTCAACCTCAAACGCACCAAGGTGCTGTCTGCGGTAGATGGCTACGTCACCAACCTCAACGTGCACCGTGGCGACTATGCGCGGATCGGCGAAGCAAAAATGGCCGTGGTCGACAAGAACTCGTTCTGGGTGTACGGCTACTTTGAAGAGAACAAACTGCCGCATGTTCGCGTCGGTGATCCGGCCGACATGCAGTTGATGAGCGGCGAAGTGCTGAAGGGCCACGTCGAAAGCATCGCCCGTGGCATCTATGACCGGGACAACCCGCAAAGCCGCGAACTGACCGCCGACGTCAACCCGACCTTCAACTGGGTGCGCCTGGCCCAGCGTGTACCCGTGCGCATCCACCTGGACCAGGTGCCAGAGGGTGTGGTGTTGGCGGCAGGGATTACCTGCACCGTGATCGTGAATCCAGAGGACCATTGATCATCAGCGGTGATGGATGCAGTACCTACAATGTGCCACGCAATCCAAAGCGCTTTTTCAACGCGTAGTCCAACACGCCTTTAGGCAGCAGCCACGCCATCAGCGGCATGGCCCTGCTGCCATTACCCAACCGCAGCAAGCGCGGAGGGTTGTCTTGCGACACGGCCTTGAGCAGGTCGCGGGCGAAGTCGGCTGCGGGGGTCGGGTTACCTTGTGACGCGTTGGCCCGGGCGCGAATAGCGTCACGCAGCGGCCACCAGGGTGAGGACTCACCGATCAACTGTTCGGCTTCGCGGCTGGCGTTGCTGGCAAAGCTGGAGGCGATGGCGCCAGGCTGCACTTCCATCAGTTTGATGCCGAACGGTGCCAGCTCCAGACGCAGGGCATCGCTGAGCGCATGCACGGCGGCTTTAGATGCGCAATAAGCGCCTGCAAACGGCGTGACCAGCACCCCCGAAACACTGCCGATATTCACTACCAGCCCTTTGCTGCGGCGCAATAACGGAAACAGCGCACGCGTGACGCCGACCACCGCGAACACATTGGTGTCGAACTGTCGGCGCATAGCCTCCACGCCACCATCGAGCAACGGCCCCATGGCGCCGTAACCGGCATTATTGATCAGCACATCAAGGCCGCCTTGTTGCTCAAGCTGTCCCGCCAATCGCTCAAGCGCCGCGCTGTCGTTGACGTCCAGTTCCACCGCGATGAACCCGGCAGCCTGCAATGCAGCGACATCTTCGGTTTTGCGGGCGGTGGCCCAGACTTGATAGCCAGCGGCTTTGAAGGCTTCCGCCAGTGCGCGGCCAATGCCGCTGGAACAACCGGTGATAAGGGCGATGGGCATGTATTTTCCTTAAAGGACCTAGTCCGAGAAACTGCCTTGTAAGTGCTCGGCACGAAACTCCACGGTTTGCGCGCGGTAACCCGGACGCAGCGGCGGCAGGGGTAAGCAGTCTTGCCAATCGCCACCGGCCTGCAATTCGCCAGGGCCGCGATAGCGAGGTGCCGCGTAGACGTTATCGGCCAGGTTGACCGTGTCCCCCGGCATATAAGCCGCAACACGCCACTGCAGGGAGAGCAGCGGCACGTCATTGCCATTGTGTAACTGGATCTGTAACGGACGGTCAGGCGGGCATTGTTGCGGCAAATAAGTCAATCGCAACTCCAGATGCTCCAACCGTCGCGTTTCGCGGCTGTCCTGCCATACCACCCATGCCGCCACGCTCCCCAAACCCAACACCGCCGCCAATGACACCGGCAACGCCTTGGCGGGGTAACGCAAGAGCAGAATCAGCCACGTTAGAATGAGCGCAATGCCGATCAGCATGGGGGGATACCTTGGTCACACAGATGTGGGCATCGTAGCGTTAGCTTCAGGCTTTGTATTGCGGCACTGACGCCTTTGCGAATGAATTCGCTCCTGCGCAGCCACAAATGTCACTGACTGAAGGCGATGTGACTGACATGAAAAAGCCCCCGTAACCCCTCTGCGGATGGGAAATACGCAGAGGGGTTACGAAGGCCAGAGTGTTACGGTTTAAACCGTATCAGCGTGCGATGGTTTTGGTCTTTATGCCCATTTCCACCACGTTATTGGAACGCCCGTAGACGTCTTCGAAACGTTCAATGTCGTCTTCGCCCAAGTAGCTGCCGGACTGGACTTCAATGATTTCCAACGGGATCTTGCCTGGGTTTCTCAAGCGATGGACCGAGGCAATCGGGATGTAGGTGGATTGGTTTTCGGTCAGCAGGAACACGTTTTCATCGCAGGTCACTTCGGCAGTGCCGGAGACGACGATCCAGTGTTCGGCGCGGTGGTGGTGCATTTGCAGGGACAGGCAAGCGCCCGGTTTAACCGAGATGTGCTTGACTTGGAACCGGCCACCCATGTCCACCGAGTCGTAGGAACCCCAAGGTCGGTAAACCTCACAGTGGTTCTGGGTTTCGCTACGGCCCTGTTCGTTGAGGGTGTTGACCATCTGCTTGACGCCCTGAACTTTGTCTTTGTGGGCAATCATCATCGCGTCTTTGGTTTCGACCACGACGATATTGTCCAGGCCAATGACCGAGACCAGTTTGCCGTTGCCATGGATCATGCAGTTGCGGCTGTCTTGGATCACCACATCGCCTTTGGCCACGTTGCCGTGGGCGTCTTTTTCCTGCACGTCCCACAGCGATGACCAGCAGCCGACATCATTCCAGCCAGCGGTGAGCGGAACCACGCAGGCGCGCTGGGTTTTTTCCATCACGGCGTAGTCGATGGAGTTGTCCGGGCAGCAGGCGAAGGTGGCGGCATCAATGTCGATGTTGTCGCCGTCGTGAATGCTGCGTTCGAGGGCCAGCATGCAGGTGTCGTAGATGTCCGTGTCGTGCTTTTTCAGCTCTTCGAGGTAACGGCTGGCACGAAACAGGAACATGCCGCTGTTCCAGAAATAACCGCCAGCGTTGACGAACTCGGTGGCGCGCTTTTCGTCAGGTTTTTCGACGAAGTGCGAGACGCGGCTCACACCCTCGGGCAGTAGCACATCGTGGGTCGACTTGATGTAGCCATAACCGGTTTCAGGTTTGGTCGCCGGTACGCCGAACAGCACCATTTCGCCGCGTTCGGCCGCGACGGTGGCCAGGGCGAGGGCGCGTTGCAGGGCTTTTTGATCGTCGATGACGTGGTCGGCCGGGAGCACCAACATCAGTTCATCACGGCCATCGCTGAGCAGCATCATCGCGGTGATTGCGACGGCCGGTGCGGTGTTGCGGCCGAAGGGCTCCAGCAAGATGGCCTGGGTCTCTAGCTTCAAGGTGTCCAGTTGCTCTGTAACGATGAAGCGGTGGTCCTTGTTGCAGACCACGATAGGGTCCTGCATGCCGTCGAACTTCAGGCGTTCGAGGGTTTGCTGGAACAGGGTGTGCTCACCGGTCAAGGCCAGGAACTGTTTAGGGAACTGTTTGCGCGAAAGCGGCCAGAGTCGTGAGCCGCTACCACCTGACAAGATTACTGGAATCATTTTACTTCTCCAAAAGTCTTCAAAAAGGCTGTACGTCGTTTTCTGTCGTTTCAGTCTTGTTTTTGTTCCGTGACAACCGGTCCTCTCCTGACTACGGAGCCCAGGACCGGCTGTCTCAATGGGTTAGCGCGTGGCGACCGGGGGTTTGACCCAGACCGGCGACACGTTGCTGCCGCTGCCGGTGACATACAGAACGGCGGCTTCACCACGTTCCAGGGCAATCGGTTTCAGATCGCTGATTTTCTTATCGCCGTCGAACAGCGCCAGGCTGACTTTCACCGGGTTGATTTCACGGTCGCCACGGCCTTTGGCGGCGACGGCCGGGATGACATCGGTCTTGCCATCGGCGGTTTTCAGGGTCAGCGCTTTGTCGGTGAGGTTCTGCACGCGCACCAGGGATTTCTGTTTGTTCTTGAACGGCGGCTCTTCCACCAGTTGTGGGGTGCCGCTGGTGTTGCTGACCAGGGTGTAATAGTGATCACTGGCCAGTTTCACCGGTACGGTCTGGCTGCCAACCTTGGCGCTGTAGTCGCCCTGGGGCATGAAGCTGAAGGCGCTGCTGGCCAACGGTGCGATTTCGTTGAGGTTGGTGTTGCCGACGCTGGCGCTGATTTCCGCGTTGCTGGCGTTGTAGACCCGGACGAAGGTCGAGCCTTTAGGGGCCGTCGGGCCATAGAGCGCAGAGTCGCCACCGGCAAAGGCTTGCAGGGAGAACAAGCCGAGGCCTGCAACCAGTGCGCAGGTTTTCAACAGGCTTTTTTTGGCAAAACGATTTGGAGTGGTCTGTAAGGTCATGAGATGTTCCTCTCAGTTTTGCGCCCGGTTGGGCGACTCGGATTTGTTGGCGTTAAGCGCCAGATTTTGTTGCGGGTCGCGAGCCTGTTTAAGTTCGGCGATCCACTGCGGATCGAACTCGCCAAGGTCGTTGTGGGCAGGCAGATAACGTTCTGGGAACTCCCAAATCAGCACTTGCGGCGGGCTGTTCTTGAAAGCATCGGTTTGCAGGTATTTGAGCATCGGCAGAATCGGGCCATGGCCGTCTTCGGCGTAATTGACCACGTCGCTGTGCAGTGCCTGTTTCAAGGCGCCCAGGAAGTTCCAGTTCGGGTTGGCGCTGTAGCTGGTGCCGACCAGTCCTACCGCGACTTCGTTGTCCGCGAACAGGGCATCGCCGCCGTTAGCCTCGGCCTGAGCCGGATTAGTGCTGCGTTGTTGCAGCTGATCGGGTTTAGGCAACAGGTTGCTGAACAGCGGGTCCAGTGGCAGGAAGCTGGTCAGGTCACCCTTGTACGGCGCGGTCTCTTTGGCTTCGGTGACGAACTTTTCAGGCTGGCCGCTCAACGGTGTTTCATTGCTGATGACCGTGCCCAGCTGTTGAGCGACGACTTCGGCACCCATCGGCGTCCAGTGCGTGTCGGTCCTCAGGAACACGGCACCGTTCTGTTTTGCGCTCTGCAGCGGCGTCAGCAGGTCAGGGGCAATAATGCCGGCCTTCGCCATCTGGGCATGGAACTGCTGATACAAATCGGCATGCAGCGCAGCCGGGGTGTTGTCGCCGATGTGCTCCGGGTACAGCCGGGTTTTTGCCGGCACGATGGCCAGCACCAACTGTGTGCCCTGTTTTTTCAGGGTGTCGCGTACACCTTGAATCAGCGCGAGGTTGTCGGCTTCGTTCTGCTCGCCGTTGGCCACAGGGTTGAACTCTTCATCGCTGTACAGCCACTGATCGCGGCCCAGCACGACACCGGGACGGCCTTCGTTGAACAGCTTGAAGTCCAGTGCGGCCCAAAGGTTGGTGCCCAGGCGTTTGATCGGGAACTCATCGTCGTAATGAGTCTCCGCCGCTTTGGTCCAGCGCCCGTTGAGCACGGTGGTCTCGGCGGAAGTCGAGAAGCTGCCGAAACTGCGCAGCGACCAGACACCCAACGCGAGCAGGATGGCGAGGAACAGGACGATGTAGAGGAAGCGTAATGATCGGGTCATGTCAGGCCCCTCAAAACTGGAAGTAAAGGAACGGCGAGAAACTTTGCGCCGAGAGCTTGAGGATCGATGCTACGAACAACAGCAACACCAAGGTGCGCATCGCATAACGCGGCCAGTCGGCGACCCAGAACGCAGGCTGTACCTGAGCATCGGTGCCGACGGTGTAACCCGGCAGGTGAATGCTGTTCGGCTGGTCGCCAGGGACTGCTTTGATCATGCCCGGTTGAGCGGTTGCGGGACCGTTGGCCTCGGTGCTCTCTTCGCCGGCAGCAGGTTTCACACCCTTGATCGCGTCGGCTTTAGGTCGGTTGGCGTAGAAGTCACGCAGACCGAAGAACGCCAGTGTCATGTACGCCACGATCAGTGTTGCTACTTGCAGGCCGGTGAGGCTGGCGCTGTTGAGTTCCGACAGTTGCCATTCGCTGAAGCTGAACATCGCGCCATACATCCGTGCAGCAACGTGCAGGTTTTCCGAGCGGAAAATAACCCAGCCCATGATCACCAGCAGGAAGGTCAGCGCCCAACGAATCGGATTGAAGCTGCGCTGATTGGTGTTCAGGCCCAAGGCTTTTTCGATCGCCAACCACATGCCGTGCCAGGCGCCCCAGACGATGTAGGTGATGTTTGCACCGTGCCACAGACCACCAAGCAACATGGTCAGGAACAGGTTGCGGTAGGTGGTCAAGGTACCGCCACGGTTACCGCCCAAGGTGATGTACAGATAGTCACGCAGCCAGGTGGACAGGCTGATGTGCCAGCGCCGCCAGAACTCGGTGATCGACTGGCTGATGTACGGCTGCTTGAAGTTCTCCATGAAGCGGAAGCCCATCATCAGGCCCAGGCCAATGGCCATGTCGCTGTAGCCGGAGAAGTCGAAATACAGCTGCGCGGTGTACGCCAGCGCACCGAGCCAGGCATCCCCGGTGGTCGGGTGCTGCAAGGCGAAGCAATGGTCGGCGACTACAGCCAGGGTGTCGGCGATGAACACCTTCTTGATGAAGCCCTGCATGAAGCGCGTGGCGCCTTCGGAGAACTTGTCCAGGGTGTGCGTGCGGTTATTGAACTGGTCGGCCAGGTCGCGGAAGCGCAACACGGGGCCGGCAATCAGGTGCGGAAAGATCGCGACGAACGCAGCAAAGTCGATCAGGTTACGGGTGGCCGGTGTGTCGCCACGGTAAACGTCGATGATGTAGCTGATCGATTCGAAGACGTAGAAGGAGATCCCGATCGGCAACAAGACGTGGGTCAGAATGAACGGTTCGAGACCTACCGAGGTCATCATCGCGTTGATGCTGTCCACGCCAAAGTTGGCGTATTTGAAGTAACCAAGGATGCCCAGATCCACCGCCACGCCGAGCAACAGCCAGCGCTGTGCCGGTTTGGTGCGCACGCCTGCCGCGCCGACTTTCAGGCCGATCCAGTAGTTCCACAGGGTCACGCCGATGAACAACGCCAGGAAGTCCACTCGCCACCAGGCATAGAACGCGTAGCTGGCAATCAGCAACAGCAAGTTGCGGTAGCGTTGTCCGCTCAAGTAGTACAAGCCGAGGAAGATCGGCAAGAACAAGAACAGGAACACATTGGATGAGAAAACCATCCTTATCCCTCCGTTGGTTCAACAGTCAAAGGCCGAAGCCCCCCCAAACCCCCCACAAAAAACAGGGGGTGTATTGCATGAAATTTACTGCCACTGCCGTCTGAAGGTCGTACCGACCTTATCGCAGACACGTCAGCTCCTACGGGGTTCGTGGTGCCTCAGGAACCAGAACCTTTATTGCCTTTTTCATGCGCCGGATCGAAAACCTTGGTCAGGTCGCCGCCAAGACGGAAGGTCTTGAACGGTTCCATCTTGTGTTTTTGATCCAGTACTTCGGCCTTGCAGGTGTAGAGCGAGCAGAAGGGTTCGAGCCAGGCGAACTTGCTGTCGATCTCGAGATCGGTCATGTCCTGTTTTTCGCCGTTGCGCTGGGTGAAACTGTCGGCATCCTTGATCCCGCTCAGCACCCGTTCACCCAGACGCTGCAATGCACCGTTGTTTTCCGGACGTACATCGACGCCATTGGCCTGGGCAAAACTGGCAATCATCGCCATCGGTGGCAGGGCGTAGTTGTGATACGCCAGGGCGCGTTGTTTGCGCTTGAGCTCGTTGGGCAGGAAGCCGTCCTTGTCGATCTGATTGGCGCCGACGCGGAACTCCTTCACCGACCAGTCGAACAAGTCACGTCGATTGGTCACCACCGACGTTGCCATCACCGACCAGGCAGCCCAGTAGGTGTGGTTGTTGTTCTTGTCCATCGGCAGGTTGTCCCAATCGCTGACCACCTGATCGGCCAGTTTGCTGAACCAGGCTTCGATGATTTGCGCTTGTTCCTGATGCGCGGCCAACGGGTGCGAGTTGGAGAACTTCAGGCGCAGGTAAGCCGAGGACATACTGCCCAGTGCCCATTTGCGCATTGACTTGCCGGTGTGGTTAAAGTCCTTGGACTCGAGCGCATCGGCCTTGGCCCAGGTGGTGAGCAGGTTCAAGGCGCAGTCGAGCTGTTCCGGACGACCGTCACGCATGTACTGCATGACGATTTTGCTGGTGTCGCGCTCCAGCTTGGTGATGTCGGCCGTGGCGTCCCTGAAGGCTTTTTCCGAGACCTCGTTGAGGGTCGAGCGGGCCTTGTCCGAGCCTTCGTATTTGCTGCGAAACACCAGTTTGTCGGTGTACGGTTTGGGAATCGCATCGCAGCTGAATTTATTGTCACCGGTTTTGACCTTCTCAATACCGGCGAAGTAGCCCTGTGGTGGAACCAGCGCCTGGGCAGCAGACGCGGCATCGGTCGCGGCCATCAGCGCCACGGCGAGCAGGGTGGGGAGCATCATTTTTCGAGTGTGCATAAAGGCCTCATAACCCGGCTTGCGCGGTGTTTTGCGCAGCTCGTGGGAACACGTTGCGTTTGCATATTTTCGCTTCAACTTGCTGAGGTGCAGCGCCCGCTTCCGGGCCCTGTACTTCCACGGCGAGCAATTGCTGGTCAGCCCAGTCCTTGTCGTCGCGCAGTTCAAAGGCGAAACGCCCGTCTGTATCGGATGTTGTCGGTTTTTCGATTTTCAGGTCTTCATGCCGGCCATTCATGTACCAGAGCGTGGCGTGCAAGGTTTTCACCGACGTGTCGGCGAAGCGGATGTCGACCTGATTACTGCCGTTGCGCACATCTTTGATGCCGTTTTTGCCATTGACCAGAAGCTCATTGGCCCCGGTTTTCAGTGTGGCGCTCTGGCTCATGATTGCAGTCTTGCCTTCGCAGCCGTTGTCGAGCAGAGACATCATCTGCCGGTAGATGGTCTCTTGGTCCAGGCGATACAGCGGCGAGAATTCCCAGATCAGGATTTTCGGCGGTTTCTTCTGGAAGTCGTCGCTGCCCAGGTATTGCAGCATTGAGCCTTCCAGGCCACCACCGGGGAAGGCGACGTTGAGAACGTCTGCGCCGATGTACTCTTCAAGGAAGCCGGAAAAGTTATAGTTCTTGCCGCTGTGACTGGTACCGACCAGGGTGATTTCCGGGTTGCCGGAATCGCCGAACAGGTCGCCGTCAGCGGCTTCGCCCTTGGGCTCGGTCACGAACTGATCCATGTACTGGATCGCGTAGGTATTGCCGCACAACTGCGCGGCCATGTTATGCAGGGTACCGGTCTTGCCCATGCGACCAGACTTGTGGCTTTCGAATTCACGTTTGGGAATGTCAGCGAACCCCGGTACTTGCTTGACCTTTTCGGCGACGATTTTCGCCGTGCGTTGAGCACCGTAAGGCGTCCAGTGTTGGTCGCCACGGAAGTAGAAATCGTGCCCTTGCTCGTCCTTGGTCGAGGGCTCATTGGTCAGTGGCGACAGGTCGGGCACCCAGTAACCCATCTGGCTGAAACGGCCGAGCATGGCCTGGTAGTTTTTCAGCGCCGTTTCGTAGTCGTACTTGGCGCGCTCAGTCGGGAGCAGCTTGTTTCGATCGACCAGGCCACGGGTGGGTTGGTACACCACGACCAGCTCGACACCTTTGCTTTTGAAGGCATCGTGCAGTTCTTTCATGCGCCGATAACCTTCGGGCGAGGTGTCGAATTGGGTCCGCAGGTCTTCCTGGGTACGGAACAGCCAGTCACCCTGGGCCTGTACCAGCGTGGTGAAGTTCTGCTGATAGCGCGTGGTGTAGTTCTTGGCGTCGAGCGCCTGCGGGCAAATGTTGCAGCAAGGCTCGGCGGTGAACGTCGGCGCGTGAGCGTCATCGGCGCGCACGCCGCTCGAGGCTGCGAAGATTGCTGCCGTGAGGCCCGAGAGGCTGAGTAGCTTGATCAATTGAGCGTGCATAAATAGGTTCCCTCAGTCCCGGAGATCGGTCTGGCGTTCGACCGGGTCGATCAACACGGCTTTCTTCTGGCGCACCAGCAGGTCGAGAATTTCGTCCTGACGTTCACCGAGAATCCCGTTGAAGCTGATCCCGTTGGATTTGGTCGGTGCGAGCATCGACACCCGATACAGCTCGACACTCAATGGCGAGTCGATGGACAGTGGGCCGGAACCGTTGGCGGCGAGTTCGCCACCGACAACGATCAGCGAGACCTTGGTGTCGAAGGGGTCAAGGGCGATGTCACGGTCGGTGTCGCTCAAGTCCTTGATGTGCCCGTAGACGCCCATCAGGCCATTGGCCATGGAGATGTTTTCGTACAACCGGATATTCACGCTGTTACGGACACGAATTCCGTGGCGACGGTTGTTGATCACACGGTTGCCCCAGATCAGGTTGTCGCCGCTTTCGTACATCGTGATGCCGTCGGAATGGTTCTGAAAAATCTCGTTGTAAGCGATCAGGTTGTTCACGCTGTTACGGTCGATCACTACGCCCGACAGGTTGTTGTCGTAGCTGCGGTTGCCGAAAATGAAGCTGTCGTTGACCTCACGGGAAATAATGATCCCGTGTTTTTTCTTGGTCCCGTGGACCGTGTTATCGGCAATGATCAGACCGTGTGAGCGGTCATGCGGGTCAATCCCGTAGACGATGTTGTCACGGTAGGTATTGCCCTTGATCACCACGTCACGCGCTTCATAGCAGTAGAAGCCGTACCACATGTCCGAGAACTCGGAACCGATGACCCAGCCGGTCGGTTCCGGGCGTTTCAGTACCTTGGCCATGTTTGGCGTGTACTGAGAAATACTCACGCCATAGGATTTGCTGTTGGCATAACCGAAGCTGGCGATTTTGCTGTTGACGATATAGGTCTCGGTACCGCCCCAGGACAGCAGGAACGGACGAAACTCATTCGGCTTGCGAAAGGTCGCCGGGCCGTTGTCGGCTTCGCGCCATCCGGTGATTTTGGTGTCCCGGACAAACAGCTGGCCATCGTTGATCAAGAACGAACCGGCTTCCTGCGACAAGCGCAGCTCTTGAGTCTTGTTATCGATTTCAAGAATGCCCTTGCGTCCAACGACAATCGGCAACCTGGCCAGGAATACACCGGGCGAGGTTTCGCTGAAGTACTGCTTGGGCAGGCTTTTGCTCAGGTCACGCAAGTTTATGTAACCGTCTTCGATAAAGATCGCCTGGGGGATGCCATGCTGGCGTGCCACCCATTCGGTCATCTTGTTATCGCCACCGATAAAATCTTTCAGGGCGTCTTCCTGCATCATGCGCCGGACTTTGATCTTGCCCGGTTTACTGCGCACGATTTTCTTGGCGACGGCTTCGGCGGTATAGCCGGAGATGTCGGGCAGTTCAGGCTTGGCCAGTTCCAGCGGCGCGGTGGGCGGGCTGGTCACGGTGTAGGTCTTGGCCTGCTGCAGGCCTTTGGCCGGAGCAGCAGGGTCGACCGCAGCAAACGCAGCGGCGCTGGCCAGCATCAAGGCGCTGGCCAACAGGCTGACGGAGCCTCTCATGGGTAGACTGTTCATCGTATCGCTCCCTTGGCAGCTTGCATCAGAAGCGCCAGATGACGTCGATAAAGGCGCGGTGCATATACGAATCCACTTCTTTACCGTAAGCATCGCCAGGTTTGAACACACCGCCACGGAACCGCACCAGTGCCGACGGCTCGTCGATGGACTGGCTCAGTGCCGCAGGCAGCAGGCCCTGTTTGAAGTACTTGGTGACGACCAGATCCATCTCTTGACCGAGGTCTTTTTTACCGTCCATCAAGGGCAGAGAGGTACTGGACTCAACCGCGCCGTCAGCGTTGTAGGAGTTTTCCACGGCATTGATGCCGGTGGTGCCCACGGCCTTGTTGCCGTCGACGCGCCAGAACTTGTGGTAGACCAGGCTGGCGTCATAGTCGTCGCGCAGCATCCAGGAACCGAACAGGGTGCCGGTTTGTACGTTGTTCATGCTGCCGCGAAAGGCCTCGCCGAAACGATGGATCCGCGAGCGGGTGCCGGTGTAGTTCGAGCGGTTGCTTTCCAGGCCGTTCTGTTCGTAGTCGCCGCTGGCGCGGGCATAGGCCGCACCGACTTGCCAGTTAGGGTCCAGCCGCAGACGAATCCCCATGTCAGTGGCCCAGCCGTCGACGTTGCCGCTGGTTTTCTCGCCCGCAGTGCTTACACCGTTCACGGTCGAAGGGTGGATCGAGTCGCGGTCGCCGCTCATCCCGGTCAGGCTGGCCCAGTAATTGATGGTATTGGTGTTGCGGTAGTTATAGGCATCGCTGTTGGCTTCGACACCCAGCCAGGTCAGGTCACCGTTTTGGGTTTTATCCAGGGAGTCGACCTGATCGAGGCCACTCTTGAGTTTGCCGTCATCATGGGTGTGATGGGCGCGCACGCCGGCCCACTGGCCAGGTCTCCACTGCGCCGAAATATCGCCAAACAGGTGCAGGCGATCTTTGTCTTTAGGCGACAGTTCGGAGAGGTCGGTGCGGTATTCGCTGAAGCGTTCCGCTGCGCCAAGGTTGGCCCGGAGCAAGGTGGTGTCGAAGGTCCAGTTCAGGGCTTCGATATTGGCGTCACGCCACATGCCATCGTCGTTGCGCAGGCGCTGACGACCCAAGCGCAGTTCCTCGCCAGGGTAAGGGGTCAGACCTTTGTAGCCGATCCAGAACTCACGCAAGGCCAGGTAGTTTTTGTCGGGCTTTCGATCATTGCTGGCGCTGGAACCGTTGTCGGTATTTGGCTGTTGCAGGGTGTCGGTTTCGATAATATCCGTCGAAGTGACCGCCTGGCCCATGGCGTAGGCGCTCCAGTTGCCGCGCTCGCCGTAGGCCCATGGGCGCAGGTCCAGACCGACACCGTTGACACTGCCGCCTGAGCGGGTGCCCAGGTCGCGGTCGTCTTCGGACTGGCCGGTGACTTTAACTTCCAGACCGAAGTTCTTGGTCTCGGTCAATGCTGCTGCCAACGCCGGAGTGGCCGAGAGCAGAGAAAAGCTCAGGCCCAGGCCAGCTGTCATCCAGTGATTCAACTTCATAAAGCTTCCTCGGCGTCTTCTTGTTGCAGAGCATGCAGGGCCAGATTGTTCTGGGCGGACGTGCCACGTATCTGTTGCTCTTGTTGCAACAGACGTTGGGCTTCGGCGCGCTGTGCAGGCAGCAGTTGGTCATTGATTTGTTGCGCAAGTTCGGTCGCTTCCGGGGTCGGAGCGTCCTGCTTTAGCGCCAGTTGGCTGAACACGTAGGCGTTGACCGGGTTGGGCAAGGTGCCCTTACCTTGGGAGAACAATTGCGCGAGGGCGTAGTCGGCGCTGTTCTGACCGCCGCGAGCGGCTATCAGTAATTGTTCGACGGCCTTTTGCGGGTAGACCTGGCCGAGGTAGCCCCGGCGGTAGATCTGACCCAGGTAGTAGTGCGCGGCAATTTCGCTGCCGGCGGCTTTCTGCAGATGAGCTTCGGCTTGTTTGGCATCGGGCAGGACCCATTTGCCTTCGTAATAGAGTTTGCCCAACAGCAGTTCGGCACGCGGTTGATCCGCTGCGCGACCGTTGTTCAGGTACTCCATCATCGTGTTCACGTCGCCCAGTTCCGGGAAGTCATAGAGCAACTTCGCCAGGCTGACCCAGGAAACCGGATAGCCAGGTGCGACTTTTTCCAGCAGTTGCTGAGCTGTTTTTTCATCAGGCTTGCCAAGCTCGGTATCGCTCAATACACGCGCTACACCGTCAACCCGTTGCGCTGAAACCTTGCCGAGTTCATAAGCGCTTTGCAGTTGGGCAATCAGAGCGGCCTGTTGATCCACTTGCGCGCGTTTCTGGTAAACGGTGGCCAGTTCGACGTAGCAGATGTCGGTGGCGAGCAGGGCTTTCTTGCAGATGCTTTCGATTTCATCCAGATGCTGATCGTAGGTGTTCTGCGTGCGATAGAGCAGCACCTGAGCCAGGCCCGCTTCCGGGTAGCCGGCGGCGCGCCATTGCTCGATCTGCCGTTGCGCATTGACCTTCGGGAAGGTCTGCGGGTATTGCAGGTACAGCATCGCCAGCGGGATCAATGTGCCGCCTTCGCCATTGGCAAAGGCCTTTTTCAGCAGGACCTCGGCTTCATGGTGTTCGGCTTCGGTGGCGTCTGGCCGTGCAACCAGCAAGCGACCCAGCCGGGCCTGAGCCCGGGGCGATGTGTCGGCGGCTGCGCGGTAAGTGGCTTCAGCTTGTTTGAGCTGTGCGGGGTCATGGGTTTCGACCTGAATATCCGCCAGGCCGACCTGTGCATCGCTATAACCCAGGTCCGCCAGTTGCCGATAGTTCTGCTGTGCCATCGCGGTATCGCCGCGTTTGAGGGCTTCGTTGGCCAAGCGCTGATCGGGCAGGCCAGCGCAACCGCTAAGGCCGATCGCCACGGCGAGGCCCAGCAGGGTAGGGGTCGACAGCTTTCGTAGTGGGCTAGCCATGTTTAGAGACCCACGGCCATGGCTTTGTCGATCAGCCAGTTCAATGAAGGGCCACGATCGCTGGTGACTTCCACCGGACGGCCGGACAGGCTGCTGCTCAGAGCTTGGTCAGGCTTGATCTGCACGCGAATGTCGGTCGACAGGTCGGTGCTGCTGTTGTTAGTGCTGCTGACGATCTTGCCGTGACGGATTTCATCTTCGCCTGCGACCTGGAAGTTCACACGGGTACCGGGGCGCACGTCAGCGAACTGGCGATAGCTGAAGCGAGCGTCGACTGTGGCTTCGGTGTTGCGTGGGACCAGTTGGAAGATCACTGCGCCTTTGCCGGCGAACTGGCCGTCAGCGACCAGTTGTTTGGCGATGATGCAATCACAAGGGCTGGTCAGGGTGCCGCTCAATTGCCGGGCGAACAGGTCTTCGACCTTGGCCGGTTGCAGTTGCGCGTCATCCAAGTGGTCTTTGAGCATTTCCAGCATGCTGGTGCTGAACGAGGCCAGTGGTGCACCTTTGGCGACCACGCCATCAGTACCCGCCAGGCTTTGCACGGTCCCTTCGCGAGGCATGGTCACGTCCATGCTTGGCACGCTGACCACGCCGGCGGTTGCATGGCTGACGAAGTACAGACCATAAACCGACTTGAAGATAAAGCCGAACGCGACCAGGCCGACGATGAAGATCCCCAAGCTGAAGATCACGGCGCGCATACGGCCGAAGAACGTCATGCCGCTGCCGCCGTCCTTGACCTTGCGTGCCTTGGTGAAATTGTCGCGCTGCAAGGTGGCGAGTACTTCGCCCATGGTCACAATGTCACCGCTCAAGTGCGAGGTGATCAGGTGGCGCAGGGTGGCGATGTCTTGTTGTTCCAGGTTCTGGAACTGGCAGCCGGCACGACCGGTACGAGCATCAAAGGAGCGAACCTGCAGTTCAACGTCCATGGCCAGGCCAAGGTTATCGATGACGAATTGCAGGCGGCCTTTCTGTACTTCCCCGACTTTCAGGGGCTGCCGGCCGGCGTTGAAGCACAGACCGCCGGCAGACAGGTCTTCGACCTGGGCAATATGGGCGGTACCGTCGCTGCCGAAGAAGCGCAGTTTGGCCGGTATTTTGACCCGAGCGTGCTGGCGCTGAGCTTCAGATTCATGCACTACATTCACATTCACGGCGGTATTCATGGCGGTAATTCCTACTTAATCAATTGATCCATTGGCCCGGTGGTCAGACCATCGTCAGCAGCACAGCGACGAACACGCTGCCTGCGGAGAAGGTCATGGTCCGAGACGACCAGGTGTTGAACCAACGTTGGAAGCTGGCCAGGTCGCGAGTGAGTTTGGTGTCCTGGCGAGTCCAGGACTGTTGATCGAGGCGGAAGAAAACGTAGATTTTCACCAGCGCACCGACGATCTGGTTGTAATAGAGAATCACGGGGTAAGCGGGGCCGATGGTGTGTCCGGTGCAGGACAGCAACAGCGTCAGGATCAGGCGGGTGATACCGATCCACAGCAGGTACATCAGGATGAACGTCACGCCATATTTGAAGCTGGCGATCAGGGCGACGGTCAGCCCCAGAATCGAGGTCCACATCGACACGCGTTGATCGAACAACACCACGCTGGTGAACAATCCCAGGCGCCTTACACCCAGGCCCAACGCGCGGGAGTTCTGCCGCAGGTTGTTGCCGTACCAGCGGAACATCAGTTTGCGGCTGGCCTTGATGAAGCTCTTTTCCGGCGGATGTTCAACGGTGTTGATCGAGGCGTCCGGCACGTAGAACGTGTCGTAACCCAAACGCATCAAACTGAACCAGCTGGACTTGTCATCGCCGGTCAGGAACTTGAAAGTGCCCAGACGCCAATGGTGCAGGGAGTCGCTTTCGACGTCGGCGATGAATTCCGGGTCGGTAACCACTTCGGCACGGAACACAGACATCCGGCCGGTCATGGTCAGCACGCGCTTGGACAGGGCCATGGAACACATATTGAGGTGACGTTGGGCGAAGCGCAGCTTGTGCCATTCGCTCATGATGTAGCCGCCACGGACTTCGCAGAACTCATTGGTGGTCAAGCCGCCAACGTTGCCGAACAACTGGAACCAAGGCACGGTCTTGCGCACGACACCCGGACTGAGCACGGTGTCGCCATCAATTACCGCAACCACGGCACGGGCATCGGGCATGTGCCGGGAAATGGCGCGGAAGCCAAAGGCCAGGCCGTCGCGTTTACCGGTGCCTGCGATACGCACGAAGTCGAGCTTGACCCGCTCAGGCGGATTGAGTCTGGCCCACATGCTCTTGACCAGCAGCTCGTCGGACATCTCTACCAGGGAGCAGACAATCGTTGTCGGGTAGCCGCATTCAATGGCTTCGCGAATCACCGAGCTGTACACCTGAGCGGTGGTCAGGGCATCGATTCGAAAACTGGTGACCATCAGAAACACATGGGATGGATCTGCCGCGCTGCCGAGCTTGCGCACTTTGCGGCGCAGGTGCGGATAGACCACGTACAGAAACAGCATGCCGCGCAGAAAGTGCGTGGCGCCCATGGAGTAGCGCCAGATGCCGACAGCGCCAATCAGGAACAGAAAGTTCTTCGACTGAGAGTCGAAGATACTGGAAGGCAGCGCCAAAGCGAGGCCCATTAATATACTGAGATAAAACAGCCAACCTGCGGCCTGAAGTAGGCCGTGCTTTAGCCTGTGCATAATCTGCATCCGTCTCGATATCGGGAGAGCCTTTTGGGTTGGCCCGAATGGGTTAAGGCAGGCATGTGTAGCTGATGCCCGTCAGTTAAGGTGAGGGGGACGTGTGGGAGCGGATTCGCTCCCACAGACCTTGACTGACGCTGTCAGGGCAGCTGGATTACCAGCAGATACCTTCGGTCCGGCCACTTGTGCTTGTGGCGTTGGACATGAAACCGACCAGGTCGATAACCTGTTTGCCGGCCGGGGCTTTGTCTGCCAGGGCGCGGAACTTCTCGTCACGGTTGCCGAGGATGATCACGTCGGAGTTGTTGATCACTTCGTCAAAGTCCGAGTTGAGCAAGGACGAGACGTGAGGGATCTTCGACTCGATGTATTCCTTGTTCGCGCCGTGCATGCGGGCATATTCGACGTTGGTGTCGTAGATGCTCAGGTCGTAGCCCTTGCCGATCAGCATTTCTGCCAGGTCCACCAGCGGGCTTTCGCGCAGGTCATCGGTGCCGGCCTTGAAGCTGAGGCCGAGCAAGGCGACTTTGCGTTTGTCATGGCTGGTGATGATGTCGAACGCGTTCTGCACTTGCGAAACGTTGCTGCGCATCAGCGAGTTGAGCAGCGGCGCATCAACGTCCAGCGAGCCGGCACGGTAGGTCAGGGCGCGAACATCTTTGGGCAGGCAAGAGCCGCCGAAAGCGAAGCCTGGACGCATGTAGTACTGGGAAAGGTTGAGTGTTTTGTCCTGGCAGACCACTTCCATCACTTCACGCCCATCGACGCCCACCGCTTTAGCGATGTTGCCGATCTCGTTGGCGAAGGTGACCTTGGTTGCATGCCAGACGTTGCAGGTGTACTTGATCATCTCGGCGACAGCGATGTCCTTGCGGATGATCGGTGCGTCGAGCTCTTCGTACAGCGCTTGCAGCACGTCACCGGAGGCTTTGTCGAACTCGCCGATCACGGTCATCGGTGGCAGATCGTAATCCTTGATCGCAGTGCTTTCACGCAGGAACTCAGGGTTGACCGCGACACCGAAGTCGACACCGGCTTTTTTGCCGGAGCAGTCTTCGAGGATCGGAATCACTACGTTGGCGACAGTGCCCGGCAAGACGGTGCTGCGCACGACGATGGTGTGACGGGTGGTCTTGTCACGCAGGACAAAGCCAATTTCCCGGCAGACGGATTCGATGTAATCGAGTTCCAGATCGCCGTTCTTTTTGCTGGGCGTGCCCACGCAAATCATCGACAAATCAGTGTCGCGAATAGCGGCAGAGAAGTCCGTGGTGCCACGCAGTTTCCCGGTTTTGATGCCTTGTGCCAGAAGCTCTTCCAGGCCCGGTTCAACGATAGGCGATTTGCCATTGTTGATCAGGTCAATCTTGGCACTCGAGATGTCTACACCCACTACATCATGACCACGTGCAGACAGGCAACCGGCACATACTGCACCGACATAGCCCAAACCAAAGATGCTGATACGCATCGTATTCTCCTTGTTTATTCACGCCATAAGTTGGCTGGATATTGAGGTTGAGCCGCAATAATCATCCGCCCAACAGTGTGACGCTTAGAGCGTCACAGCGCGGACGTAGGCATAGTTAAGTTGTGAGGGCCTAATAAGTGGCGCACTCAATGACGCTGATAAGGGCTGTACGTGGCCTATTGTCAGGCTCTGGCCCGTGGGGCTTGGCAAAGCATTTCAGGACGCGTTGCCGGCAAGCGCGGAGCGCACAGGTCTTGGTTCAAGGCCTTGATGTGCGTGACCTGACAATTGCCACAAGCACTGGAAAGGTGCTTTTCCTGATCGTATTAAGATACCCGGTATTGCGTGATCTCCTGGGCTAACTCATCGACCCTGCGGTCGAACTTGCTAGTGGGTGATTTCCCGGATCGTCTTGTCACTATGTACGTCATCGCTTACATAATTGGCGAGAATTGTTACGATGACTAAGAGCCTCTGATTTTGATATTAGTTCCGGGCTAGCGGTATTCATTTCGAAACTAAGCTACCTAAAATCTGCAGAAAGCGTACTTGCATATTAGTGGCACTTTTTGGCAGAGCCATAATGAATGGGGAGTTGCGGGCAGGAGACACGTATAGGCCACTACTTTAAATAGGGGGTCTAACGGAGTGAAAAAAAGCTGTAATTTTTTTGAGAAATTTGGATTTAAATTTTACACGCCATTTTACTGGCGTCATTTAATTGTCCAAATGTACCAGTCAATCGGCTGGGAAGGGTGACAATGTGCACGCTTTCGAATAAGCCGTGCACCTCATCATGCAATTACTGATCGGCTGTCTCCCGTAGGAAAACCAGGGTGTCTGCTTTCGAATGCGCCGGGCTGTAACAATAGCCGTGCTCATTGAACTGTTTTAGTGCATCGGGATTGTCGATGCGCTCTTTGATCACAAAACGGCTCATCATTCCCCGGGCTTTTTTCGCGTAGAAACTGATAATTTTGTACTGCCCGTTCTTCCAGTCGCGGAATTCGGTGTTGATGATCCGCGCATTGAGGGTAGAGCGCTTCACCGCCGAGAAGTACTCATTGGAGGCCAGATTCAGCAACACGTCATCGCCTTGGTCGGCCAGCGCCTGGTTCAGCCACTCACTGATGTGCGTGCCCCAGAACGCATAGAGGTCTTTGCCGCGGTCGTTGCTCAGTTTGGTGCCCATCTCCAGCCGGTAAGGCTGCATTAGGTCCAGCGGGCGCAACAGGCCATAAAGGCCGGAGAGCATGCGCAGATGGTCCTGGGCATAGGTGAAGTCGGCGTCGGTGAAATTTTCGGCTTGCAACCCGGTGTAGACATCCCCCTTGAACGCCAGCAGCGCCTGCTTGGCGTTCGCTGGGGTGAAAGCCGGCGTCCAGCTACCGAAACGTGCGGCATTAAGCCCCGAGAGCTTGTCCGATAGATGCATCAGTTCGCCGATCTGCACGGGGGTCAACTCACGCAGTTGAACCATCAGTTCCTGAGAGTGATCCAGGTACTGCGGCAACGTGAAGCGTGCGGTTGCCGGCGGGGTTTCGAAATCGAGGGTTTTGGCTGGGGAAATCACCATCAGCATAAAATCGTCTCCTTTAATCGTGGCGCGATTCTAGGGGGTGGGAGGTGTGGACTCCAGCTATAGTGCGTCGCGGGGATTTTCTGGGGATTTGATTGTGCGCATTGTTTTATTCATCTCGGTCTGCCTGTTCTGCTTCAACGCTCAGGCGGCCGGGCCTGCTGTGCCCGCCATGCTGGATCGCAGCGTATGGCCTGAGCATTTGACCTCGCCGGTCTTGTTCGATGTCGCCTCGCGCGCCGAGATTCTGGCCTTTGCGCATGCCTTGCTGGTTAGCGAAAGCCAGGATGAAGCGGGCCTTAAAGCGCGTCTGGGGCTGAAGAAAATCAACATGGTTTCGCTGAATTTGATCCGCCAGCGTCTGTGGGCGCGCTTGTTGGAGAATTACCAGTTTGCGCAACAGAGCTGCGAGCAGGACGCCTCTTTCTGCGTACTGGTCGAGGACATGGAGATGTTGCGCGAGCGGGCCGACAATTTTCAGGTCGCCGATGATTCGTTCTATGCGGCCTGGGCGGTACCGAGCCGGGCGTTTCACGAGCGCTACCTGAACGAGCTGCTGCGCATGGCGGCCTTGTTCCCGCTGGTCAGCAGCGAAATCGAGCGTTACAACTCAGACGAACTCACGGGCGATGAACTCAATGACCGGGCATTTCTGCTCACCTTCGACAGTGGCCCGACAGTCGTCGGTGGCACCACGGATTGGTTAACCGAGTACCTGCGCCAGCAAAAGCTCAACGCTGCTTTTTTCGTACTGGGCAAAAACATGCAGATGCGCCTGGAAAAAAGCTCCGTGCCGGAGGTACAGGGGCTCTATAAGCAGCAATGCGTGGGCTTGCAGGGCTGGGAATACCGTTCACACAGCCAGTGGTCCGACTGGCAGAACTCGGTTCAGCGCAGCGCCGTGCTGTTGCAGCAGGTGTTGCCCGACAACTACCTGCCGTTGTTCCGTCCCCCTTACGGTCACCGCCGGGCCGACAGCGCCGAATATTTCCGCGCCCAGGGGCTGAAGGTTTCGCTGTGGAATATCGATTCTCAGGATTGGAACCGAAACATTTCCGCCCAACAGGCCAGCGAGCGGGTCTTGACCCTGATGCTGCTGTGGCGACGCGGGGTCATTGTATTTCATGACATCCACAATAAAGTCGAGACGGCGTTGCCTTGGCTGATCGCCAATACGGCACAAAGTGGACTTCGATGGCAGGATTGTCACGACTACCCCTGAAAGGCCCGTGGAGCAAAGGAATGCAGGCATTTGAAGGGCGGGATGCGATGGATTTTTTCGACAATTCGGGTCAGGCAGACTCCTGACTGTAACGGTGCTTTACGGTCTCGCCAAGCGCTATTCGTCATGCTGAAAAATAAACTTCAAAAAAACGTCAAAGTGCTTTTTTCTGTCATGAGTTTTGCGGTATTACCAATACAGACCGCCGAAACCTGCAACACAGGTGGCGTCATCCCAGACCCATCTTGAGCATTTTCTCCTCTGCCTGAAGAGGAGAGCTACGGCGGCCTTTCCGTGGCGCAGAACTGTTGTTGTATTGCGTTGCTTGGCTTCTAAAAAGGTGAGCGAGTATGGATGATCACGGACGCACCCCTTCTTCTAACCAGCCAATCCTTTACGTGCTCGATACCAACGTATTGATCCATGATCCAAACGCACTGCTGAATTTCGAAGAGCATCACGTCACTATCCCCATGACCGTCCTCGAAGAGCTGGACAAGCTCAAGGCCGGCAAGCATTCGGTTGCTGCCGAGTGCCGTCAGGCGATTCGTCTGATCGACAAGACACTGGGCAACGCGACACCGGAGGAGGTTGAACAGGGCGTACCGATCGATCGTGGCACAGGCATCTGCAAAGGCTTTCTTTCGATCCTGATGAACAAGCGGGCCGAGCCCAACAGCTTGTTGCCCGAGCACCTGAACGACAACATCATCATTAACCAATTGATCGACCTGCACGTGCGCAATAAGGACTTGCCTGTAGTGCTGGTGACCAAAGACATCAACATGCGCCTCAAGGCGCGGGCGTGTGGGATCGCCGCAGAGGATTACAGCACCGACCAACTGGTCGACGACGTGTCCATGCTGTCGCGCGGCTACCACACCATGACCGGCTCCTTCTGGGACCGTGTCAGCAAGGTCGAAACTCGCCAGGATCACGGCCGCACATGGCATCGGGTGCAACTCATCGACAACCTGCCGGCAGTGCACATCAATGAGTTCATCATCGATGCGCAAGGTTTTGTCGGCTGGATCAAAGGTATCCAGGCCGATGAACTGCTGATTCTCGACATGCATCAGGAGCCTTTGTTGCACCAGGAAGCCTGGGGCCTGAAGCCACGGGACATCTACCAAGGCCTGGCGTTGTTTGCCTTGCTTGATCCAGACATCCATCTGGTCAATCTGTCGGGCGCAGCCGGTTCGGGTAAAACCATTCTCGCCTTGGCGGCAGCCATCGAGCAGACCATGGTCAGCAAGCGCTATCGGCGCATTATCGCCACCCGCAGCGTGCAGGGGCTGGATCAGGAGATTGGCTTCCTACCCGGCACCGAAGCAGAAAAAATGGAGCCGTGGCTCGGCGCCATCACTGATAACCTGGAAGCGCTGCACATGGATGACGAAAACACCCATGGCAGTGTCGACTACATCCTCAGCAAAGTGCCGTTGCAGTTCAAATCCCTCAACTACATCCGTGGACGCAGTTTCCAGCAAAGCCTGATCCTGATCGACGAATGCCAGAACCTCACACCGCACCAGATGAAAACCATCATCACCCGTGCCGGTTCCGGTTCCAAAGTGGTCTGCCTGGGTAACCTGGCGCAAATCGATACCCCGTACCTGTCGGCCACCAGTTCTGGCCTCACTTACCTGACGGAGCGTTTCAAAGACTTCCCCAATGGTGTGCACATCACCCTGCAAGGGGTGCCACGTTCGATCCTCGCTGAGTATGCGGAGAGCCATTTGTAACGCTTGATTGAGAGCTGTGGATGAACCTGCAGGAGCGAACATGTTCGCTCCTGCAGTTAATGAGGTAGTTCCAGTTTTAGGTTTACAATCCCCACTCCTATTCAGGAGTAACGCTGTGCTAACTCATCTCGATTCCCAAGGTCGCGCCAATATGGTCGACGTCACCGACAAAAACGTGACGTTCCGTGAGGCTGTGGCCCAAGCGTTTGTGCGTATGCGCCCTGAAACCCTGCAAATGATTGTCAGTGGTGGTCATCCCAAAGGGGACGTGTTCGCCGTGGCACGTATTGCCGGCATTCAAGCGGCAAAGAAAACCTCGGATTTGATCCCGCTGTGTCATCCGTTGCTGCTGACCGGCGTCAAGGTCGAGTTGAGCGCGGACGGTGAAGATGCGGTGCGCATCGTCGCCCGCTGCAAACTGTCCGGGCAGACCGGCGTGGAAATGGAAGCGCTGACGGCGGCGAGTGTCGCTGCGCTGACTATCTATGACATGTGCAAGGCGGTGGATCGCGGCATGATCATCGAAAACGTCCGCCTGCTGGAAAAGCTCGGCGGTAAGAGTGGTCACTTCATTGCTGAAGAGCCGGTGGACGCGCAATGACCTTTAAAGTCCTGTATTTCGCTCGTTATCGCGAGGCCTTGGGGCTGGATACCGAAACGGTAGACGGCGAGTTCGCCACCCTCGACGCACTGCGTACGCATTTGGTACTGCGTGGTGGTGTGTGGCAGGTGTTGGCCGAACAAAACCTGATGTGCGCCCGCAACGAGGAGCTGTGTCAGCTCGACGAGCCGCTGGTATCAGGCGATGAAGTGGCGTTCTTCCCTACCGTGACCGGAGGCTGAATATGGCAATTCGGGTGCAGACAGCTGCGTTCGATCCGGGCGTCGAAGTGAATGCCTTGCACGCTGCCAATGTGGGGGTTGGTGCGGTGGTCAGCTTCATTGGCTATGTGCGCGACTTCAACGAGGGGCGGGAGGTCGCGGGGATGTTCCTGGAGCATTACCCCGGCATGACCGAAAAGGCGCTTGGCAAAATCGCCGCTGAAGCCGAACAGCGCTGGCCTTTGCTCAGACTAGAGGTGCTGCACCGGGTGGGCGCTCTGGAGCCGGGCGAGCCAATAGTCTTTGTCGGCGTTGCCAGTGCTCACCGGCAAGCGGCATTCGATGCCTGCGCGTTCGTGATGGACTATCTGAAAACCCGCGCACCGTTCTGGAAGAAAGAGACCTCCCTCGACGGCCCACACTGGGTCGAAGGCCGCGACAGTGATCACGCGGCGGCGGGGCGTTGGGTCGATAAGACCTGATCCCGAACTGGCTTCTTTGCGAATACATGGGCTCCTGATTTCACGGAGCAAAAAAAAGCGCATCACCGAAACCGGGATGCGCTTTTTTTTATGATGCAGTGGTCTTTTACAAAGGCTGAGCGCTCTTGCGCACCACCGGTTTCAACAACTCGGTTGGTGGCGTTTCGCAGCTGATCTTGCGGCCTAACAGCGCCTCGATCGAAGGCAACTGATAGGAGTCATCTTCCCCGGCAAAGCTGATCGAGACACCGCTGGCGCCAGCACGACCGGTACGGCCGATGCGGTGCACATAATCGTCCGGCACTTCGGGCAGGGTGAAGTTGATCACGTGGCTGATGCCGTCGATATGAATCCCGCGACCTGCGACATCGGTGGCCACCAAGACACGAATTTTACCTTCGCGGAAGCCTTCCAGGGTCTTGATGCGTTTGTGCTGCGGGACATCGCCGGACAACTGCGCGGCGTTTACGCCATCACGCACCAGACGCTCTTCGATGCGCCGCACTTCATCCTTGCGGTTGGCGAAGACCATCACGCGTTCCCAGTTGTTCTCGGTTACGAGGTTGTAGAGCAACTTGTACTTGTCGGCGGCTGCCACGGCATAGATATGCTGCTCGACCATTTCGCTGGCCACGTTTTCCGCTTCGATTTCGACGATGGCCGGATCGGTGGTCCACTGTTTGGCGAGGTTCATCACGTCTTCGGTGAAGGTCGCGGAGAACAGCAGGGTCTGGCGTTCGCCCTTGTGTGGGGTCTGGCGAATAATCTGGCGCACTTGCGGGATGAAGCCCATGTCGAGCATGCGGTCGGCTTCGTCCAGAACCATAACTTCGACCATGTCCAGGTGCACTTCGCCGCGCTGGTTGAAGTCCAGCAGACGGCCCGGTGTGGCCACCAGAATGTCGCAGTGGCGGGCTTCGAGCTGCTTGAGCTGCTTGTCGAAGTCCATGCCTCCGACGAATGTCATGACGTTGAGGCCGGTGTATTTGGTCAGGCTGGCCGCATCCTTGGCGATCTGCACCACCAGCTCGCGGGTTGGGGCGATGATCAGGGCACGCGGTTCGCCCATGTAGCGCTCTTTGGGTGGCGGGGTCTGTTCCAGCTGCGTAATGATCGAAATCAAGAATGCGGCGGTTTTGCCGGTGCCGGTTTGCGCGCGACCGATGGCGTCTTTGCCCGCGAGGGTAAAGCCCAATACTTCGGCCTGGATTGGCGTGCAATACGGGAAACCCAGGTCGTGGATGGCGTGCATCAGTTCGGGCGACAGGTTGAAGTCGTGAAAGCGGGTTTTGCCTTCCTGTGGCTCTACGACGAAGTCTTCAGGCTTCCAGGCGATGACCGGTGGTTTTGGTGCGCGTTCACGGCGCGGGCGCTCGGCCTTGGGTTGTTCGACTTTTGCGGATTCGATGTGCGTGTGCTGATCCTGGACAGGCGTGCTGGCAGGTACCGATTTTTTTGCGTTGTGTGGCCGTTGATCGCCCTCGGTTGGGCCGATAGCAGCAGGCGAAGGAGCGATGGGGCTGGGCGCGAGCTGCTCAGCCTCGCTTTTACCGAACATCTTTTTGAGTGCTCTGAGCACGGTCATCTCGTCAATTGATTAAGGAATATACGACAGGCAGTGTAAAGCAAGAACCGGGCGCGGCGTAGTGCCATGCCAAATGCCCTACACGACATGTCAAATCAGGGCTTCTCAGCGCGCTTCAGGTGGCATTTGTCCGCTCTGATTGAACGATTAACGCAGCTTTTGCGCCAACCAAACGCCAATGTCGGTAATTTCCTGCGGTAACACTTCGTGGCCCATTGGGTATTCCTGCCATGTTGCGGTGACGCCCAAGGCTTTCAGGTACTCATACGCGGTGCGCCCCATGGAATTTTGCACCACATCATCATAGTGCCCGTGCAAGCAATACGCGGGGGTCCGTTGTTGGCTCGCAGAAAGGGTCAGTTGATCACTGAAGGTAGGCGCGTAAGTGGACAGCGCAAGCACACCGCCCAATGGCCCCTGCCAGCGCAGGAATGCGGTGTGCAATACCACCGCGCCACCTTGGGAGAAACCGGCCAGGAAGATTCGTGCCGGGTCGATGCCGCTGTCGCTCTGCTCTTCGATCAGGTTCAGGAGCATCTGAGCCGATGTCTCAAGCTGCTCGTGACTGATGGCCCGGGCCGGGCTCATGGCCAGAATGTCGTACCAGCTGGGCATCTCGTAGCCACCATTTATGGTGACTGCGCGGGTCGGGGCCTGGGGCAAAACGAAGCGTGTTGTCAGCAACGTGGCTTGCAGCGTTTCAGCGACAGGCATGAAATCGTAACGGTCGGCGCCCAAGCCATGTAACCAGATGACGCAGGCATCGGCGGTCTTTACGGGTTGGAGGGTCAAAGGGGTGGTCATGGCTGCTCCATTAGTGTGCGTGCGCTCTTTCGCAGTGCGTTAGTACAGGGCGCATTCAAAAAATAGGTTTGGACGATGTCGCAAGGTTACAAGTTTTGCCGTTGATGTGTCGCTAATTCGACATTGCCAGCATGCTGGTACGGGCTTTGCTATACAACCTTCGGAGTGAATGCGCTCACCCCGGACGGTAACACTATCAGGCGACTGATGGCCGCGGGGGAGCTTGTAACCCATGTATCAATATTCTGCGTACGGTTCGTTCTGTACCGGACTGGTCCAGCGGACATCATGGGGGCTTCAGTCCATTCGGCCGATTGACGGGCTGCGGGTCGGTGGTGTCGGGTAGATCTCGCGCCAGACTCGTGGTCCAGGTCTTACGTTGCGTGACCCAAAAATAAGCCAGCACGGGTCATTAACGCCTCACAAGGGTGCGACGGGACTCAAGCTCCTACACAACAAAGAGCAAACTGGAGGTTTGAATGAAGATGTTGAAATCCACCCTGGCTGTACTGACGGCGGCAGCGGTTCTCGGTGTTAGCAGTTTTGCTCACGCAGGCGCGACCCTCGACGCCATTCACAAAAAGGGTTTTGTTCAGTGCGGTGTCAGTGATGGCCTGCCAGGTTTTTCGGTTCCAGACTCGACAGGCAAGATCCTGGGTATCGACGCTGACGTTTGTCGCGCTGTCGCTGCTGCTGTCTTTGGTGACGCTACCAAGGTCAAGTTCAGTCAGTTGAACGCCAAAGAGCGCTTCACTGCGCTGCAATCGGGCGAAATCGACGTGCTGTCGCGTAACACCACCTGGACCAGTTCCCGTGACGCGGGCATGGGCCTGGTGTTTGCCGGCGTGACGTACTACGACGGCGTTGGCTTTCTGGTAAACAAAAAGCTGGGTGTTAAAAGCGCCAAGGAACTGGATGGCGCGACCATCTGTATCCAGGCCGGTACTACGACTGAGCTGAACGTTTCCGACTTCTTCCGCGCCAACAAGCTTAAGTACACCCCGATCACGTTCGACACCTCTGACGAAAGCGCCAAGTCGCTGGAAAGCGGTCGTTGTGATGTGCTGACCTCCGACAAATCGCAGCTGTTCGCACAGCGTAGCAAACTGGCGAGCCCAGACGATTACGTGGTAATGCCTGAGACCATCTCCAAGGAGCCACTGGGCCCTGTCGTGCGTAAGGGCGACGAAGACTGGTTCTCCATCGTCAAGTGGACCCTGTTCGCCATGGTTAACGCTGAGGAAATGGGCGTTACGTCGAAAAACGTTGTAGAAGAAGCTAAAGCCAGCAAAAACCCGGACGTTGCTCGCTTGCTCGGTACTGACGGTGAATACGGTAAAGACCTGAAACTGCCGAAAGACTGGGTCGTACAGATCGTTAAACAGGTCGGTAACTACGGCGAAGTCTTTGAGAGGAACCTCGGACAAAGCACTCCGCTGAAGATCGACCGTGGTCTGAACGCGCTGTGGAACAACGGCGGCATTCAATACGCACCTCCAGTGCGCTGATAGGCCCTGCGCTCGGTAACCTTTAACCGTTACCGAGCGTTGTTCTGTTCCAATCTTCATGGGGCACTTCATGCAAAATCAAATCGGCGCACCAAAGCAGAGGTTTTCCCTCAGCGATCCTAAAGTGCGTGCGTGGCTATTCCAGATCATCACGATTGGCGTGGTGATCTTCATGGGTTGGTATCTGTTCGATAACACCCAGACAAACCTTCAGCATCGCGGTATCACGTCCGGGTTCGGCTTCCTTGATCGGAGCGCCGGTTTTGGCATCGCTCAACATTTGATCGATTACACCGAATCCGACACGTATGCACGGGTGTTCGTTATCGGTCTGCTGAACACTTTGCTGGTGACGGTCATTGGTGTCGTGCTGGCGACGCTGCTGGGCTTCATCGTTGGCGTTGCCCGGTTGTCACCTAACTGGATGATCAGCAAGCTAGCCACGGTTTACGTCGAGGTTTTCCGTAATATCCCGCCATTGCTGCAAATTCTGTTTTGGTACTTCGCCGTCTTCCTGACCATGCCGGGTCCGCGCGGCAGCCATAGCATTGGCGGTATGTTCTTTTTCAGTAATCGCGGCTTGAACATGCCGGGCGCGACCCTGACCGACGCTTTCTGGCCGTTTCTGGGCAGCGTGGTGGTGGCCGTCGTCGCCGTCATTCTGATGGTCCGCTGGGCCAACAAACGCTTCGAAGCCACCGGCGTGCCTTTCCACAAGTTCTGGGCTGGCCTGGTCTTGATGGTGGTGATTCCGGCGCTGTGCGTTCTGATATCGGGCAATCCGCTGCACTGGGAAATGCCGGAGCTCAAAGGCTTCAACTTTGTCGGCGGCTGGGTAATGATCCCGGAACTGCTGGCCCTGACCATCGCCTTGACCGTGTACACAGCGGCGTTTATCGCCGAAATCGTGCGTTCCGGGATCAAGTCGGTGAGCCACGGTCAGACCGAGGCGGCGCGCTCGTTGGGCCTGCGCCCTGGCCCGACCCTGCGCAAGGTCATCATCCCGCAAGCCCTGCGGGTGATCATTCCACCGCTGACCAGCCAATACCTGAACCTGGCGAAGAACTCTTCGCTGGCAGCCGGTATCGGTTACCCGGAAATGGTTTCGTTGTTTGCTGGCACGGTGCTCAATCAGACCGGTCAGGCTATCGAGGTGATTGCGATCACCATGAGCGTTTACCTGGCGATCAGTATCAGCATTTCGCTGCTGATGAACTGGTACAACAAGCGCATTGCGCTGATCGAACGGTGAGGAAAAGCGCATGACAACCCATACTTTCAAACCCGACATGCCACCCCCCACGCTAAGCGTGGGTGTCGTGGCGTGGATGCGGGCCAACCTGTTCTCCAGTTGGCTCAATACCCTGCTGACGCTGTTTGCTTTCTACCTGGTCTGGTTGATCGTTCCGCCTTTATTGGGATGGACGATTTTCGATGCCAACTGGGTCGGTACCACCCGCGCCGACTGCACCAAGGCCGGTGCATGCTGGGTGTTCATCGAGCAACGTTTCGGCCAGTTCATGTACGGCTACTACCCCGTCGAACTGCGCTGGCGCATCGACCTGACCGTGTTGTTGGCGGTTATCGGTGCCGCGCCCTTGTTTGTCTCGAAGTTCCCACGCAAGGCCGTTTACGGGCTGTGCTTTCTGGTGATCTACCCGACTGTGGCGTACTTCCTGATGCACGGCGGCACTTTCGGCCTGGCCAACGTGGCGACCAGCCAATGGGGCGGCTTGATGCTGACCCTGGTCATCGCCACCGTAGGCATCGCCGGCGCTCTGCCACTGGGTATTGTGCTGGCCTTGGGTCGACGTTCGAAAATGCCGGCGATTCGTGTGGTCTGCGTGACGTTCATCGAGTTCTGGCGCGGCGTTCCGTTGATTACCGTGCTGTTCATGTCCTCGGTGATGTTGCCGTTGTTCCTGCCCGAAGGCATGAGCTTCGACAAGTTGCTACGGGCCTTGATCGGGGTGATCCTGTTCCAGTCGGCCTATGTGGCTGAAGTGGTGCGCGGTGGTTTGCAGGCCATCCCCAAAGGTCAGTACGAAGCGGCCGCTGCCATGGGCCTGGGTTACTGGCGCAGCATGGGTCTGGTGATTCTGCCGCAAGCGTTGAAACTGGTGATTCCGGGCATCGTGAACACCTTTATTGCCCTGTTCAAGGACACCAGTCTGGTGATCATCATTGGCTTGTTCGACCTGCTCAACAGCGTCAAGCAAGCCGCCGCCGACCCGAAATGGCTCGGTATGGCCACCGAAGGCTATGTCTTCGCGGCCCTGGTGTTCTGGATCTTCTGTTTCGGCATGTCCCGCTACTCCATGCATTTGGAGCGTAAGTTGGACACAGGCCACAAGCGTTAGGAGTTTTGTGATGAGTGAAGCAATCAAACAGCCTCTGGGCGCTGAAGGCATGATCCAGATGCAGGGCGTGCACAAGTGGTACGGCCAGTTCCACGTGTTGAAAGACATCAACCTGAACGTCCGGCAGGGCGAGCGTATCGTGTTATGCGGACCTTCGGGTTCGGGCAAGTCGACCACGATCCGCTGTATCAACCGTCTGGAAGAGCACCAGCAGGGTCGCATCATTGTCGACGGCACTGAACTGACCAACGATCTCAAGCAGATTGAAGCGATCCGGCGTGAAGTGGGCATGGTGTTCCAGCATTTCAATCTGTTCCCGCACCTGACCATCTTGCAAAACTGCACGTTGGCGCCGATGTGGGTGCGCAAGATGCCTAAGCGCAAGGCTGAAGAAATCGCCATGCATTACCTGGAGCGGGTGCGGATTCCAGAGCAGGCGCACAAATACCCTGGCCAGCTTTCCGGTGGTCAGCAGCAGCGTGTGGCGATTGCTCGTGCCCTGTGCATGAAGCCGAAAATCATGCTGTTCGATGAGCCGACCTCGGCCCTCGATCCAGAAATGGTCAAGGAAGTGCTCGACACCATGGTCAGCCTCGCAGAAGACGGCATGACCATGCTCTGCGTAACCCACGAAATGGGCTTTGCCCGCACCGTGGCAAACCGGGTGATCTTCATGGACAAGGGTGAAATCGTCGAAGAGGCCGCGCCAAACGACTTCTTCGACAACCCGCAAAGCGACCGCACCAAGTTGTTCCTGAGCCAGATTCTGCATTGATTTGGTGACAGGCAGCATAAAGAAACCCGGGCTTTGGTCCGGGTTTTTTATGGCTGTTGCATTTCCCCAAGGAGCGTGTCGATTACAGAATCCCAAGGTCCCTCATGCCCATGAGAGTAATGACACTGAAACCCCACAAGCAAAGCCCCAGCAGCATCCACGCGTAGTTAAGCAGCGTAAATCTGGCATTGCTCTCACCCCGTGAATCATCCTCCAGATAATTGATGGCCCGTTGCGCGCCGATCAGCAGGTAGGTCTCGGCACATAGCAAGACCAGGGACACCGCCGCGCTCAGCCCGAAGCCGGCAAGCAGACCCTGGCCCATCCCAATCAAGGTCAACCCTATCAGAGCAATAGCACGAAATTTGGGAAACCAGGCCAAATGACGACCGGAATGTTCAATGCCTTGATTGATACGCTGAAAAAGCACATACACAAAAAATATATTAAATAATCCTCTGGCACCTGGCCAAATACTGGCACCCGTCGAGTCCTTATAAATCTTCCAGTTTTTATATGACCAGTAAACATAATAAAGCCCGGACGTCATGATGAACATTATGGCTAGCTTTGTTATCGATACGACGAAAAAAGCCGACTCGTCCTCTTGAGTGACTTCCAGTGCGGACTGCGGCGTAGCATAGGGATTGGCAGACATCGAACCTCCTTGGCGTGTTTAGCGCGATAATTAGCGCCACGTTTAATAACACCCTGCCAGACCCATGGAAGCCGGCCATTTCCGTTATCTATGTAAGAAACTTCCGCGTAGACCGGACCCAGACCATCGTAGGAGACAGACTTGTCTGCGAAGGCCACGGGGAGGTATGTAGGACGTTTCTGAGTTTCATATATTTATGCGCGATGGCGGTATATCTGACACGCCGCGTTAAGGGATTCGAAGGCAAGCCCACAGATTGACCAACCTTGTGTTCTCTGTCGTTCTCCAACAGGATGCCCGGTCTGATCCAGAACCTGACCAGAGAATCAAATGACGACTAAGGCGCCTCAGGCGAGCACAGGCCCCCGTGACATCAATGAACTGCTGATCGATGCCGAAGCTGACGATGAGCAGGTGCAGCAACATAATCCGGTACTAATACGTCCCTGGCTGTTGTTACTGGGGCTGGTATTGGTCGCCTTGAACCTGCGTCCGGCGTTGTCGAGCATGGCGCCGATGCTCAGCGACGTCTCGAAAAGCCTGGGCCTGTCGGCGGCTAAAGCCGGATTACTGACTACGTTGCCCGTGCTGTGTCTGGGATTGTTCGCGCCGCTGGCGCCGATTCTGGCGCGGCGTTTTGGCAGCGAGCGGGTGGTATTGGGCATTTTGCTGACGCTGGCGGGCGGGATCATTCTGCGCAGTTCATTCGGTGAAACGGGGCTGTTTGCAGGCAGTATTCTGGCCGGGGCGAGCATCGGCATCATCGGTGTGTTGCTGCCGGGGATCGTTAAACGGGATTTCGCCAAACAGGCCGGGACCATGACGGGCGTCTACACCATGGCCTTGTGTCTGGGCGCAGCGATGGCTGCCGGCTCGACCGTTCCGTTAAGCCAGTATTTCGACAACAGTTGGGCGACGGGCCTTGGTTTCTGGATCATTCCAGCAATGCTCGCGGCTGTGTTCTGGTTACCCCAGACACGTCAGGAGCATGGTCTGCACCGAGTCGCCTACCGTGTGCGTGGATTGCTGCGTGATCGACTGGCATGGCAAGTCACCCTTTATATGGGCCTGCAATCATCGCTGGCATACATCGTGTTTGGTTGGTTGCCATCGATTCTGATCAGCCGTGGTCTGTCCCCGACCCAAGCGGGTCTGGTGTTGTCCGGTTCGATCATGGTGCAACTGATCAGTGCCCTGACTGCGCCTTGGCTGGCGACACGCGGGAAGGACCAGCGGCTGGCGATTTTGGTGGTGATGCTGCTGACGCTCGGCGGTTTGTTCGGTTGCCTCTATGGGCCGCTCGACGGTCTGTGGGGTTGGGCAATTGTTTTGGGCCTGGGGCAGGGCGGGACCTTCAGCCTTGCGCTGACCCTGATCGTGTTGCGCTCGCGGGATTCACATGTCGCGGCCAACCTGTCGAGCATGGCTCAAGGCTTCGGTTATACCCTCGCTTCCCTGGGGCCGTTCGCGGTGGGTATCGTTCATGACTTGACCGGTGGCTGGAATGCCGTTGGCTGGATTTTCGCTGTTGTCGGTCTGGCCGCGATCGTTTTCGGGCTGGGCGCCGGGCGTGCGTTGTACGTACAGGTCCACAGCGAGAAAGTCTGAGCGACGGTATTCTCGTCGCGAATGCAGATAGTCAGGGCATGGGTTGCAGGCTATCGTGCAGGCATCTTTCGTGAGCCATGGAACCGGACTGTATGAGCGAAGCAACACGCCTGAGTGATGCCAACAACGCAGTGATCACGGAGTTTTACCAAGCGTTCAACCGGCTGGACGCGGAGGCTATGAGCGCCTGCTACACCGAGGACGTTCTGTTCAGTGATCCGGTGTTTGGCGAGCTGCGCGGACGGCAGGCCGGTGACATGTGGCGCATGCTGACCTCGCGGGCCAAAGACTTTTCCGTGGTCTTCGATAACCTCCGTGCGGACGAGCGTACCGGCGGCGCACATTGGGTCGCGACTTACCTGTTCAGTCAGACGGGCAATACGGTGGTCAATGATATCCAGGCGCGCTTCGTGTTTCGCGACGGCAAGATCTGCGAACACCACGACCATTTCGACCTGTGGCGCTGGTCGCGTCAGGCCTTGGGCACCAAAGGCTTGTTGTTGGGCTGGACGCCGTTTGTGCAGAACGCGATTCGGGCTCAGGCGCAGAAAGGCCTGAAAGCTTTCCAGGCCGGGCGCTGACGCTCTGCTAAGATCGTTCACTTGCTCTAACTGCCTGCGTTCATGACCACCATGCAAGAAGCTTCCCTGACACCGGCCGACGATGCGCTGGTGACGATCAATGCCAGCAAGCCCTGGTTCGTCTATCTGGTGCGTGCAGCCAACGGTTCGTTGTACTGCGGCATCAGTGATGATCCCCAGCGCCGTTTTGCCGCCCATCAAAGCGGCAAGGGTGCGCGGTTCTTCTATTCCAGCCCGGCGGTCGCGCTGGTCTACACCGAAGCCTGCTGTGATAAGCGTGAAGCCTTGCGTCAGGAACGCTTGATCAAGCAACTGAAAAAAAGCGCCAAGGAAGCCTTGGTGTTGAGTGCAGTTGTTAATCCATCGGCGTGATGAGCGGTTATCAAGCTGACCGGGTAGGCTCGCAGGACTCAGGCAGGTAAGCTGCTGACTTTCCATCTGAAGGGCGGACCGAACATGACAGAGCTGATCCTGCACCATTACCCAGCCTCGCCGTTTTCCGAAAAGGCCCGTTTGATCCTGGGCTTCAAAGGGCTGTCGTGGCGCTCGGTGATGATTTCACCCGTCATGCCCAAACCTGACCTGACCGCATTGACCGGGGGGTATCGCAAGACGCCGGTGCTGCAAGTGGGGGCCGATATCTATTGCGACACGGCCTTGATGGCTCGCCGTCTGGAACAGCAGAAAGCCTCACCCACGTTTTTCCCCGAAGGCCAGGAATTCACCGTGGCAAGTTTCGCTGCCTGGTCCGATTCGATCATGTTCCAGCATGCCGTGAGCCTGGTGTTCCAGCCAGAATCTATCGCCCTGCGTTTTGCCAAAGCACCGCCGGAGGCGGTCAAAGCCTTCATCGCCGACCGTACCGAGTTGTTCAGTGGCGGCACCGCATCACGCCTGACGCTGGAGCAGGCAAAGCATCAATGGCCGACCCTGATATCCCGGCTGGAGCTGCAACTGGAGCTCAATGGTGACTTCCTGTTCGGTGAGGCCTCCATTGCCGACTTCTCCCTGGCCCACACCCTGTGGTTTCTCAAGCAGACCCCCGTCACCGCACCGTTTGTCGATGCCTACCCGGCGGTGTCGATGTGGTTGAATCGAGTGTTGGGTTTCGGTCACGGTGCGTTCAGCGACATGAGTGCCACAGACGCTTTGGAGATCGCTCGCAACGCTACGCCTGCAGCGCTGCCGGACGAGGTCTTTGAGGACCCGAACGGCTTCACCCCTGGCCAGAAAGTGGCCATCTCCGCCGTCGACTACGGCGTCGATCCGGTGGAAGGCGAGTTAGTCTTTGCGGGTCGTGAAGAGCTGATTCTGCGTCGCGAGGACGAGCGCGCGGGTGTGGTGCATGTGCACTTTCCGCGCTTTGGATTTCGGATCGAGGCGCGCTGAGCTGAGGGGCCTGCGCCTGCTTTCGGGCACGGCTGACATCATTTCAGCGCTGCCAGGATCGCTTCCGGGCTGAATCCCCTGATCAACGTACCGTTCACGTCGATCAGCGGGATGCCGCGTCCACCCAGGGCTTCATAGGCCTTGCGCCCTTCGGCTGACTTCTCGATATCAAACTCTTTGTACGGGATGCCTTTGCTGTCGAGAAAACGTCGGGTCTTTTTGCAGTAGCCGCACCAGTCGGTGGCGTACAGCACGACGTTGGCCTGCGCTTGACGTTGGGTCGCGACTGTCGAGGACGGCGAGAACAGGTGCTCGATCTTGCCCCAGTTCTGGTAAGCCACAACCACCAGCATGATCAGCAGAAACTTTTTCAGCGTGCGCGTCAGCATCTGCCAGATCCCTGTTTAACCATCACCGGCGCTTCAACTGGTCAGTGAGTTGGGTGGGCAGACCTTTGATGATCAAGGTGCCAGCCTCTTCGTCGTACTCGATCTTGTCGCCCAGCAAATGGGCTTCGAAACTGATCGATAGGCCCTCTGCGCGGCCGGTGAAGCGACGGAACTGATTCAGGGTGCGCTTATCCGCCGGGATCTCCGGAGACAGGCCGTAGTCCTTGTTGCGGATGTGCTCATAGAATGCGCGTGGACGCTCTTCGTCGATCAGCCCTGAAAGCACTTCCAGGCCCATCGGCTCGCCGATCTTGCTTTGGCTGCTGGCGTAGTCGACCAGCGTCTTGGTTTTCTCGCGGGCGGACTCTTCCGGCAGATCTTCGCTCTCCACGAAGTCGCTGAAGGCCTTGAGCAGGGTGCGGGTTTCGCCGGGGCCATCGACACCTTCCTGGCAGCCGATGAAGTCACGGAAGTATTCCGAAACCTTTTTCCCGTTCTTACCCTTGATGAAGGAAATGTACTGCTTGGACTGCTTGTTGTTCTGCCACTCGGAAATATTCACCCGTGCGGCCAGGTGCAATTGGCCCAGGTCCAGATGGCGCGACGGCGTCACGTCCAGTTCGGCATTCACCGCCACGCCTTCACTGTGGTGCAACAGGGCGATGGCCAGGTAGTCGGTCATGCCTTGTTGGTAGTGGGCGAACAAAACGTGACCACCGACCGAGAGGTTGGATTCTTCCATCAGCTTCTGCAGGTGCTCGACGGCAACCCGACTGAATGCGGTGAAATCCTTGCCGCCTTCCAGATATTCCTTCAACCAGCCGCTGAAAGGGTGCGCGCCGGATTCGGCATGGAAAAAGCCCCAGGCTTTGCCTTGTTTCGCGTTATAGCTCTCGTTGAGGTCGGCGAGCATGTGCTCGATGGCCTGGGACTCAGCGAGTTCGGAGTCGCGCGCATGCAGGACTGCTGGCGTACCGTCGGGTTTTTTGTCGATCAGGTGGACGATGCAATGACGGATCGGCATGGGCTTCTCGGCTGGGGTAAACAGATGATGAAGAGCTGCGTTGGAGCCCGCGCTCAATTCAAGGTCGGGCAGTGTAACGCACCTTGGGCACTGCCAGAACGCCTCGCAAGACACGGGTTTTGGCCTGAATCAGACGTTTGCCCTGTATTTTTCATGCTCTAACGCTCTAAAGCTGACCAAATGGGTAGGTAGGTGCGGATATTTGAGCGTCTCTGTGCTAGTTTTGCCCGGTCTTGCGCACTTGAAGGGCGCTAAGCATGCAGTTTGTAAGCGTCAGGTCGAACCAAAGCCCGGTTTCAGTATCTACATTTCGCGATTAATCGTGGCTGCTACTGGAGGGCCGGATTCATTGTCTGGCCCCGGGCCGATGCCGCATTCTGCAATCCACATGAATTTGATAGGGAAGGAACACCACCATGGCTCTGACTAAAGACCAATTGATCGCCGATATCGCTGAAGCTATCGACGCGCCAAAAACCACCGCGCGTAATGCTCTTGAGCAATTGGGCCAAATTGTTGCTGACCAACTGGAAAATGGCGCTGAAATCACTTTGCCTGGCATTGGTAAATTGAAAGTGACCGAGCGTCCAGCTCGCACTGGCCGTAACCCGTCGACGGGCGCTGCCATTGAAATCGCTGCCAAAAAAGTGATCAAGTTCGTACCTGCTAAAGGGTTGACCGATTCGGTTAACAAGTAAGCTGACGCGGCCTTAAGGGCCGTTTTACTTGCTGTAAAAAAGCCGTGCTCCGGATCACTCCGGGCACGGCTTTTTCAGGCCTGCGGTAAACCCATCCAGCATGAACTCAGCTTTTGGCCGATGCCCAGCGCTCTAGGCGCCATGCTTGCTGCTGTGCTTTATCGAGGAAAGTCCAGGCAACGAAGCGGCTCTGCTTCTGGCCTTGGGACATTTCCACCACGTGGCTTTCCACAACTCCGGCTTTTTTCAGCGTGCTTTGAATCGAGGCCAGATTGGAGGCTTTCGACACCAGCGTACTGAACCAGAATACTTGCCGCGGTACTTGCTTGCTCTCATTGATCAGTTGCGTCACGAAGCCAATTTCGCCGCCTTCGCACCACAATTCCTGCGACTGCCCACCAAAGTTCAAGACCGGCAATTTGCGCTTGGGGTCAGCCTTGCCGAGGGCGCGCCATTTGCGTTGACTGCCGCGTTGCGCTTCGTCGATTGAGGCGTGGAACGGCGGGTTGCACACGCTCAGGTCGAAACGTTCGTCGCTGCGCAGCAGATCCAGAAGGATATGCGAGCGATTGCTTTGCAGGCGCAGGCTGATGGCTTTGCTCAGGCCATTGGACTTGACGATGGCAGTAGCGGCCGCAACAGCAGTCGGATCGATTTCCGAGCCGAGGAACTGCCAGCCATAGTCGCTGTGACCGATCAACGGATAGACGCAGTTGGCGCCCATGCCGATATCCAGCGCACGAATCGACGCCCCGCGCGGGATAACGCCGTCGTTGCTGCTGGCCAACAGGTCAGCGATGAAGTGCAAGTAATCGGCACGCCCTGGAATCGGCGGGCAAAGATAGTCCGCCGGGATATCCCAGTGGGCAACGCCATAATAGGACTTGAGCAAGGCCCGGTTGAACACCCGCACGGCAGTCGGGTTGGCGAAGTCGATGCTTTCCTTGCCATAGGGATTGATGACCACGAATTCGGCCAGTTCCGGGCTGCTTTTGATCAACTGCGCAAAGTCGTAACGGCCTTGATGGCGGTTACGGGGATGCAGGGTCGCTTTTTCACGGGGCTCGGCGGGTTTGCTGGGTGCTTTAGGTGTGCGTGGAGCTGTCATGAGGAGTCAATTCTGTGGAGTGTAGGCGTAGCCCTGTAGGAGCTGCCGAAGGCTGCGATAAGGTTGAAACAACCTTCGCTTATTTAAGGTCACGACCGCTTCGCAGTCGATCGCAGCCTTCGGCAGCTCCTACAGGGTGCCACTGGCTCGCTTGCGAGCCAGTCTTACTTGTCGCCCTTACAAACTGGCGATCCGTGCGTGTTGCTCAGCCAGCTTGCCCAAAGCCTGTTCGGCTTCGGCCATTTTGGCGCGTTCTTTGGCGATGACTTCAGGTGGAGCCTTGTCGACGAAGGCGGCGTTGGACAGCTTGCCTCCGACGCGTTGCACTTCACCTTGCAGGCGCAGGATTTCCTTGTCCAGGCGCGCCAGCTCGGCGGCTTTGTCGATCAAGCCGGCCATCGGCACCAGCACTTCCATCTCGCCCACCAGCGCTGTGGCAGACAGCGGCGCTTCAACGCCCTCAGCCAACACGGTGATGGATTCGAGCTTGGCCAGTTTTTTCAACAGGTAGTCGTTTTCGGTCAGGCGACGCTGATCTTCGGCGCTGACGTTCTTGAGGAACAATTGCAGCGGCTTGCCTGGGCCGATGTTCATTTCCCCGCGAATGTTGCGGGTGCCGAGCATCAGGCCCTTGAGCCACTCGATATCGTCTTCGGCGGCCTGATCGATGCGTGCTTCGTTGGCCACTGGCCACGGTTGCAGCATGATCGTCTTGCCGCTCACGCCAGCCAGTGGCGCCAGGCGCTGCCAGATCTCTTCGGTGATGAAGGGCATGAACGGGTGAGCCAGACGCAAAGCGACTTCCAGTACCCGTACCAGCGTACGGCGGGTGCCGCGCTGACGCTCGACCGGTGCGGTTTCGTCCCACAATACCGGCTTGGACAGTTCCAGGTACCAGTCGCAATACTGGTTCCAGATGAACTCATACAATGCCTGTGCCGCGAGGTCGAAGCGGAACTGGTCGAGGTGTCGGGTCACTTCGCTTTCAGTGCGTTGCAGCTGGGAGATGATCCAGCGATCCGCCAGCGACAGCTCTACCGCTTCGCCGTTCTGGCCGCAGTCTTCACCCTTGTCCAGAACGTAGCGTGCGGCGTTCCAGATCTTGTTGCAGAAGTTGCGATAGCCTTCGACGCGGCCCATGTCGAACTTGATGTCGCGGCCGGTGGAGGCCAGCGAGCAGAACGTAAAGCGCAGGGCGTCGGTGCCATAGCTGGCGATACCGTCGGCGAACTCCTCACGGGTCTGCTTTTCGATTTTCTTCAGCAGTTTCGGCTGCATCAGCCCGGTGGTGCGCTTGGCGACCAGGTCTTCGAGTTCGATGCCGTCGATGATGTCCAGTGGGTCAAGGACGTTGCCCTTGGACTTGGACATCTTTTGACCCTGGCCGTCGCGTACCAGACCATGCACGTACACGGTCTTGAACGGAACCTGCGGCGTGCCGTCTTCGTTCTTCACCAAATGCATGGTCAGCATGATCATCCGGGCGACCCAGAAGAAAATGATGTCGAAGCCGGTAACCAGCACGTCGGTGGAGTGGAAGGTCTTGAGTGCTTCGGTTTTTTCCGGCCAACCCAAGGTCGAAAAGGTCCAAAGCCCGGAGCTGAACCATGTGTCGAGAACGTCGTTGTCCTGTTGCAGGGCGATGTCCGGGCCCAGGTTGTGCTTGGCGCGCACTTCGGCTTCGTCGCGGCCGACATAGACTTTGCCGGACTCGTCGTACCAGGCCGGGATGCGGTGGCCCCACCAGAGTTGACGGCTGATGCACCAGTCCTGGATGTCACGCATCCACGAGAAGTACATGTTTTCGTACTGCTTGGGCACGAAGGCGATGCGGCCATCTTCCACGGCGGCGATGGCCGGTTCGGCCAACGGCTTGGTGGAGACGTACCACTGATCGGTCAGCCACGGTTCGATAATGGTCCCGGAGCGGTCGCCCTTGGGCACTTTCAGCGCGTGGTCATCGACACTGACCAGCAAACCCATTTCATCGAGGGCGGCGACGATCTGCTTGCGCGCTTCGAAACGGTCGAGACCGGCGTAGGCTGCGGGCAGAGTGCCATCCACTTGATCGTTGAGTGTGCCGTCGATGTTGAACACCTGCGCGACAGGTAGCACGGCGGCGTTCTTGTCGAAGATGTTCAGCAGCGGCAGATTATGGCGCTTGCCGACTTCATAGTCGTTGAAGTCGTGGGCTGGTGTGATCTTCACGCAGCCGGTGCCGAATTCAGGATCGCAGTAATCATCAGCGATGATCGGGATACGACGGCCCACTAGTGGCAGTTCGACGAATTTGCCGATCAGGGCTTTATAGCGCTCGTCTTCCGGGTTAACCGCTACAGCGGCGTCGCCCAGCATGGTTTCCGGGCGCGTGGTGGCTACGACCAGATAATCCAGGCCGTCAGCGGTTTGAGCGCCGTCAGCCAGTGGATAACGCAGGTTCCACAGGTGACCTTTCTCGTCGTGGTTTTCCACTTCCAGATCGGAGATCGCCGTGTGCAGCTTGGTGTCCCAGTTGACCAGACGCTTGCCGCGATAGATCAAGCCGTCTTCATGCAGGCGCACGAAGGCTTCTTTGACGGCATCGGACAGGCCGTCGTCCATGGTGAAACGCTCGCGGTTCCAGTCCACGGATGAACCCAGACGGCGGATCTGCCGGCTGATGTTGCCACCTGACTGATCCTTCCATTCCCAGATTTTTTCGAGGAATTTTTCACGGCCGAGGTCGTGACGGCTCAGACCTTGAGCTTCGATCTGGCGCTCTACCAGCATCTGCGTGGCGATACCGGCGTGGTCGGTACCCGGCTGCCACAGGGTGTTGCGACCCTGCATGCGGCGGAAACGGATCAGGGCGTCCATGATCGCGTTATTGAAGCCGTGACCCATGTGCAGGCTGCCGGTGACGTTCGGCGGCGGGATCATGATGGTGTATGCGTCACCCGTGCCTTGCGGAGCGAAATAGTTCTCGGACTCCCAGGTTTGGTACCAGGAAGTTTCAATAGCGTGCGGCTGGTAGGTCTTATCCATGCGCGGCGGGACCCTAATAGGCATTAATTCAGGAAAGCCGACAAGTATAACGGGGATGAACAGCGGGGCGTAGAGCGAGGCGATCACCAGCGGGATAAAAATGCCGGATCATGGAATGTGCAGGCGCGGGCAAGCCCGCTCCTGCAGGGGTAAGCAGTTGCTCAACCTTGATATTGACTCAGCAACCGTTCCATCCGCGCATCAAGGCGGCGTTTGATTTCGGTTTCTATGTGCGGGGCGAAGTCGTCGATAACATCTTGCATGATCAATTGCGCAGCGGCGCGCAATTCGCTTTCCAGGTGCAACAGGCGATCTGGATTGGCGCTGACGGGTTCGGGTTGTGTCGCCGGAGGTTCTGGCGTCAGGGTTGGAATGTCCGCCTCGTCGGCATCGGAGTCGGTGTCATCCGTGTCGGTGTGTGCAGTCGCCTGAGCGCCCACCACGTTGAACAGTAACGGAATCTGTACGTCGCTGGCGACCGAGTCGGTCAGCAACGGCGGTTGCAAGGAGTCATCGCCGAGTAATTGGCGGATCGACTCAAGGTCATCCAGTAGATGTGCGGAGTCTTTCAGGGGTTTTTGAGTATCCATCGTGTGCTCAGAGACGCTGTAATCGGTGATCTTGCAGAGGATAGCCCTGTTCACGATAGAAGCGGAAGCTCTCTCGTGCGGCCTGACGAATCGCAGGGTCTTCTACCACGACTTCCGCCACGCGGGCAAAACGCTTGAAAAAATCGGGGATGCGCAGGTCCAGATTGACCAGCAGATCCTGATGGTGCCCAGAGTCATCGCCCAAGCCTAAAACGACGGGTGCGTCCTGATCGTCTTCCGCAGCGCCATGGGGCACGAAGCTTTCGCCCTTGAAGCGCCACAGCCGGGCGTCGAGATCGTCGCGCTGGGCGGCATCGCTGCAATGGATGTACACCCGGTGGCCCAGGCGCCAGGCTTTTTCGCTGAGTTTGCAGGCGAAGTCCAGGCGTGCCAGCGGGTCAGCGCTGGGCAGGATATAAAAGTCGACTTGAGTCATGTCAGCTCCAGAGCGCAGGGCGTATCAGCCAAACGGCCGATACGCCCTTAAGCGTTTTATACGCCAGCGCGGTCGAGCAGGTATTGAGTCAGCAGCGGAACCGGGCGGCCAGTGGCGCCTTTTTCTTTACCGCCGCTCAGCCATGCAGTGCCCGCGATGTCCAAGTGGGCCCAGTTATAGGCTTTGGCAAAGCGTGACAGGAAACAGCCTGCGGTGATCGAGCCGCCTTTAGGGCCGCCAATGTTAGCAATGTCGGCGAACGGGCTGTCAAGTTGCTCTTGGTACTCCTCGAACAATGGCAATTGCCATGCGCGGTCGTCGGCCTTCTTGCCAGCGTCGAGCAGTTGTCCGATCAGCGCATCGTTGTTGCCCATCAGCCCGGAGGTGTGGCCGCCCAATGCGACGATGCAGGCGCCGGTCAGGGTGGCGATATCGATCACAGCTTGTGGGTTGAAGCGTTCGGCGTAGGTCAGGGTGTCGCACAGCACCAGACGGCCTTCGGCGTCGGTGTTGAGGATCTCGACGGTCTGACCGCTCATGGTGCTGACAATATCGCCCGGACGAGTGGCGTTGCCGCCTGGCATGTTCTCGGCGCAAGCCAGCAGGCACACCAGATTGATTGGCAGTTTCAGCTCAAGCACGGCGCGCAGGGTGCCGAATACACTGGCGGCACCGCACATGTCGTACTTCATTTCGTCCATGCCTGCGGCAGGCTTGATGCTGATGCCGCCGGTGTCGAAGGTGACGCCCTTGCCGACCAGAACATGCGGCTGGTCGCTCTTCTTGCCGCCCTGATAATTCATCACGATCAGGCGGGGCGGTTGTTCGCTGCCCTGAGCCACGGCCAGGAAAGCGCCCATGCCCAGTTCCTTGAGCTTCTTCTCGTCGAGGATGTCGACTTTGAGATGCTTGTGTTCCTTGCCCAACGCTTTCGCTTCTTCGGCCAGGTAGCTTGGGTGGCAGACGTTGGGCGGCAGATTGCCCAGGTCGCGGGTAAAGGCCATGCCTGTGGCGATGGCGGCGGCGTGAGTTGCGGCACGCTCGGTGTCAGCCAGTGCTGCCTTGCTGGTCAGCAAGGTGATTTTTTTCAGGGCGCGGGGCTCGGCTTTCTGGCTTTTGAAACGGTCGAACACATATTCGCCATCAGCCAGGGTCTCTACCAGCAGGCGCACTTTGCCGTAGGTGTCGCGACTCTTGACCGCAAGATCGCCGAGGGCAATGACCGCATCGCTGCCGCCCAGGCCTTTAAGCACGTTTAGCGCGCCGGTGACGACTTTGCGGAACTGACGATCAGACAATTCAGTTTCTTTGCCCACGCCGACCAACAGCACGCGTTCGGCTTTGAGGTTGGGCAGAGTGTGCAGCAACAGGCTTTGGCCGACTTTACCAGGCAGGTCGCCACGTTTGAGCGCCGCAGTAATCGCGCCGCCGCTGAGGGTATCGAGCTTTGTTGCTGCGTCGCTGAGGGTGCGGTCTTCAGTGACGGCGACCACCAGCGTAGCGGTTTTCAAAGTTTCTGGACTAACGCTCTTTACAACAAATTCCATGTCGGGGTCCCCGAATAAACTGTGAGTTTTCGTAGAATAAGTGACATGCGCGGCCACAGAGAGGTATCTCGAATCTGTGGCGCCTGCTACAAGGCCCGCAGTTTGACCCTGACGCACGGACCCTGACAACCCTTCGCGCGATACGTTTACATGCAGTCCTGACGTTGTCGTATCGAGCGTATCAACCTTCTATAGAGAAGGCGCAGTGACAGGGACCCTCAATCACAGGATAATGCCGCATATTTTTTAGGCGGGTCGCTTCTGCGAGCCGGTTACCACTGTGGCTGATTCGCTTTCTTTGTTTGGCCGCCTGCGCCTGACAACCCTGGAGTGTCTGGTTTGATTGTCTTTCGTTATCTGTCCCGAGAAGTGCTGGTTACCTTGAGCGCGGTCAGCGCCGTGTTGTTGGTAATCATCATGAGCGGACGCTTCATCAAATACCTGGCTCAAGCCGCATCGGGAGCCCTTGACCCCGGTGTGCTGTTCTTGATCATCGGCTTTCGTCTGCCTGGCTTCTTGCAACTGATCCTGCCGCTGGCCTTGTTTCTGGGCATTCTGCTGGCATACGGTCGGCTTTATCTGGAAAGCGAGATGACTGTCCTGGCCGCCACCGGCATGAGCCAGCAGCGTTTGCTGTGGATCACCATGGCGCCAGCGACCGTGGTTGCGCTGCTGGTCACCTGGCTGAGCCTGGGGTTGGCGCCGCAAGGCGCAGCGCAGGTTTCTATGATCGTCAATCAACAAGACGCATTGACTGAGTTCGATACGCTGGTACCTGGCCGCTTCCAGGAGCTGCGCGACGGTTCGCGGATTACTTACACAGAAACGCTTTCAGACGACCGCGCTCGTCTGGGTGGGGTATTCATCTCCGAGAAACGCCCGACCCAGAATGGGGCCAAGGATCAAGGGATCTCCGTTCTGGTCGCCGAGAAGGGGCATCAGGAGGTCAGGGCTGATGGTAGTCGCTACCTGATTCTGGAGAATGGTTACCGTTATGACGGCAACCCCGGTGAGGCCAACTACCGCGCCATCAAATACGATACCTATGGCGCCCTGTTGCCAAAACCCGCGATCAGCGAGGAAATTACCGACCGCGAGTCGATTCCGACCCGTGATTTGTTCGGCAGCGACAACCCTCGCTACAAGGCTGAGTTGCAGTGGCGGCTCGCCCTGCCGGTCCTTGTGTTTATCGTGACATTGATGGCGGTGCCGCTGGCCAAGGCCAACCCGCGTCAAGGGCGTTTCCTCAAGCTGCTTCCGGCGATCCTTCTGTACATGGCGTACCTGACCATTTTGATTGCCGCTCGCGGTGCGCTGGAGCGGGGCAAAATCCCAATGGTTCTGGGCCTGTGGTGGGTGCATGCGTTGTTTCTGGGCATTGGCCTGTTATTGCTGTACTGGGAACCTCTGCGGTTGAAAATGGCGAGCCGCCGCACGGCGCAGGAGGTGGCCCGTGGTTAAAATCGACCGCTATATTGGCAAGAGTGTTCTAGTCGCGATCCTTGGCGTGCTCGGGGTCATTTTGGGGCTGGCTTCGCTGTTTGCTTTCATTGATGAAATAAAAGACATCAGCAACACCTACACCTTGGCCGATATTACTTCCTTCGTATTGCTGACTGCGCCGCGACGTGTCTACGACATGTTGCCGATGGCTGCACTGATCGGTTGTCTGGTTGGCCTTGGCAGTCTGGCCAGCAGCAGTGAACTGACCATCATGCGCGCAGCGGGTGTGTCCATCGGGCGTATCGTCTGGGCGGTAATGAAGCCGATGCTGGTACTGATGGTCGCTGGCTTGCTGGTGGGCGAATATGTCGCACCGCCCGCTGAGGACCTGGCTCAGTCCAACCGAGCCCTGGCCCAAGGCAGCGACGAATCGCAAAGCGGCAGGTACGGGGTGTGGCACCGTCAGGGCGAAGAGTTCATTCATATCAATACCGTACAACCCGATGGGGTGCTGTACGGCGTGACTCGCTATCGTTTCGACGATCAGCGGCACATGCAGTCCGCAAGCTTCTCGAAGAAGGCGAAGTTCGAGAATGATTCATGGATGCTGGAAGACGTGACCACGACGCTTTTCCATGCTGACAGCACCGAAGTCGTCAAAAGCCCGAATGATCGTTGGGACGCGTCCCTCAGCCCACTATTGCTCAGCACGCTGGTCTTGCCGCCGGACTCGCTGTCGATCACTGGCTTGTGGAGTTACGCACATTATCTTGCGGATCAGGGCTTGAACAATGGCCGTTACTGGTTGGCGTTCTGGACCAAAGTCCTGCAGCCGCTGGTCACAATGGCGCTGGTGTTGATGGCGATCTCGTTCATCTTCGGCCCGTTGCGCTCGGTGACCCTGGGTCAACGGGTGTTCACCGGGGTGCTGGTCGGCTTCACCTTCCGCATTGCCCAGGACCTGCTTGGGCCGTCTAGTCTGGTGTTCGGATTTTCGCCGCTGTTCGCGGTGCTGGTGCCTTCCGGGATCTGTGCCGTGGCTGGGGTCTGGCTGCTACGCCGGGCGGGCTAGAAAAAAGACAGACAAAAAAGCCGACGTCGAGTCGGCTTTTTTACAGGGTGCGCCAGGCATGCGCGTTGCGCGTAAGCAGTTCATCCAGAGCCACTATTTTTTCTGCTTGGGTACCTGCACCAGCTGGCTGTCGGAATATATGTCATGCCAGCTGCGTTTCTGCTTATCGAACAATACCCAGAAAAAGCCCAGTCCCACACATAGCCACGAACCGATAGCGACCACGAAACGCAACAGTGCCTGCCACAGGCTGATGGCAGTGCCGTCGGCGTTCTGCACACGAATGCCCCACACCTGCATCCCGAGGGTCTGGCCTGAATGGGTCCAGAACTTGGCGAAGAAACCGAACAGCACAAACACCAGAATCGTTGAAAGCAGCGGGTCGCTGTCCAGCGCCCCGGACTCGGACATCGCGCGTAATTGAGCCTCACCGATAAAGGCCATCAGGATCAGCTTATAAACGAAGGTGGTGACCATCAGCAGCGCGATGCACAGCAGGGCGTCATAGAACATCGCCGCAAGGCGGCGGCCCAAGCCTGCAACGGGAAAGTCGCCTTGTGGGCGGAGCAGGTGTTTCGACATGGCGGGCTCTCGTTTGCAAAAAGAACCCATTTTACGGAATCCCAGCCATAAAAAAGCCCCTGATGTCAGCATCAGGGGCTTTTTTACTGATCGCTATTTAAGCTTCGGCTTGAACTTCATCCGCCTGCAAGCCTTTTTGGCCCTGCACCGCAATGAAGGTCACCTTCTGACCTTCTTTCAGGCTCTTGAAGCCGCTGCCCTGAATAGCGCGGAAATGGACGAACAGATCCGGACCGCTCTCTGGCGTGATAAAACCAAAACCCTTTTCGTCGTTAAACCACTTGACGGTACCGCTCTGACGATTCGACATTTTCTTATTTCCCTGGAACTTGAATTGATGACAGTCTCTTTCGCCTGAAAGAGTACTGGACTGGCTGCAGGTAGTAAGAAACGTCGAGCGGGATGTAGCAATACTTAGAGCTACTGCCCAGGTCACGGTTCAAGCGACCCATGCAAACACAGTTAAGAAACTCTACGCCAACCATGGCAGAAAAAACAAGCCCTGCTCAGGCGCAGGTTTCCGGCACTCTCCAGCTTTTTTGAACGGTGTGCCCGTCAGGCAAGATCGATGGTTTTTTACCCGTGTGCCTGGCTATATGCAAAGTGCGCCGTGGACTAACAGCGCACTTTACAGCGGTATACATTGCGATTGCATGACGGCCAGTTGCCCTGTTTTTGGGTGTCCAGTTTACGGGCGGCCGCCTTTAACCTCGCCTGTTAACCACGGTAGTAACGCTGCGCCACGAATGGCATTTTGCTGACCCGCATCAGCACTTTCTTACCCCGCACGATGGCCCAGACTTCACTGTCCAGCGCGGTGTAAGCGCTGTCGAGGTAAGCCATGACCAGCGGTCCACCCAGCGTTGGACCGAACCCACCGCTGCTGACTGTACCAATGGGTTTGTCGTTGGCATCGACGATTTCTGCGCCTTCACGGACCGGCGTACGTTCCTGCGGCAGCAAGCCGACACGTTTGCGGCTCACACCGGCTTGCTGCTGAGCAAAGATCTGCTCCGCGCCGGGGAAGCCACCGGCACGTGCGCCGTCGGCGCGTCGAACCTTGGAGATCGCCCATAACAGGTTGGCCTCAACCGGTGTGGTCTCGGTGTTCATGTCGTGGCCATACAGGCACAGGCCTGCTTCGAGACGCAGAGAGTCGCGGGCACCGAGCCCGATGGGGGCGACCTCTGGTTCGGCCAACAAACGGCGGGCCAATGCGTCGGCTTGATCGGCGGGGACCGAGATTTCAAAACCGTCTTCACCGGTGTAGCCGGAGCGGCTGACGTAGCAGTCGGCGCCGAGCAACGTCACCTTGGCAAACTGCATGAACGTCATGTTCGCCACTTTCGGAGCCAGACGTGCAAGGACGGTCACTGCTTCCGGACCTTGCAGGGCCAGCAGGGCGCGTTCTTCGAACAGGGGCTGGATGTCGCACTGACCGGTCAGGTGCTGTTGCAAGTGCGCAAGGTCCTGGTTTTTACAGGCGGCGTTGACCACCAGAATCAGCTCGTCGTTGCCGATGTTGGCGACCATCAGGTCATCGAGAATGCCACCGCTTTCATTGGTGAACATCGCGTAGCGCTGCATGCCCACGGGCAGGTCGATGATGTCGACCGGCACCAGGGTTTCCAGCGCTTTGGCGGCGTTGGCGCCGGTCAGGCGAATCTGGCCCATGTGCGATACATCGAACAAGCCGGCATGCGCGCGGGTGTGCTGGTGTTCCTTAAGCACGCCAGCGGGGTATTGAACGGGCATGTCGTAGCCGGCAAACGGCACCATTCTGGCCCCCAGTTCGCGGTGTAAAGCGTGCAGCGGGGTAGTTAACAGCTGTTCGGTGGACATTCATGGCTCCTTGGAGTTTTCCGGCTTTCGCTTTGTAGGGAGGGCGAAAGCAGTCGATTTCATGAGGCTGTTTCAGCACTCGATAATGTTCACGGCCAACCCGCCTCGGGCGGTTTCCTTGTATTTACTTTTCATGTCGGCACCGGTCTGGCGCATGGTGCGAATCACTTTGTCGAGGGAGACGAAGTGCTGACCATCGCCGCGCAACGCCATGCGCACGGCATTGATCGCTTTCACCGAACCCATCGCGTTGCGCTCGATGCAGGGCACCTGCACCAAGCCGCCAATCGGGTCGCACGTCAGGCCCAGGTTGTGTTCCATGCCGATTTCGGCGGCATTTTCTACCTGCTGAACATTGCCGCCCAACACTTCGCACAACGCTCCGGCCGCCATTGAGCAGGCCACGCCGACTTCGCCCTGACAGCCCACTTCGGCGCCAGAGATCGAGGCGTTTTCTTTGTAAAGAATGCCAATCGCCGCCGCCGTGAGCAGAAAGCGCACAACCCCGTCTTCATTGGCGCCGGAGATAAAGCGCATGTAGTAATGCAGCACCGCCGGGACAATCCCCGCTGCACCGTTAGTGGGGGCGGTGACGACCCGGCCACCGTTGGCGTTCTCTTCGTTGACCGCCAGGGCGTACAGGTTGACCCAATCGAGCATTGACAGTGCATCACGCAGCGCCGCCTCCGGGTTGTTGCACAGCTGACGGTGTAGCGCTGCAGCCCGGCGTTTGACCTTCAACCCGCCCGGCAAAATCCCTTCATTGCGGCACCCCGCTTTCACGCAATCCTGCATGACCTGCCAGATGTTCAGCAGGCCTTTGCGGGTTTCCGCTTCCGGGCGCCAGGCGGCTTCGTTGGCCAACATCACCTGGCTGATAGACAGGCCATGCGCCGTGCAATGGCCCAGCAAATCCTTGGCGCTTTTGAACGGATAGGTCAGAGGAGTGCTGTCTTCTACGATCCTGTCAGCGCCGGCGGCGTCTTCATCGACAACAAAGCCGCCACCGACGGAATAATATTCGCGGCTACGAGTCTGCAAACCGGCGGCATCAAAGGCACGGAAAATCATGCCGTTTGGATGGAACGCCAAGGGTTTTCGGATCATCGCCAAGTGTTGTTTTTCGACGAACTCGATGCTGTGTTCACCGAGCAGGTTCAGGCGCTGACTGCTGCGAATCTGTTGCAGACGCGCAGAGATGGTTTCGGTATCGACGGTGTCAGGGTGTTCGCCTTCCAGGCCCAGCAGCACGGCCTTGTCGCTGCCATGGCCCTTGCCGGTAGCGCCCAGTGAGCCATACAGCTCGACCTTGACGCAGGCCGTTGTCGTCAGCAAATCGTCGCGGCGCAGACCTTCGGCGAACCGGGCAGCCGCCCGCATCGGGCCCACGGTATGCGAACTGGAGGGGCCGATACCAATCTTGAACAGGTCGAACACGCTCAGCGACATGGTTGCACTCCGGTTTTTTATTATAGACAGGGAGGTCGCGTTTAATTGTAGGAGCGAGCTTGCTCGCGATCGGACTGGCGTGGTGTCTCCGATACGCCGTAATCGCGGGCAAGCCCGCGCCTACCGGGTCATGCGTCGTATCAAGGATGGGGCTACTTTGCACAGTAGCCCCATCTCGATCAGGCGTCTTGATAGCTCTCGATGGACGGGCATGCGCAGACCAGATTACGGTCGCCAAACACGTTGTCGACGCGACCCACCGGCGGCCAGTATTTGTTCTCGATCAACGAGGCTACCGGGTACACCGCTTGTTCTCGGCTGTACGGATGGCACCATTCACCGACGATTTCAGCGGCGGTGTGCGGCGCGTTCTTCAACGGGTTGTCGTCCTTGTCCAGCGTCCCGCTTTCTACTGCGCGGATCTCTTCGCGGATGCGGATCATGGCTTCGCAGAAACGGTCCAGTTCTTCCCTGGATTCGCTTTCAGTCGGCTCAATCATCAGGGTGCCAGCAACCGGGAACGACATGGTCGGCGCGTGGAAGCCGAAATCGATCAACCGCTTGGCAACGTCATCGACGCTGATACCGCTGCTGTCTTTAAGCGGACGCAGATCGAGGATGCATTCGTGGGCGACAAGCCCGTTGCTGCCGGTGTACAGCACGGGGTAGTGCTCTTCCAATCGACGGGAAATGTAGTTGGCGTTGAGGATCGCCAGTTGCGACGCGCGCTTGAGGCCTTCGCCACCCATCATGCGGATGTACATCCAAGTGATCGGCAGAATGCTCGCGCTGCCAAACGGCGCTGCGCTGACAGCGCCTGTTTTGCGCTCCATCGTCCCGTGGCCCGGCAAGAACGGGGTCAGGTGCGATTTGACGCCGATCGGGCCAACGCCTGGGCCGCCACCGCCGTGGGGAATGCAGAAGGTTTTGTGCAGGTTCAGGTGCGAGACATCGCCGCCGAACTTGCCCGGTGCACAGAGGCCGACCATGGCGTTCATGTTGGCGCCGTCGATGTACACCTGGCCGCCGTTATCATGGACGATCCCGCAGATCTCGCGGATGCCTTCTTCGAACACACCATGCGTCGATGGGTAGGTAATCATCAGTGCGGCGAGGTGTTCGCGGTGCTCAATGGCCTTGGCGCGCAGGTCTTCGATGTCGACGTTGCCGCGTGCATCACAGGCAGTCACGATCACGCGCATACCGGCCATGTTGGCGGTCGCGGGGTTGGTGCCGTGGGCCGACGACGGGATCAGGCAGATGTCGCGACGATCATCGCCGCGGCTCTGGTGGTAAGCACGGATCGCCAGCAGGCCAGCGTATTCGCCCTGGGAACCGGCGTTAGGTTGCAGCGAGATGGCATCGTAACCGGTCGCGGCGCAGAGCATCGCTTCCAGTTCGTCGGTCAGTTGCTGGTAGCCCAGGCTTTGCTCGGCGGGTGCGAAGGGGTGCAGATTGCCAAACTCGGCCCAGGTGATCGGGATCATTTCGCTGGCGGCATTGAGCTTCATGGTGCATGAGCCCAGCGGAATCATGGTGCGGTCCAGTGCCAGGTCCTTGTCGGCCAAACGACGCAGGTAACGCATCAGCTCGGTTTCGGAGTGGTAACGGTTAAACACTGGATGGCTGAGGATCGCTGACTGGCGTAGCAACGCGGCAGGCAGGCGTGATTCTACGCTGCTGGCCAACGCATTGAAGTCCGGCAGGCTTTGCCCGTTAGTGGCGAACAGCTGCCACAGGGTTTCGACGTCGGCCTGTTGGATAGTTTCGTCGAACGACAGACCAAGGCGCTGAGCATCGATTTCACGCAGGTTAATCTGTTGGGCGCGGGCTTTGACGTGCAGCGCAGCGGTGTCGGCCCCGGTGTTCAGGGTCAGGCTGTCAAAAAAGAACGCCTGATCAACGTTCAAGCCCAACTGCTTCAAGCCCTCGGCGAAGATCGCGGTCAGCTGGTGCGTACGCTTGGCGATTTGTGTCAGGCCGCGTGGCCCGTGATAGACCGCATACATGCTGGCAATGTTGGCCAACAGAACCTGCGCGGTGCAGATGTTGCTGGTGGCCTTTTCGCGACGGATATGTTGTTCGCGGGTCTGCATCGCCAAGCGGTAGGCTGGCTTGCCATGACGGTCGATGGAAACACCGACCAGACGGCCTGGCATATCGCGTTTGAACGCATCGCGTGTCGAGAAGTAGGCCGCGTGTGGCCCACCAAAGCCCAATGGCACGCCAAAGCGTTGCGCACTGCCGATGGCCACGTCTGCGCCGAACTCACCCGGAGGGGTCAGCAAGGTCAGGGCCAGCAAGTCGGCAGCCACGGCGACCAGGGCATGAACGGCGTGGAAACGTTCGACCAGTTCGCGGTAATCGAACAGGTCACCGTTGCTCGCCGGGTACTGCAGCAGGGCACCGAAATACTCGCTGACATCGCTCAGCTCGTTTTCGTCTGCAACGACGACAGTGATGCCCAGCGGTTCGGCACGGGTGCGCAGTACATCAAGGGTCTGCGGGTGGCAATGGCTGGAGGCGAAGAACAGGTGGCTGCTTTTGTTCTTGCTCAAGCGTTTGCAGAACGTCATGGCCTCGGCGGCGGCGGTGGCTTCATCGAGCAACGAGGCGTTGGCGATGGGCAGGCCGGTAAGGTCGCTGATCAAAGTCTGGAAATTCAGCAGCGATTCCAGTCGACCTTGGGAAATCTCCGGCTGATAGGGGGTGTAAGCGGTGTACCAAGCCGGGTTTTCCAACAGGTTGCGCAAAATCGGTGCCGGGGTGTGGCAGTTGTAATAGCCCTGGCCGATGTAGGTTTTGAACAGTTGGTTTTTGCTGGCGATGGCTTTGATCGACGCCAGGGCATCAGCTTCGCTTTGCCCGGCGGACAGGTCCAGAACACTGGTGTTCTTGATGCTGTCCGGGATGACGCTGGCGCTCAGCGCTTCCAGGGAGTCGAAACCCAGGGTCGCGAGCATGGCTTTTTCATCCGCCTGACGTGGGCCGATGTGGCGCGCAATAAACTCGTTGGCGGTGCTCAATTCGATACGGTCAGTCATGTTGGCTCCTCAGGCTTCAGCGCTGGCTTTGATCAGGCGGTCGTAAGCGTCCTGATCGAGCAAACTGTCGATGGCGCTGGCGTCTTCAGGGATGAAGCGGAAGAACCAGCCGGCGCCCAGTGCGTCTTCGTTGACCAGTTCAGGCGTCGCTTCGAGCGCTGCGTTGACTTCGACCACTTCGCCGGTGAGCGGCATGTTGATACTGCTGGCAGCCTTCACAGACTCAACCACCGAGGCTTCAGCGTGTTGTGTGTAAGTCTGCAATTCAGGAAGTTGCACGTACACCACATCACCCAGCGACTCTTGCGCGTAGGGCGTAATGCCGACGGTGACGCTGCCATCCGCTTCGGTACGCAGCCATTCGTGGTCGACGGTGAATCGCAACTCGCTCATAAAAACTCCTCAAGGGGCAAAAGCTCACGGCGCGCATGAGCGTAATGAGGAAAGACCATAGCAAGTTTGCGGCCAATATTATTTAGTAGATATATATCAATGACTTATATATATATTTTGATGGCGAGGGGATAGGTGCTGTAGCGAAATCGTTACGGTTGGAGCGCGATAAAAAAGGCTTACAGGATCAAAGCCTTGCACACGGGGGGTGTCCGGAAGCTGTAGCGAAACCGTTCCGTTGTAGCGTTTTCGGTACAGGTTGATGGCCGTTCGCAGCTCAAGGAACTGACTTGTCTGCGAAGGTGGCCTGTCTGGTACGCCGTGTACCCGATAGGTTACACAAGACCAAATTCGACTACTGCAACCATTCCAAACAATACCAATAGAGGCACGCAGCCGCCCCAGTGCAATACAATCAATTTACGTTTAAGGTCGGCAGGGAAGCTCTTTAAATCCTCAGCGCTAGCCCCTCCATCGCGGAGATAGAGACGAGGGACGGTCATTAGTCCCATTATTGCACCCAGTACAAACAACCTTCCCGCAGGGCCGCCATTCTTAAATGGGGCTCTGATCATAACGGCGGGACAGTTCTTCAAGTGGTCCAGCATCATATCCATTTTGGTGTAGGCGAGATGTAGCGCAAGACCAAGGAAAACGAACACACCTGCAAAGCCACTTAAGCTGACACAGAGGAAAACTTTGTCAGCGGTACTCACGCTCATTGAGTGACCTCGTAAATAATTTCACCTGTCTTTTCACCAATCTTGCCGAGGGCAAGCCCAGCTGCCAAAGAACCACCTCCGACTACCACAATGCCGCATACAAGCGTTCCTACCCAAGCAGTGGGCACCCCGAGAGCAACACAGATAGCGCCAGTCCCAGCAGCGCCTAAATACGCACCAACGGCAGCACCCCCTGTAACCCCGCCGATAAAACCTCCGCCTTCGGTGTATTTCACTTTTTCGCAAGCCTCGGCATTGCCAGCTGTGCACACGTCTTGAACTTTCATGTACGAGGCGCCACCGCCGACGGCGGTGCCGATCCAGCCACCGTTTTGACGTACTGGGAAGCCTTGGCCACGGCGCCTATGCGGGTGGCGTAGCCGGGATTCTGGCCGAATCCGCCCGCTCGCCCCGCACGATGCACCAGGCTGCGACTGGAAATACCCAGAGCGGTTTTCAGCTTCGGGTGGTCGGGTAAGCCGATGCTTTTTTTGGTCAGCGAGGTAAGTTGGGTATCGAGTTGGGTAAACAGGCGCTTGCGGTCGGCAAAGAACTCCGCTGAGCGCAGGTGTCCATGTTGCTCAAAGGTGCGCGTATGCAAGGCCTCTATCTCCTGCAGCAGAAATTTCACATCGGCCAGGTGCTTGGCGAAAATCGACTCGCCAATGCCGATCGCGGTGGCGCCGTGCGTGAGGAAGGATTCGATTTCGTCACGGTGGCGGGCCATGAAATCGGCCTCTTCCGGGCTAAGGTCCGCCAACGCCTGATTCACCCTGCGTGCCGTTTCCATCAGCAGCGCTTCTTCGCGGGTGCATCGTGGATTTTCGGGATCGCTTAGCACGATCATCTGCCCCGCTTTTACCTGATCCAACCCAGGGTTAAGGGCCCTGAATTTGGCAATCACGGCCGGGTTGCGTGAGGTGAACAGCTGCGCTTCCAGCTGTTCCGCCGTTGTGCTCTTGGGGACGATGTAGAACCCTGGGTCGTGTAGCTCGATGGGCTCTGGCCATTGTTCTCGGGGGAAAAACTTATACGTTTCGACGGGAGGTGGCGGGGCTGCCGCTTGTGTTGTGCGCTGAGCCTTCTCATCAGGCGTGTTGAGGTGTTGAGCATGGACAAAGCGCAATAAGCGCTCGGGGTCAGGTTGTAATACGGGTTGGGTGAGTCGATATACCGGGATGCGCTTGACCGCATCGCTTATTGCAACCTGGCCGTTGCGCGCCACGGCCTGCGCCTGGTTTGACAGGTCGTTCCGTTCTTGCAGCAGTGCCTGTATGCCTTGTTCGGGGGTTTTATGGCCGAGCTCGACATCATCGACAATGCGCTTTGCGTAATAGGCCACTTCTCTATTGAAGTGCACACGCGGCATGCCGTGGCTAAGGTGGCGAGCGCTGAGGCTATGGGCTTGCGCCAGCACTTGGCCCGCAGCTTGATGGACATCCCAGAGGTCATAACGGTTGGGGTTCATCCCTCTTCACCCCAAAAGCTATAACCGCTGGTCCCGGCCAAGTGGTGCCTCCAGGTGATTTCACGGTAGCGAATAGCGACGTGTTCTTGAGGTTCTGCGTCCGATTGTAAAATGACATGCGGCATATCAAGCGTCAGGTCAGCGATAATCCCGCCACTGATCGACACTGAATAGAATTTTTCCTGGGTGCCAACGGGAGATACGCGGTAGAAACTGATCGTACCGTTTATTTCTTCTCTGTTTGAGAGCGCTTGAGCGAGTAACGGTGACGATTTATCAACGTTTTTGGTGATGATGATTGGGTGGTGGGTTGGCCTGTCGATATTTCCAATATTGGCCATGGTGTGGTTGTAAGACAGCACCATTATTTCGTCGGTATGGTCTGGCTGATATTTGTTGCCCATGGAATCCTGAGTTGAGCAGCTCGCTGAAATCAGTCCTTGAGTCTTACCTGTCAGGGGCATGTAACCGTGATTAGCCATACGTGCCAGTCCTTTTTTTCGTCGACTGGACAGTCTATTGCCAAGGGGGATAGGCCGGCTGTAGGACGCTTCCGAATATAGCGAAGGGGGCTGCGGAAACGCCCCTTGACCACACGCGTCGGGGCTTAGCCCTTTCCCGGAATCCCGTACTTGCGCAACCGATGGGCGATGGCGGTGTGGGAGGTTTGCAGGCGGGCGGCGAGTTGGCGGGTGGAGGGGTAGCTGATGTAGAGCTTTTCCAGCAAGGTTTTCTCGAAGTCCTCGACCGCCTGTTCGAGGCTGTCGATTTCGCCGTCGCTTTGTCGGGCGACGGACGTGCCGGCAATGTCCAGATCGCCGATATCCACCAGCGTGCTTTCGCAAATAGCTGCTGCGCGGAAGATCACGTTCTGCAACTGGCGCACGTTACCCGGCCAGCGGTTACCCAGCAGTGCGGGGTAAGTGCCCGGCGTCAGGCGGCAAATCGGTCGTTGGATCTGAGCGCAGGCCTGCTCCATGAAATAGCGCGCCAGCAGCAGGATATCCTGCCCGCGATCGCGCAGCGGCGGCACTTCCAGGTTGAGTACGTTCAGGCGATAGAACAGGTCTTCGCGGAAGGTGCCTTCGTTGACCATTTTTTCCAGGTCGCGATGGGTCGCGCTGAGAATCCGCACGTTGACCTTCACTTCACGATCCCCTCCGACGCGGCGGAAACTGCCGTCATTCAGGAAGCGCAGCAGCTTGGCCTGCAGGTACGGTGACATTTCGCCGATTTCGTCGAGAAACACCGTGCCGTGGTTGGCCAGTTCCATCAGCCCTGGTTTGCCGCCACGTTGTGCCCCGGTGAAGGCACCTGGGGCGTAACCGAAGAGTTCGCTTTCGGCGAGGTTTTCCGGCAGCGCCGCGCAGTTGAGCGCAAGGAAAGGGGCGCTATTGCGGGTACTGATGGCATGGCAGGCACGCGCGACCAACTCCTTGCCGGTTCCTGTTTCGCCTTGAATCAGCAGCGGCGCATCGAGGGCTGCCACGCGCAGGGCGCGGGCCTTGAGGGTACGAATCGGTGGTGACTCGCCCAGTAATGCATCGAAACCTTCGGCATGGTCATGGTGCAGCGCCGCCAAGCGTTCGCCAATCCGGCTCGGTTGGTACAGCGTCAACAGCGCGCCTGCGTCGGTGATCGGGGTGGCGTCGAGCAGTAAAACTTCGCCGTTGAGCGTGACTTCGCGCAACGGTAAACGAAAGCCGTTTTCCAGTAATGCGGTTTGCAGGCCGGGGTCGGCGAACAGCTCGGCGACGGATTCACCTTCAGGTTCGCGTCCGCACAGCGCAATCAGCGCCGGATTGGCCAGCAGCACATGACCAGCGCTGTCCAGGGCCAGGACCGGGTCGGTCATGGCGGCGAGCAAGGCATCAAGTTGCAGGTGGCGACGCTGGCCGGGAAGGATGTCCACCACGGTGATCGCTTCGACACCGCGCACCCGGAACAACGCATCCTTCAGCTCTTCGAGCACTTGCGGGCTGAGTGTCGGGGCATCGATGTAAACGTTCGGCGGCACCATCTCCACGGCGTCCAGGTTCAGATTTCGCCCGCCCAGAATAGCCAGCACTTCCTGGGTGATACCAACGCGGTCGATAAAACAGACGTGAATACGCATGGGCTACTAAAGGTTCTGGACCGCGGGGGCCGCAATTATGCCAGCAAATGGGTCAGCGGCGTGTCAGGTCGTCCGTGTCACTGGCATTGCCAGGCATATTCGCGAGAGGCGTTCCTGGCCATGGAGGTCATTCCAGATGTTCTGGCATCACCGGATCACCCGGCTTGGCGTCGAGCAGTTGCCGAATGTGTTCGAACATGGCGTCGTATTGTCCATGCATCGAGCGCAGGTCCGCAGCCTTGGGCATGCCGTGTTTGACCGCGATATGAAAGGCTTCGCTGGCAAAGTTGTAGGCCATGTCCTTTGGCAGTTCGAATTCGTCCTTGAACGCAGCGCCATTGATCTCGCCCTCCATGAAGAAATGCATGGCCGTGCCTTGCGTGGGGGCCTGTCGCACTTCGTAGCGGATGTGGATGTCATAGCTGAAATCGGTGGGTTGCAGTGCAACGCGAGTGATGTGCAGATGACCGGGTTCGAACATGTGCATTGCTCCTTCGCTGGACGAAACGATAAGTGTCGGGATAGACCTCGCGGCCTATCCCAAGGTTCATTTATAGATAATGCCAGGTGTGGCACTGCTGATTCGCGTGCCGGCGTTACCGTTGACGATGTCTTCGATATCTTCCAGTGATCCAATCACCGCGACCTTGCCGGTATTGCGGGCGAAGGTGCAGGCTGCCTGCACTTTAGGGCCCATCGAGCCTGCGGCAAAGCCCAGTTTTTCCATCTCGTCAGGGTGGGCCTGGGCGATAGCCTTCTGGGTGGGCTTGCCCCAGTCGATAAACGCGGCGTTCACGTCGGTGGCAATCACCAACAGATCACTCTCCAGTTGTTCCGCGAGCAAGGCCGAGCACAGGTCTTTGTCGATCACGGCTTCGACACCTTGTAGCTGACCGTCCTTGTCATACATCGTCGGGATGCCGCCGCCACCGGCACAGATCACGATGCTGCCTTTTTCCAGCAGCCACTTGATCGGGCGGATCTCGAAGATACGTTTGGGTTTCGGGCTTGCGACCACTCGGCGAAACTTATCGCCATCCGGGGCGATGCTCCAGCCCTTTTCCTTGGCCAGGCGTTCTGCTTCTTCTTTCGAATAGACCGGGCCGATGGGCTTGGTCGGATGCTGGAAGGCGGGGTCGTTGCCGTCTACCTCGACTTGGGTCAGCAGGGTGGCGAAAGGGACCTCGATGGGCAGAAGATTGCCCAACTCCTGTTCGATGATATAGCCGATCATGCCTTCGGTTTCAGCGCCGAGGACGTCCAGCGGATAAGGCGCCACGGCGGTGTAGGCCGATGCCTGCAAGGACAGCAGGCCCACTTGCGGGCCATTGCCGTGGGCCACCACCAGCTCATTGCCGGGGACGATTTTGGCGATCTGTTGGGTGGCGACGCGGATATTCATCCGCTGATTCTCCGCGGTCAACGGTTCGCCACGGCGGAGCAGGGCGTTACCACCCAATGCAACGACGATACGCATGGTGTTTTTCCCCAAAGTCAGATGTCAGCCAGCGCCGATACCAGGATTGCCTTGATGGTGTGCATGCGGTTTTCTGCCTGCTCAAAAGCGATGTTGGCCGGCGACTCGAAGACCTCTTCGGTGACTTCCACGCCATTGGCCAGATTCGGGTAACGGCTGGCGATGTCTTTGCCGACCTTGGTCTCACTGTTGTGAAACGCTGGCAGGCAATGCATGAACTTCACCCGTGGGTTGCCCGACGCTTTCATCATTGTGGCGTTGACCTGATACGGCAGCAGTTGTTCGATGCGCTCGTCCCACGCTTCAACCGGTTCGCCCATGGAGACCCAGATATCGGTATGGATGAAGTCCACGCCCTTGACTGCTTCCAGCGGGTCTTCAGTGATGGTGATGCGGCCACCACTTTCCTCGGCGAACGTTTTGCACTGGGCAATGAAGTCAGCGTGCGGCCACAGGGCCTTGGGTGCGCCGATGCGTACGTCCATGCCCAGTTTGGCGCCGATCATCAGCAGTGAATTACCCATGTTGTAGCGCGCGTCACCCAAGTAGGCGTAGCTGATGTCATGCAGCGGCTTGTCGCTGTGTTCGCGCATGGTCAGGGTGTCGGCAATCATTTGCGTTGGGTGGAACTCGGCGGTCAGGCCGTTGAAGACCGGCACACCGGCGAATTTGGCCAGCTCCTCGACGATTTCCTGTTCAAAGCCACGGTATTCGATGGCGTCGAACATCCGGCCGAGTACGCGGGCGGTGTCCTTCATGCTTTCTTTGTGGCCGATTTGCGACGATACCGGGTCAATGTAGGTGACGTGGGCACCTTGATCGTGGGCTGCAACTTCGAAGGCGCAGCGGGTGCGGGTCGAGGTTTTTTCGAAGATCAACGCGATGTTTTTGCCTTTGAGATGCTGCTGTTCGGTGCCTGTGTACTTGGCGCGCTTGAGGTCGCGGGACAGGTCGAGCAGGAAATGCAACTCGCGATTTGTGTGGTGCATCAAGCTCAGCAGGCTGCGGTTACGCATGTTAAAGGCCATGTTTCAGATCTCCTTGGGTTTCGGTTATCTCCCTGGCTGGCACGGGATAGGGCCAAGCCAGGGCACATGTGGGTGATCGATGTATCAGTAATCGATCGGGTCGCGCAGGATCGGGCAGGTCATGCAGTGACCACCGCCGCGACCCCGGCCGAGTTCGCTGGCGCTGATGGTAATGACTTCGACCCCGGCCTTGCGCAGCAGAGTATTGGTGTACGTATTACGGTCGTAGCCGATGACCACGCCCGGTTCCAGCGCGACCACGTTGTTGCCGTCATCCCATTGCTCGCGTTCGGCGGCGAAGCTGTTACCACCGGTTTCGACCACGCGCAGGGTTTTGAGATTGAGCGCAGCGGCCACGGTATCAAGGAAGTTGGTTTTTTCGCGACGCACGTCAATGCCGCCCGGCTTGCTGTCATCGGGGCGCAGGCTGAACGCGACGATCTGGCTGACCACTTCCGGGAAAATCGTCACCAGATCGCGGTCGCAGAAACTGAACACGGTATCCAGGTGCATCGCAGAGCGGGACTTTGGCAGACCCGCGACAATGACCCGTTCGACCGCATTGTTTTTGAACAAGTTCTGCGCCAGTTGACCAATGGCCTGATGCGAGGTGCGCTCGCCCATGCCGATCAGTACCACACCGTTGCCGATAGGCATGACATCGCCGCCTTCAAGGGTGGCGTTGCCATGATCCAGATCGGGGTCGCCGTACCAGACTTGGAAGTCGGCGTTGGTGAACTCCGGGTGGAATTTATAGATGGCGCTGGCCAGCAGGGTTTCCTGACGACGGGCAGGCCAATACATCGGATTCAGGGTCACACCGCCATAAATCCAGCAGGTGGTGTCGCGGGTGAATATAGCGTTGGGCAGTGGAGGCAGGATGAAGCTGGAGTGACCGAGGAAATCGCGGAACATTTCGATGGTCTTGCCGCCGAAGCTGGTCGGCAGATCATCGGCCGATACCCCGCCAATCAGGAATTCGGCGATCTGGCGTGGCTCCAGGCTGCGCACCCAGGCGTCGACTTCATCGACCAGGGCAACACCCACCAGGTTGGGGGAAATCTTGCGTTCGAGAATCCAGTCCAGTGCGTCTGGAAACGCGACGATGTCGGTCAGCAGGTTGTGCATTTCCAGCACTTCAGTGCCGCGCTCACGCATTTTAGTGACGAAGTCGAAGTGATCGCGCTTGGCCTGACCGACCCACAGCACGTCATCGAACAGCAACTCGTCGCAGTTAGTCGGAGTCAGGCGTTGATGCGCCAAGCCTGGTGAGCACACCATGACTTTTCGAAGTTTGCCAACTTCAGAGTGAACGCCAAGTTTGACTTTATCGGTGGACATATCTGTATTCCTCCAATGATGTACGCATGGGTGTTACAGGGTCAGGAAGCCGTCGTAGAGACCATAGGCGGCAACCAGCGCGCCGATGACCACTGCGACAAAGATCAGCTTCTCAACGTTGGTGAAAACGGGTTGGCCTGCTTCATGTTTCGCCTTGGCAAACAGGATCACCCCCGGGGCATAAAGCAGCGCCGACAGCAGCAGGTACTTCATGCCGCCGGCGTAGATCAACCAGATCGCGTAGGTCAGCGCGACGGCGCTGATAGCGAGGTCCTTCTTGCGTTCGGTCAAGGCTTGCTCATAGGTCTCGCCGCGCACCGCCAGCAACAGGGCATACGCCGCCGACCACAGGTATGGAATCAAAATCATCGAGGTGGCGAGGTAGATCAGTGACAGGTAGGTGCTGGCCGAGAACAGGGTGATGATCAGGAAAACCTGAACCAGACCGTTGGTCAGCCACAAGGCATTGGCCGGCACGTGGTTGGCATTTTCCTTTTTGAGGAACGCTGGCATGGTGCTGTCTTTGGCTGCGGCGAACATGATCTCTGCGCACAGCAGCACCCACGACAACAGCGCACCGAGCAGGGAAATAACCAGACCAACGCTGATCAGCACTGCACCCCAATGCCCTACGACGTGTTCAAGCACGGCGGCCATGGAAGGGTTTTGCAGTTTGGCCAACTCGGGCTGGGTCATGATGCCCAGCGACAATACGTTCACCAGTACCAGAAACAGCAGCACGGTGATGAAACCGATGATGGTGGCCTTGCCCACGTCCGAACGTTTCTCGGCGCGGGCGGAGAAGATGCTTGCGCCTTCGATGCCGATGAACACCCAAACGGTGACCAACATCATGTTGCGGACCTGATTCAGCACACTGCCCAGATCCGGGTTTTTAAAGCCCCAAATGTCAGCAGTGAAGATGTCCAGCTTGAACGCGAAGAGGGCGATCAACACGAACAGCAGCAACGGTACGACTTTGGCGACGGTGGTCACCAGATTGATGAACGCCGCCTCCTTGATCCCGCGCAACACCAGAAAGTGCACCGCCCACAGCAGCACTGAAGCGCCGATGATCGACGCTAGCGTGTTGCCCTGGCCAAAAATCGGGAAGAAGTAACCGAGGGTGCTGAACAGCAGAACGAAGTAGCCAATGTTGCCCAACCACGCACTGATCCAGTAACCCCACGCGGACGAGAACCCCATGTAGTCGCCGAAACCTGCCTTGGCGTAGGCGTAGACCCCACCATCAAGATCGGGCTTGCGGTTGGCCAGGGTCTGGAACACGAAACCCAAGGTCAACATACCCACCGCTGAAATGGCCCAACCGATTAAAATCGCGCCTACGTCGGCACTGACTGCCATGTTCTGCGGGAGCGAAAAGATGCCTCCCCCGATCATTGATCCTACGACAAGCGCGACAAGTGCGCCGAGCCTAAGTTTGCCGGTAGCTTGAGACATTGCGCAGCTCCATCCAGGAGAAGTAGTGCCTCAGGGTAGGTGCCATGACTGCCGCTAAATATGACGTAGGTCAACAGAGCCTCTTATGCAACGTGATTGCTAATGATGCCGTAGGCATTCCGATTGAAAATGTCGCATTGCAGCAACAGCCCATGGCAGGCGTTTAGGAGGGTTATGCATTCACGGGCTCGGGTCGCGACCAGATCCACAGGTTTCCCAGGCTCATGCCCGCGATGGCGAGGTACACCGGCCAGTGGTGTTCAAGCAGGATTAGCATGATGCTGGCACACAGCACCATGCTCAGGGTGGCGCTGATTTTCGCGCGACGGGTGATCAAACGCCCGTTGCGCCAGTTATTCAGGATGGGTCCAAACAGGCGATGGTTTTCCAGCCACGCGCTCAGGCGTGGCGAACTTTTGGTCGCAGCCCACGCGGCCAGCAGGACAAATTCGGTGGTGGGCAAGCCGGGCACGACGATGCCGATCAGCCCGATCCCTACACTGACGTAAGCAAGGATGGCAAACAAACGGCGTGAAAGGATTGACCGGTGCGGTGTTCCGGTCTTGGTCTCGAGGGGCATGAGGCGTCTGTCCATTTGACAACCCGGCCAGCTTAACAGGGCTGGCCGTGCTTGAAGCCCTCATGCAAGATGGTTTTACTGGGCGTTATGCAGCGCCAGGCAGTTGTCCAGCATGCGGTTGGAGAATGCCCATTCGTTGTCATACCAGGCCAGCACTTTCATCAGCTTGCCGTTAGCCTTGGTGTGGTTGGCATCGAAGATCGACGACAGCGGGTTGTGGTTGAAGTCGTGGGACACCAGCGGCAGGGTATTGTAGCCGAGGATTTTCGAGTGCTGACTGGCTTCTTTGAAGATCGCGTTGACTTCTTCAGCCGTGGCTTCGCGCTTGAGCTGCACGGTCAGGTCCACTAGCGATACGTTGATCACCGGGACGCGAACCGCCATGCCGTTGAGTTTGCCTGCCAGTTCCGGTAGCACCAGGCCGACGGCTTCTGCTGCACCCGTCTTGGTCGGGATCATCGACTGGGTGGCCGAGCGCGCACGGTACAGGTCGGTGTGGTACACGTCGGTCAGATTCTGGTCATTGGTGTAGGCGTGGATGGTGGTCATCAAACCGCTTTCAATCCCCCATTCACGGTGCAGAATCTGTGCGATGGGCGCCAGGCAGTTGGTGGTGCAGGATGCGTTGGAAATAATCTGATGCGATTGACGCAGGATGTCGTGGTTGACGCCGTAAACCACGGTGGCGTCCGCGCCTTTGGACGGGGCCGAGACGATTACTTTGCGCGCGCCGGCAGTAATATGCGCAGCGGCTTTGTTGCGGTCGGTGAACAGGCCGGTGCATTCGAACACCACATCAATGTTTTCTGCCTTCCACGGCAGCTCTGCCGGATTGCGGATGGCGCTGACCGCGATTCGGTCACCGTTGACGGTCAGGCTTTCATGGTCGAATTTTACTGTGCCGCCAAAATGGCCGTGGGTGGTATCGAATTGCAGCAGGTGCGCGTTGATCGCGCTGTCACCCAGGTCGTTAATGGCGACGACCTGCAGGTCCTCTCGATAGCCTTGGGTATAGAGTGCGCGTAGGACATTGCGGCCAATGCGGCCAAAGCCATTGATAGCGATACGAAGCGTCATGCAGCCGTCCTCTTTTAAATTTGTTGTTGGAATTACAAGATTATTCGCATAAAAATAGAAAACAAGCCTTTTTAATGGCAATATTTTGTTTTATCTACAACGAGTAGCCCGTAAGTCCGGTTCAGATGTTCGACTTCAAGCCTTTGCTCAGCCTAGGCCGCACAGTCGATAATTGGAATCACCTGAACGGGTCACCTATCCGTAAGCCTGGAGTTCATCACATGCATCCCCGCGTTCTTGAGGTAACTGAGCGGCTAATCGCCCGTAGTCGTGCGACGCGCGAGCGCTATCTGCAAATGATCCACGGCGCCGCCAGTGACGGCCCTATGCGCGGCAAGCTGCAATGCGCCAACTTTGCTCATGGTGTCGCGGGCTGCGGCACCGAAGACAAGCAAAGCCTGAAAATGATGAACGCCGCCAACGTGGCCATTGTTTCGTCTTATAACGACATGCTGTCGGCGCATCAGCCATACGAGCATTTCCCGGACCAGCTCAAACAGGCCTTGCGCGATATCGGCTCGGTCGGCCAGTTCGCCGGTGGTGTGCCGGCAATGTGTGACGGCGTGACCCAAGGCGAGCCGGGCATGGAGCTGGGCATCGCCAGCCGTGAAGTGATCGCCATGGCCACCGCCATCGCGCTGTCGCACAACATGTTCGACGCTACGTTGTGCTTGGGTATCTGCGACAAGATCGTGCCGGGCCTGCTGATGGGTGCATTGCGTTTTGGTCACTTGCCAACGCTGTTCGTGCCGGGCGGGCCGATGCCATCGGGTATCTCGAACAAGGAAAAAGCCGACGTCCGTCAACGCTACGCCGAAGGCAAGGCCAGCCGGGAAGAGCTGCTGGAATCGGAGATGAAGTCCTACCACAGCCCCGGCACCTGTACGTTCTATGGCACTGCCAACACCAATCAGTTACTGATGGAAGTCATGGGTCTGCACTTGCCGGGTGCCTCGTTCGTCAACCCGTACACGCCGTTGCGCGATGCCCTGACCCGCGAAGCGGCGCACCAGGTCACGCGTCTGACCAAGCAAAGTGGCGACTTCATGCCACTGGGCGAGATCGTCGACGAGCGTTCGCTGGTCAACTCCATCGTTGCCCTGCACGCCACTGGCGGCTCGACCAACCACACGTTGCACATGCCAGCGATTGCCATGGCTGCCGGTATCAAGCTGACCTGGCAGGACATGGCGGATCTGTCGGAAGTGGTGCCGACCCTGACCCACGTTTATCCAAACGGCAAGGCCGACATCAACCACTTCCAGGCGGCGGGCGGCATGTCGTTCCTGATCCGTGAACTGCTGGAAGCCGGGCTGCTGCACGAAAACGTCAACACCGTCGCCGGTTTCGGCCTGAGCCGTTACACCCGCGAACCGTTCCTCGAAGACGGCAAGCTGGTCTGGCGCGAAGGGCCTATCGAAAGCCTGGATGAAGACATCCTGCGCCCTGTTGCGCGGCCATTTTCGCCTGAAGGCGGTTTGCGCGTGATGGAAGGCAACCTCGGTCGCGGGGTGATGAAAGTCTCCGCTGTGGCGCCTGAACATCAAGTGATACAAGCCCCGGCGCTGGTGTTCCAGGATCAGCAGGACCTGGCCGACGCATTCAAGGCTGGCAAACTGGAGCGCGACTTCGTTGCGGTGATGCGCTTCCAGGGGCCGCGTTCCAATGGCATGCCCGAGCTGCACAAGATGACGCCGTTCCTTGGCGTGCTGCAGGACCGTGGTTTTAAAGTCGCGCTAGTCACCGATGGGCGCATGTCCGGTGCGTCCGGGAAGATTCCGGCAGCGATCCATGTCTGCCCTGAAGCCTTCGACGGCGGACCTTTAGCGCTGGTTCGTGACGGAGATATCATTCGCGTCGACGGCGTTAAAGGTACATTGCAGGTTCTGGTCGAGCCCGCAGAATTGGCCGCCAGAGAGCCAGCGATTGGTCTGCTCGACAACGGTGTCGGTTGTGGACGCGAGCTGTTTGGCTTCATGCGTATGGCCTTCAGCTCGGCAGAGCAGGGCGCGAGTGCCTTTACTTCGGGTCTGGAGACGCTTAAGTGAAATTGGCTTTGGTCGGTGATATTGGCGGCACCAATGCGCGTTTTGCCATCTGGGAAGACGGTCAGTTGCATTCGATCCGGGTCTTCCCGACCATCGATTACGCCAGCCCGGAAAAAGCCCTTGAGGTCTATCTCGAAGACCTGGACCTGCATCCGGGCGAAGTCGGCTCCATCTGTCTGGCGGTTGCCGGGCCGGTGGGCGGCGACGAATTTCACTTCACCAACAGCCACTGGCGCATTAGCCGCGCGGCGTTCTGTGCGCGCCTGAAGCTGGATAACCTGCTGCTGATCAATGACTTCTCTGCGATGGCGCTGGGCATGACGCGTCTGCGTGATGATGAGTACCTGACGGTCTGCCACGGCATCCCCGAGGAAGCTCGTCCACGGGTGGTGATCGGTCCGGGGACCGGGCTTGGCGTGGGCACCTTGTTGCCTCTCGCCGACAACCACTGGATGGCGTTGCCGGGGGAGGGCGGGCATGTGGATCTGCCGCTCGGCACTCCACGTGAAGCGCAGATATGGGCGCGCCTGATGACCGAGCACGAGCATGTCAGTGCCGAAACCGTGCTCAGCGGCAGTGGGTTGTTGCTCTTGTACAAGGTTAGCTGTTCGCTGGATAACATTGAGCCCACGCTTAAATCACCGGCCGCCATCACCTCGGCGGCGCTGGCAGGCGATCCGGTGGCTGCGGCGGTGCTGGAGCAGTTCTGTTGCTGGCTGGGACGGGTGGCGGGTAATAACGTGCTGACCGTCGGCGGTCGTGGCGGTGTCTATATCGTGGGCGGGGTCGTGCCGCGCTTCACCGACTTTTTCATCACCAGCGGTTTTGCCCGGTCCTTTGCCGAAAAAGGCTTGATGAAAGATTATTTCAAGGGCATTCCAGTATGGCTGGTGACCGCCGAATACCCCGGTTTGATGGGGGCGGGTGTGGCGTTGCAGCAGGCATTTGGCTGAGGGCTGTATTGAACCTGTTGCGCTCGGCGCAGTCTGGGACCGTGTAACCTGTGCCAGGCCTCGTTCATGAGGCGCATGTTTTATTCAGAACAAGGACGATGGATGTGAGTTCAGTCAGTAAGTCGATTTTGCTGGTCGATGATGATCAGGAAATTCGTGAATTGCTGCAAACCTACCTGAGTCGTTGTGGCTTCGTCGTGCGCACGGTGGGCGATGGTGCCGGTTTTCGCCAGGCGCTCAACGAAGAACCCAGCGATCTGGTGATCCTCGATGTCATGCTGCCCGACGAAGATGGTTTCAGTCTATGCCGCTGGGTGCGTCAGCATCCGCGTCAGTCCCAGGTCCCGATCATCATGCTCACGGCCAGTTCCGACGAAGCCGATCGGGTGATTGGCCTGGAATTGGGCGCTGATGATTATCTGGGCAAGCCTTTCAGTCCCCGCGAACTGCAGGCTCGAATCAAGGCCCTGTTGCGACGTGCGCAATTCGGCCATGAGCGTGGCGCCGGTGAGGTACTGATGTTCGATGAATGGCGGCTGGATATGGTCAGTCACCGACTCTTTCACAATGATGGCGAGGAAGTGATCCTCTCCGGTGCCGATTTTGCCTTGCTCAAATTGTTTCTGGATCGCCCGCAGCAAATCCTCGATCGCGACACTATTGGCAATGCCACTCGGGGTCGTGAACTGATGCCTCTGGAGCGCATTGTCGACATGGCTGTCAGCCGTCTGCGTCAACGATTGCGAGATACCGGCAAGGCGCCGCGGCTGATTCGTACCGTGCGTGGCAGTGGCTACCTGTTGGCTGCGAATGTCACGTCGTTGGTCAACCATGGCTACTGAAAAAGGTTGGCGTCTGCTGGTGCCGCACTCGTTGCTGGGTCGCATGCTGTTGCTGACGTTGTTGGTCGTGCTGCTGGCGCAGGGATTGTCCAGCGCGATCTGGTTGTCGCAATTGCGCGCCACGAAAATGGAAGGCTTGGTCACCAGCGCCCGCAGCCTCGCGCACTCCATGGCCGCCAGCGTCAGTTACTTCCGATCACTGCCGGTGGCTTATCGTCCGCTGGTGCTCGATCAATTGCGCAGCATGGGCGGTACACGCTTCGTCGTGACCCTGAATGACAAACCGTTGGAAATGGAAGTGCTGGGGCCGACTCCGCGCAAGACCGCAGTGCTGAACGCGGTCGATGAAGTGCTGCGTCAGCGTCTCGGCAGTGAGCCGAATATTTCGGTGAGTTTCGTGCGACCCGAAGACCTGCGGATTTTTAACGGTGGCATCAAGCTGGATGAGCTGCCGCGCTCCTGGGCCCATTATGCCTTGAGTCTGGAACCGATCAATCCGCCCGTTCTGGTCACCCAGATCGAACTGGCGGCCGGCGAATGGTTGTACATCGCTTCGTTGCTGCCCGAACCCTACACCACGCTCGAAGAGCAGGATCTGCCGGCGCAGCAGGTCTGGTTCATCGTGCTGACCAGCAGCTTTCTGTTGTTGTTTATCGGCCTGTTGGTGCATTGGCAAAGTCGCCCGCTCAAGCGTCTGGCCCGCGCGGCGCGGGAAATGTCGCTGGGTACGGTGGTCGAACCGGTCGTCGAAGGTGGGGGCAGCGAGGTGGTGGAAGTCAGCCGGGCGTTCAACGCCATGCGCGAGCGTATCAGTCGCTACCTCTCGGAACGCAGCCAGCTGTTCAGCGCGATTTCCCACGATTTGCGTACGCCCATCACGCGTCTGCGGCTGAGGGTCGAGCTGTTGGACGATGAGGCGGTGCAAGCAAAATTCAGTCGCGACCTCGACGAGTTGGAGTTATTGGTCAAAGGCGCGCTGCAATGCGTGAAAGATACGGATATCCACGAAAACATTGAACCGGTGGACCTCAATCAGGTGCTGCATTGTCTGGTCGAACCCTACCTTTCGCCAACCGGCAATGGCCGTGTCACTCAGCAGGGGAAGGCCGCCGCGTTTTATCCGGGCAAGCCACTGGCGCTCAAACGCTGCATCGGCAACCTGATCGACAACGCGCTCAAATACGGGCAGAAGGCCCACCTGCATGTCGATGACGACGCCGAAGCGTTCGTCCTGCACGTCGATGACGAGGGTCCCGGTGTGCCCGAGCAGCGCCAGGAACAAGTATTCGAGCCGCATTTTCGCCTGGCAGGCAAGCAACAACAGGGTTACGGCCTGGGCTTGGGTATTGCGCGCAATATTGCCCACAGCCATGGCGGAGAAGTGAGCCTGCAAAACCTCCGCGAAGGCGGATTGCGTGTGACCTTGCGCCTGCCGCGAACCCACGACTGACAGGCCTTTCTACGACTGTTTCCTTTATGTAACCAGGCTGTGACCTTTGCGCGTCCCTTCGTTACCATGGCGCCGAAACCCTTGGTTAAAATCTATGCAGCGCAAGCACCAGACTTGCTCATGCATAACAACAAGAAAAGGTAATCAGATGAATTCGATCTCCCGCCTCGCTGCTGTCATTTCCCTCGCCTCGTTGTTCCCTCTGAGCGTTCTTGCTGCGGATGCGCCTGCCGGTTCAAAAGGCACCGTGGAAGTGGTCCACTGGTGGACGTCGGGCGGCGAAGCAAAGGCTGTCGATGTCCTGAAAAAGCTGGTCGAAAAAGACGGCTATAGCTGGCAGGACAGCGCCGTCGCCGGTGGCGGTGGTGCAGCGGCCATGACCGTACTGAAGACCCGTGCGGTGTCTGGCAATCCACCTTCTGCTGCACAGATCAAAGGTCCGGACCTGCAAGAGTGGGGCGCCTTGGGCCTGCTGACCAACCTCGACGACGTTTCGAAAGCCAATAACTGGGACAAGCTGCTGTCCAAAACCGTCTCCGACACCATGAAGTACGAAGGTCACTACGTGGCGGTGCCGGTGAACATTCACCGGGTGAACTGGTTGTGGATCAACCCGGAAGTGTTCAAGAAAGCCGGTATCGACAAAGCGCCTGTCACCCTTGATGAGTTCTTCGCGGCAGGTGACAAGCTCAAGGCAGCCGGCTTCATCCCCTTGGCCCATGGTGGCCAACCTTGGCAGGACAGCACGGTATTCGAAGACCTGGTGCTGAGCATCATGGGGCCGGATGGCTACAAAAAAGCCTTCCTTGATCTCGACGAGAAAACCCTGACGGGCGACAAGATGGTCGAGGTGTTCGCCACGCTGAAAAAACTCATTGGCTACATGGACAACAACCGTGCCGGGCGTGACTGGAACCTTGCAGCGGCTGACGTCATTCAGGGCAAGGCCGGTATGCAGATGATGGGCGACTGGGCCAAGAGCGAGTGGAGTGCCGCCGGTAAGGTTGCCGGTAAAGACTACCAATGCGTTCCTTTCCCTGGCACCCAAGGCAGCTACACCTACAACATCGATTCGCTGGCGATGTTCAAGTTGTCTGCCAAAAACAATACTCCTGGCAACCTCGCGGCTCAGAACGATGTGGCAAAAATCGCCCTCGAGCCTGAGTTCCAATACGTGTTCAACCAGAACAAAGGCTCGATCCCGGTTCGTAACGATCTGGACATGAGCAAGTTCGACAGTTGTGGTCAGGCCTCGGCAAAGGACTTCAAGGACGCCGACAAGAACGGCAAACTTGAGCCAAGCATGGCGCACAACATGGCCACCTCGCTCGCTGTGCAGGGCGCGATCTTCGACACGGTCACTAATTTCATGAGCGACCCGAAAGCCGACCCGCAAGCCGTCGTCAAAAAGCTGTACTCGGGCATCCAGTCAGCCAAGTAATCGACTATTGAATCACCGCTGGTTCGCCAGCGGTACACCCCAGCCGTAGCGCATGCTGCTGAAACCTTAACGGGTTTCACGCTGGCGTTCGGCCTGGATTCCTTGTTCTCGAACTGGATTTTTCAGATGAGCTCTGTCGCTGTGTTCAGCAAGGCCTCACCGTTCGATGTGCTGCAACGCTGGCTGCCCAAGTTGGTGTTGGCGCCAAGCATGCTGATCGTGCTGGTCGGTTTCTATGGTTATATCCTGTGGACGTTTGTACTTTCGTTCACCAATTCAACGTTTATGCCCAGCTACAAGTGGGCGGGTTTGCAGCAATACACACGTCTGCTCGACAACGATCGTTGGTGGGTGGCGAGCAAGAACCTGGCGGTATTCGGCGGCATGTTCATAGGCATCAGTCTGGTGCTAGGTGTCGTGCTCGCGGTCCTGCTGGACCAGCGCATCCGTCGTGAAGGTTTTATCCGCACGGTCTATTTGTACCCGATGGCGCTGTCGATGATCGTCACCGGTACGGCCTGGAAATGGCTGCTCAACCCCGGTCTTGGTCTGGACAAAATGCTCCGTGACTGGGGCTGGGAAGGCTTCCGCCTGGATTGGCTGGTCGACCCGAGCCGCGTCGTGTACTGCCTGGTGATCGCAGCGGTCTGGCAGTCTTCCGGGTTCGTTATGGCGCTGTTTCTCGCCGGGTTGCGCGGGGTCGATCAGTCGATCATTCGTGCCGCGCAGATCGACGGCGCGAGCCTGCCAACCATCTATCTGCGCGTCGTGCTGCCAAGCCTGCGCCCGGTGTTTTTCAGCGCGGTGATGATTCTGGCGCACATCGCCATCAAGAGCTTCGACTTGGTGGCGTCGATGACCGCAGGTGGCCCCGGCTACTCCTCGGACTTGCCCGCGATGTTCATGTACTCGTTCACCTTCAGCCGTGGCCAGATGGGCATGGGCTCGGCGAGTGCAATCCTGATGCTCGGCGCGATTCTCGCCATCCTCGTGCCATATCTGTACTCCGAGCTGAGGACCAAACGCCATGAATAGTCAGGTGGGTAAACCTTCCATCAGCATCAGCATCAGCATCAGCCGGGTCGCGATCTATGCGGTCTTGCTGTTGGCGGTCGTGGTGTATCTGGTGCCGCTGATCGTGATGCTGCTGACCAGCTTCAAATCTCCGGAAGACATCAGCACTGGTAACTTGTTGAGCTGGCCGACAGTGGTCACCGGCATGGGGTGGGTCAAGGCCTGGGCCACGGTCGATGGCTACTTCTGGAACTCGGTGAAAATCACTGTGCCAGCGGTTCTGATCTCCACCGCCATCGGCGCCATCAACGGTTACGTGCTGGCGATGTGGCGCTTTCGGGGTTCGCAATTGTTTTTCGGTCTGTTGTTGTTCGGCTGTTTCCTGCCGTTCCAGACCGTGCTGCTGCCGGCGTCGTTCACGGTCGGCAAGATGGGGCTGGCAGCCTCCACCACCGGCCTGGTGTTCGTGCATGTGGTCTACGGCCTGGCATTCACCACGCTGTTCTTCCGCAACTACTACGTGAGCATTCCGGATGCGTTGGTCAAGGCTGCGCGGCTGGACGGTGCCGGATTTTTCACCATCTTCGGCCGGATCATTCTGCCGATGTCGACGCCGATCATCATGGTCTGCCTGATCTGGCAGTTTACCCAGATCTGGAACGACTTCCTGTTCGGTGTGGTCTTCTCCAGTGGCGACTCGCAGCCCATCACCGTGGCACTGAACAACCTGGTCAACACCAGCACCGGTGCCAAGGAATACAACGTTGATATGGCAGCGGCGATGATCGCCGGGCTGCCGACGCTGCTGGTCTATGTGCTGGCTGGTAAGTATTTCCTGCGTGGGCTGACGGCCGGCGCGGTCAAGGGGTAATCATGGCAACTCTCGAATTGCGCAACGTCAACAAGACCTACGGCAGCGGTTTGCCGGACACCTTGAAAAACATCGAACTGAAGATCGATGACGGCGAGTTTCTGATTCTGGTCGGTCCTTCGGGCTGCGGTAAATCGACGTTGATGAACTGCATTGCCGGGCTGGAAAACATCAGCGGCGGCTCGATCCTGATCGATGACGCGGACATCAGTGGCATGAGCCCCAAGGATCGTGACATCGCCATGGTGTTCCAGTCTTACGCGTTGTACCCAACCATGAGCGTGCGCGAAAACATCTCGTTTGGTTTGAAAATCCGCAAGATGGCGCCCGCGGCCATCGAAGAGGAGGTCGCGCGGGTCGCCAAGCTGTTGCAGATCGAACACCTGCTCAATCGGAAGCCCGGCCAGCTTTCCGGTGGGCAGCAACAGCGTGTGGCCATGGGTCGTGCGTTGGCGCGGCGGCCGAAAATCTACCTGTTCGATGAGCCGCTTTCCAACCTCGACGCCAAGCTGCGGGTCGAGATGCGGACTGAAATGAAACTGATGCACCAGCGCCTGAAAACCACCACGGTTTACGTGACCCACGACCAGATCGAAGCCATGACTCTGGGCGACAAAGTGGCGGTGATGAAGGACGGGATCATTCAGCAGTTCGGCACGCCGAAGCAGATTTACAACGATCCGGCCAACCTGTTCGTCGCCAGCTTCATCGGTTCGCCGCCGATGAACTTCATCCCCTTGCGCCTGCAACGTAAGGACGGGCGGCTGCTGGCCCTGCTCGACAGTGGTCAGGCGCGTTGCGAGCTGCCGCTGGGCATGCTTGATGCGGGCCTGGAAGACCGTGAAGTGATTCTCGGCATGCGTCCTGAACAGATCGTTCTGGCACCCGTCGAACCCAACGGCTTGCCGACTATTCGCGCCGAAGTTCAAGTCACCGAGCCGACCGGGCCGGACACCTTGGTGTTCGTCACGCTTAACCAGAGCAAGGTCTGCTGCCGCCTGGCGCCGGACGTTGCGCCGCAGGTAGGGGAATCACTGAACCTGCAGTTCGATCCTTCAAAAGTGTTGCTGTTCGACGCCAAGAGCGGTGAGCGGCTCGGGGTTTTGGGAAAGTCCCAGCCCGCTGAACGTGTGGGCAATGTCACGCAAATTAGTCGCAACCAATGACGGGGTGCGCCGAGCATCGCGGGTTTGATCGATCAGGCCTTAACAGTCGGTCAGCCAGCGACACGATGTTAGTCAATGCAAGTCACCTACTAGCGCTAATAACAATAAGAGGATTTAAGGGATGAATCATAAAGAAGCCAAATCGCTTACCCAATTCAAGCTGATTAGCACGCTGTCTGTTTTGGGTGCATTAAGCTTGGCTGGAAGCGTGCACGCGGCTGATGCTTTTGATCCGAACTCGCAGTGGATGTCGGGTGACTGGGGTGGCACGCGTACCGAACTGCTGAACAAGGGATATGACTTTTCACTTGAGTACGTAGGGGAAGTCGGCAGCAACTTGCACGGCGGCTACAACAACGACAAGACTGCGCGCTATGCGGATCAGTTCGCTCTGGGCGTGGACCTGGATCTGCAAAAAATCCTCGGCTGGCATGACGCTGAATTCAAACTGGCGATCACTGAGCGCAGTGGCCGCAACATCTCCAATGACCGCATAGGCGATCCGCGTGCTGGCACCTTTAGTTCGTCACAGGAAGTCTGGGGCCGTGGTCAGACCTGGCGCCTGACGCAAATGTGGGCCAAGCAGAAATATTTTGACGGCGCACTGGATGTTAAAGCTGGTCGTTTTGGGCCAGGCGAAGACTTCAACAGCTTCCCGTGCGACTTCCAGAACCTTGCGTTCTGCGGCTCGCAAGTGGGTAACTGGGTCGGCAGCATCTGGTACAACTGGCCGGTCAGCCAGTGGGCGTTACGTGTTAAATACAACATCTCCCCCGAGTTCTATGCACAGGTCGGCGCGTTCGAGCAGAACCCATCCAACCTGGAAACCGGTAACGGCTTCAAGCTCAGTGGCAGCGGTACCAAAGGCATGATCATCCCCACCGAGTTGGTCTGGTCGCCGAAGGTCAACGACCTGCCGGGCGAATACCGTCTCGGTTACTACTACAGCACCGCCAAAGCCGACGACGTTTACAAAGGCGCCGACGGTCAGGCGCAGCCACTCACCCCGGGCGGGGAATACCAGTCGCACAGCAGCAAGCATGGCTGGTGGGTCGTGGCACAGCAGCAACTCACCACCCACAACGGCGATGCTGCCCGTGGCTTGAGTGCGTTCGCCAACGCAACCGTGCATGACAAGGCTACCAACTACATCGATAACTACCAGCAGATCGGCCTGACCTACAAAGGTCCGTTCAATGCGCGTCCAAAAGATGACATGGGCGTGGGTATCGCTCGGATTCACGTCAATGATGATGCGCAAGACCGTGCACGTCTGGTCAACCAAATCAGCGGGATCGACGATTACGACAACCCTAACTATCTGCCGGTGCAGAGTACTGAATACAACGCCGAGATTTACTACGGTTTCCACGTCACCAATTGGCTGACCGTGCGTCCCAACCTGCAATTCATCAAACACCCAGGTGGCGTCGATCAGGTTGACGATGCGCTGGTTGCAGGTTTGAAGATTCAGTCGAAGTTCTAAGCGGGTTTTAGCGCTAAGCAAGGTTTGAAGACGCGCTGTCAGTGATCAAGGTATGTGTGTGCTTTGCGGGCAGCCTGGCTGCCCGTTTTTTTTGAGTCGTTTGGCGCAGAAGCGCTGGCTCGATGCGGTGTGCCCGATGGTGACCGGGCCTTAAATCAACTCATCGTCAATCGGATACCGGCTGGCGTTGAGGCTTTCCTTGATTTTGCGCAAATGCGGCTGGAAATCCACGCCCCGGCGCAGGGTCATGCCGGTGGCCAATACGTCGAGCACGGTGAGCTGGATGATCCGTGAGGTCATCGGCATATAGATGTCGGTGTCTTCTGGGAGCGGGATATTCAAGCTCAGGGTGCTGGCCTTGGCCAGTGGCGACCCCTCGGCGGTCAGGCCCAGAACCGAGGCGCCGTTTTCGCGGGCAATGCGGGCCACTTCCACCAGTTCGCGGGTGCGGCCGGTGTAGGAAATGATCACAAATAACTCGCCGGTATGTGCGACGGAAGCGATCATGCGCTGCATCAGCACATCAACGTGCGCGGTCACCGCGAGGTTGAAACGAAAGAATTTATGCTGCGCATCCATCGCCACCGGGGCCGAAGCGCCGAGGCCAAAAAAATGGATCTGCCGCGCCTGAATCAATAGATCCACGGCTTTGCTGATCAGGTTCGAATCGAGTTGCTGAAGGGCGCTGTCCAGCGAGGCAATGGCGCTGCCGAAAATTTTCCGGGTGTAGTCCTCGGGGTTGTCGTCGGCCTCCACTGCGCGGCTTACATACGCCGCGCCACTGGCCAGACTTTGCGCCAGCTGCAACTTGAGCTCGGGATAACCGCTGACACCGAACGAGCGGCAAAAGCGGTTGACCGTGGGCTCGCTGACCTTGGCGGCCTGAGCGAGCGCGGCGATACTCAAGCGCGTCGCTTGCTGTGGGTTGAGCAGGATCACCTCGGCGACCTTGCGCTCAGCCTTGTTCAATTCATCGAGACGGCCCTGGATATGCTCCAGGAGGTTGCGCATGCGGTCCATTTTATATCCTTGTCGAGCAGGCAACAGACTGATTTGTACACACCCTGGCAATGCCTGTCATCGAGAGTCTTACAGACGCTGGTAAAGGTGGCCTATCGTACTGATGGCCCTCGTCGATCACCATCGGAATCTGGTTTTAGACGAAATGTTGTGGTTATTACTACATTTGATCTTGAATACTGCCTTTAAAAAAGGTATTTGTAGCCTAACTTGATAAAAGAACAAACATTATGCCCCTGATAACGGTTGAATCGTGCACCTTTGCCTTGTTTGGCGCGTTAGGCGACCTGGCAGTGCGCAAGCTGTTTCCGGCCTTGTACCAGCTTGACCGCGCTGGGTTGTTGCATGCCGATACCCGTATTTTTGCCTTGGCGCGTGAGTCCGGCAGTGAACAGCAGCATTTGGCTTACATAGACAGCAGTTTGCGCCGATTCGTACCCGAGGCCGAGCTTGAAGATGAACATGTGCAGCGTTTTCAGGCGCGCCTGAGTTACCTGCATGTGGACTTTCTCAAGGCCGAGGATTATGTCGCACTGGCTGATCGGGTGGGCGACGCCGAGCGTTTGATCGCCTATTTTGCTACCCCGGCTTCGGTGTATGGCGCGATCTGCGAGAACCTCGCGTCGGTCAATCTGACCGAGCGCACCCGTGCCGTACTGGAAAAACCCATCGGCCACGACCTGGCCTCCTCGCGTCGGGTCAACGATGCGGTCGCGCAGTTCTTTCCGGAAAACCGCGTCTATCGAATCGACCACTATCTGGGCAAGGAAACCGTACAGAACTTGATCGCCCTGCGGTTTGCCAACAGCCTGTTCGAGACCCAGTGGAATCAGAACCACATTTCCCACGTTGAAATCACGGTCGCCGAACAGGTCGGCATCGAAGGCCGTTGGGGTTACTTCGATCAGGCCGGGCAACTGCGCGACATGATCCAGAATCACTTGCTGCAACTGCTTTGCCTGATCGCCATGGACCCGCCGAGCGACCTGTCCGCCGACAGCATTCGCGACGAGAAGGTCAAGGTGCTTAAAGCCCTGGCGCCGTTCACCCCTGAACGCCTTGCCACTCAGGTGGTGCGGGGCCAGTACATTGCCGGTTACAGCGAAGGCAAACCGGTGCCGGGCTATCTGGAGGAAGAAAACTCCAATACCCAGAGCGATACCGAAACCTTCGTTGCGTTGCGTGCTGACATTCGCAACTGGCGCTGGTCGGGCGTGCCGTTCTACCTGCGTACCGGCAAGCGCATGCCGCAAAAGCTGTCGCAGATCGTGATCCATTTCAAAGAGCCGCCGCACTACATTTTCGCCCCCGAGCAGCGCTTGCAGATCAGCAACCGGTTGATCATTCGCCTGCAGCCCGATGAAGGCATTTCCTTGCAGGTGATGACCAAGGATCAAGGCCTGGATAAAGGCATGCAGCTGCGCAGCGGCCCTTTGCAGTTGAATTTTTCAGACACCTATCAAAGCGCGCGGATCCCCGATGCCTACGAGCGGTTGTTGCTGGAAGTCATGCGTGGCAATCAGAACCTGTTTGTCCGTAAAGATGAAATTGAGTACGCATGGCAATGGTGCGACCAACTGATCGCGGGCTGGAAGAAGGCCGGCGATGCACCCAAGCCTTACGCGGCTGGGTCGTGGGGGCCGATGAGCTCCATTGCACTGATTACTCGTGACGGGAGGTCCTGGTATGGGGATATCTAAAGTTGAACTGCCTGCGGGCATAGTCGCTCACACGTTTGCCAATCCGGCGCTGTTGGCCAGTGAGCTGGCGACGGCGGTGGCTGAGCAACTGCGCAGCGCAATCAGTGCGCATGGCGTGGCGACTCTGGTGGTGTCCGGCGGGCGCAGTCCGGTGGCATTTTTCCAAAGCCTGGCGCAGCAGTCGCTGGACTGGTCCAGGATGGTGGTCAGCCTGGCGGACGAACGCTGGGTGCCGGTGGAACATGCCGACAGCAATGCCGGCCTGTTGAAGCGCTACTTGCTTCAGGGACCAGCGGCTAAAGCCCGTTTCATTGGGCTGTACCGCGCAACGCCAACCCTGGATGAGGCGGCACAAGAGGCCGATCAAGCCTTGGCTGAATTGCCACCAATCGATGTATTGGTGCTGGGCATGGGGGATGACGGCCACACTGCGTCGCTGTTTCCCAAGAGTCCGAACCTCAGCGAAGCATTGCGCCTCGATGGACCGCGTCGTTGCTTGCCTATGCTGGCGCCGACGGTGCCACGCCAGCGCTTGACCCTGACGCGTCAGTTGCTCGCGTCTGCACGTCTGCAGATCCTGTCCATTTCCGGGCAGGCCAAACTCGATACATTACGCACGGCAGTGGCGGGTGATGATCTCGCCCAAATGCCCATCCGTGCCTTTCTGAACTCCTCCTTAGAGATTTACTGGTGCCCATGAGCAAAGGATCAGCCGCCATGAAAACAATCGAAAAAAACCTGCCGCTGAACAGCATGGCGAACAAGATTGTCCAAATCGACGAACTCTGCGCCAAGGCGAAGATTTTGCCGGTGATAACCATTGCCCGCGAACAAGACATTCTGCCACTGGCCGATGCGCTGGCCGCTGGCGGATTGACCACGCTGGAAGTGACCCTGCGCTCGGCATTCGGCCTGACCGCGATTCGGGTCTTGCGTGAGCAACGCCCCGAACTGTGCGTCGGTGCCGGCACCATCCTTGACCGACAGATGCTGGCGGACGCTGAAGCGGCTGGGGCGCAATTCATCGTTACCCCCGGTTGCACGCCCGAGCTGCTTCAAGCTGGCGTCGACAGTCCGCTGCCGATGCTGCCGGGGATCAGTAGCGCCTCGGAGATCATGATGGGCTACGCCTTGGGTTACCGTCGTTTCAAATTGTTCCCGGCTGAGATCAGCGGCGGCGTTGCGGCAATCAAAGCCCTTGGCGGCCCGTTCGGCGAAGTTCGTTTCTGTCCTACCGGTGGCGTTAATCCAGACAACCTGAAGAGCTACATGGCGCAGCCGAACGTGATGTGTGTGGGCGGCTCGTGGATGCTCGACAACGCCTGGATCAAGAATGGCGAGTGGGCACGGATTGAAGCTGCCAGCGTTGAAGCGCTGGCGTTGTTTGACTAACGGATAGGTTGTTGGTTGTTGTTGCTTGGCTTTTCACGGTGCGCCTTGGTCGGGTGCACCGTGTTTTTTAGGGCGGTTACCGGCTCAGTTCACGCAGTGCTCGTACCAGTGTTTCGATCTCCGCCACCGACGTGGTAAAGCCCGGAGTGATACGGATGCACGGCCCGCACGCAGCGCCGTCGCGCGCCACCGTGAACAGGTTGTACTCCTCCAGTAAACGCTCGACCATCCGCTGCTGATCCACTTGGCGGGTAAAGCGCAATGCCGTGATCCCGCAATACAGGCGCGCGTCGTCCGGGGTCAAAATCTCAATTCCCGACAATTCCCTTGCAGGCTTGACCCACAGGTCGCGCAGGTAGTTCAGGCGTGCGCCCTTCACGGCGGCACCGCCCATCGCCAGATGCTCTTCGAACACTCGCGGCAGGGTCATCAGGGCCGGGATATTGGGCGTGCCATAGGGCGCGCGCGACCGGATATCGTCGATTGCAAATCGACTGTCGCCCATGTCCGGGTCGATGTCTGTCAGGCGCTCCTGGGCAATGTAGATAAAGCCCAGGCTCAGCGGCGCTCCGATCCATTTCTGCAGATTGAATCCGGCAAACGCCACGCCCAACTCGTCCAGTTTGAAGTCGAGTTGGCCAAGGGCGTGCGCGCCGTCGAGGATCACGTCAATGCGATGGGTCTTGGCCCACGCGGCAATCGCTTGCACCGGCATCACCAGACCGGTGCGGTGGGTGACGTGGGTCAACGCCATCAACTTCAAACGGGGGTGGCTCTCGAAGGCTGAGCGGTAACTGTCCAGCAGGCTCTCATAGGTGGCAGGGTGCGGGTGCTGGATTTCGATCACCTCCACATCACGGCTCTTTGCCAGCCAGCGCATGGCGCTTTGCACGCTGATGTAATCCAGATCGCTGATCAACACCTGATCGCCGGGTTGCAGGGCGTTGTAGTTGCGAATCAATGATTGCAGGGATTCGGAGGCACAGCGCGTGATGGCGATCTCGTGGGCTGGCACTTGGACCATTGCCGCCAGTTGATCGCGAATCAGCACGCTGTCGACCTGATCGAACTGATGGCGCACATACACTGAGTTGCTGCGGTTGATGGCGGCGATCTGGTGTTGATAGTCCTCGACCACCGTCCGGGTCATGCGGCCAAAATAACCGTTTTCCAGGTTGATCGGGCCTGGCTCGACCTCATAGCGTGAAGCGATGCGCTGCCAGAAGGCTTCGTCTCGGGCGCAGTCCAGGGCGGTGGCGGCATGTTGATCAATCGGCATCACGAACTCGCTTGGCGTATGAATCGTTAGGGGCGGAACGGGCGTTGGCGCTTGCGTAGCGGGTCAAGCAGTTCGGACAAACCGTTATGGTCGATCTCGTGCATTAACGCCAACAGGCTGCCCAACTCACCCGAGGGGAAACCTTCCCGAGCGAACCAGTTCAGGTACTGCCCCGGTAAATCGGCGATGAGCCGGCCCTTGTATTTGCCATACGGCATTTCGCGGGTGACCAGCAGTTCAAGTTTTTCGGGATTCATGTCCAGGCCATTCAATGGGGTGCGCACGTCGGATGTGCACGAAACTACAGCCCTCAAGATACGTGCATTCTGCATGCAGGCCAAACGACAGTTCTTGCAGAAAGAACGATTGATCTGTCTCTTGTGTAAATCAACTTATTGAAATGTAAGGTATTTAAAGAAAATAGAACGTGGCATGAAGGCTGCTTTTTCAACTGTCATCCACTAACCGATAAGGAGTTTGAAAATGACAGATATCAATAAAGAAGCCATTTCATTGCTCAATGATTTGATTGAAACCAGTAAGGATGGCGAAAAAGGCTTTCATACCAGCGCTGAAGACATCAAAAATCCGACGGTAAAGAGCTTTTTTATCAGCCGGTCGCAAGAGTGCGCCACAGCCGTACGGGAGCTCCAGGCTGAAGTTCGTGTTCTGGGCGGGGATCCTGAAACGTCTTCAAGCATCGTTGGTTCGCTGCACCGTGCCTGGATCGATCTGAAGTCGGTGGTTACTGGTAAAAGCGATGAGGCGATTCTGAGTGAGGTAGAGCGAGGTGAAGACACTGCACTCAAGGCCTACAGAAAAGCACTTGAAAAAGCCCGTGAAGAGAATCTGCCAACGAACGTTATCGCATTGATTCAGAAGCAGCTTGACGGAGCACAACGTAACCATGATCAGGTCAAAGCCATGCGTGATACCGCTCACGTACAAAAAAACTGATTGAACGCTTTAGAGAAAACGCCAGCTCGTCTGGCGTTTTCTCTGCATGCGCAACCTGCAACTCAAGTGACAAGAGGGTCGCGGTGGGAGGTCCATGATCCGCACTCCACACGATTGCGACCTTTGCGTTTGGCTTGATACAGCGCCTGATCGGCAATGCGGGTCAAGGTGCTCAGCGTGTCGCCGGGGCGCATCACATGAGAGACGACCCCGATGCTGACGGTGATGGCGTGTTCGTCATTGGCAAAGCGCGGCAGGGCCTCGATTGCAGCCCTGATGGCTTCGGCGATGACCTGAGCGCCTTCGAGCGGTGTGTCGGCCAGTACCACGGAAAACTCTTCGCCGCCATAACGCGCCGCAAGGTCTCCAGGGCGGCGAATACGGCTAAGAATAGTCGCCGCCACAGTACGCAGGGCCTCGTCTCCACCATGATGGCCATGGCGGTCGTTGAACGTCTTGAAGTTGTCGACATCAATCATCAGCAGCGACAGTGGCTGCCCTGAACGTAACCCTCGCGCCCATTCGGTTTTCAGTACCTGATCGAGCCTGCGACGATTGGCCAGGCCGGTCAAGCCGTCGGTCGCAGCCAGGTGGGCCAAGCCATTTTCGGCACGCTGGCGCAGACGCAGTTCGCGGCGCAACAGAAACGTCAGCCACAAAATGCCGAAACATAAGATGCTGGTAGCGCTGCCCACCAATAAGGTAGTGCGCCTCCAGACGGCATACACCTCTTCCACTGATTGGCCAACGACCACGATCAGCGGCAAATCGCCGACTCGCGAAAAGGTGTAAAGACGCTCTTTGTTGTCCAGCGAGGACACACTGGTGAAGTGACCACTGCCTTCTTTCAGGAAGCGTTGGAAGTTAGCTTGCTGGCTGAAGTCCGCGCCCGTCATATCGTTGCCATCCAGCACTGGCTGTCGAGCGAGCAGAATGCCGTGGGTATTGATCAGGTTCACGTTGCTGTCCTTGCCGATACTCAGGTCTTTGAACAGCTCATTGAAATACAGCAGCCGCATCGCCCCCGAGGCGATGCCAAGAAATTCGCCTTCAGGTGAAGACACGCGGCGACTGAAGCTGATGCACCAGTCCGGGTCACCCAGGCGCATCTTGAACGGATCGCTGACCAGCAGGCCCAGCGATGGGTTATCCCGGTGCGCCGTGAAATGAGTGCGGTCAGCAAAGTTGCCGGCTCTGGGGACGAGCGAAGTAGAGTCAGCAAGAATGCTTCCATTCTTGTCCAATAGCAGCAAATCACCTTTATAGGGCGCAGCGGTGGAACGGTCGAACAGCATCAAATGACGCATCTGTGACGGGATGGCCATGATCCCCGGAAGCTGCCATGCGGCAATCATGCCCTGGATAGATGTGTCGTACAGCTCGGCATTGCGCTGCACGTCGGCATCGATCAACTGCACGATGTTGGACGCCGTGCGGGCGGCAAATTCTGTCGCGCTGTCGCGCTCGCGAAACAGCAGTGACGTGACGATCACAAGAATAGCGACCACCGCAAAGCTGCTGCCGAAAATCAGGATGACTTCGGGTCTGGACCACTTTCCTGGCGTTGCGTGCAATGTAAAGGTTGGGTTCATGACCGGAATTCTATGGAAATAAAATACGGAGAATAATTTAACGTACTGATTTAAAAGACAATAACTAGTTAGGTAAGGATTTTTTAACACCTGAGTAGAACGTATTTAACACCTTATATCTTAGCGGCGGTATCAGCGTGCTCTCTAATAATTGTTACACGTCTGACATGTCTTGATAGCGGGTACGATCAGACTTCAAGCTGAACGCACATCTTGTGCAGGGGGCGGGTCGGGATTCAGGTGGGTTAGCGAACGGGGGAAAAGCAATCGGTGGGCCCTAAGGTGCCCGACGTACAGCCGCTACGGCGCAAAATTGTACGCAAAAAAAAAGCCACTGAGTAGCAGTGGCTTTTAAAGAACGGTCGATCAAATGGGGCATTTGATCGACTGTCGAGGGAAACGTTATTACAGTCGATTAGCCCTTTTGAGCGTTATCGGAAGTACCGCTATCTACCGACTTTTCCAGAGATTGCTCGTTGTTCGGTGTCTTTGCGGTCATTTCTGCTCGGGTTTGGGCTTGTTCGACAGACGCCTGACGTGCGGCTTTCTGTGCAACAAAGGACTGCGATTCTTCTGCAGACGCCTGACCGGATAACAGGAACGAAGACAATACGAAAACGCTGGCAATACCCATACTGGTGGACATTTTTGAGACCTTCTTGCTAGGCAAGTGCTAATTAAGTGCGACAAAAATATAGGTCGGACCAAGTTCGAAAAAGAGGCATGTACTCAAAGGACTTTTGTCATTCTGGTAACAAAGTGCGGCACGAATTTTAACGTCTCAGCGGGGATAGCACGTTTGCGGGGGCAGGCACGCCTGCAATGAAGAGGGGAATGGTTCAGCGCGGAAGGTTGATGCCGAAAGTGTTGACGCCTTGCTGGCTGTGGACGAAAACGGTCCCGCCATGCATCAGGGCGATGGCTTTGACGATGGCCAGACCCAGCCCGTGGTTGGCGCCGCTGTTGCTGCGTGAGGCGTCGACGCGATAGAAGCGCTCAAAGAGCATGGGCAAGTGTTCGCTGGCTATTTCGGCGCCGGGATTGGCCACTCCGATGCTGACATGCTCGTCTTGGGCCCGGATCTCGACCCGGATCACTTGCCCTGGCTCGGTATGTTGCACAGCGTTGTGCAACAGGTTAATCAGCGCCCGTCGCAGGTGGGCTTTTTCGATACGAACGCTGGCGTCACCCTGAACCTCGACCCGCACGTGAGCGTCTTCGAGGATGAAGTCCAGGTAATCCAGGGCTGTGGCGACTTCTTTGGCCAGCGAGGTGGACGTCAATTCGGTGGCCTTGCTGCCTTGGTCGGCGCTGGCCAGAAACAGCATGTCGTTGATGATCGACCTCAATCGCTCAAGCTCTTCCAGGTTGGATTGCAACACTTCGAAGTAATGCTCGGCTGAGCGTCCACGGGTCAGCGCCACTTGAGTTTGACCGATCAGGTTGGTCAGCGGCGAGCGCAGTTCATGGGCGACATCGGCGTTGAATGATTCGAGCCTTGAGTAGGCTTGCTCGACTCGCTCCAGCGTCGAGTTGAATGAGCTGACGAATTGGTCCAGTTCAGGCGGTAGGGAGGACAGTTGCAGGCGGCCAGACAAACGTGGGGGCGCCAGTTTTCGGGCTTCCAGCGATAGGCTGACCAAGGGTTTCAAACCGATGCGTGCGACCCAGTAACCCAGCACTGACGCGAGCACGATGCCGGCGGCCGCGAGACCGATCAAGGCGATCAGCAGCGAGTGCTGGGTCTGCCAGAAGGTTTCGGTATCGATTGCAATCAAAAACCGTAGCGGTGGGCGTTGATCCTGTGCCGGGAACTGGCTGACCAGTACTTTGAACGGGAACTCATGGCCGGCCAGTGCCATGTCGCGCATGCCCGGCGGGCCCTTGGCGAACTGGCGTATCGCCGCATCCGGGCTACCAAACTCGTAGGCCGGGTTGTCGCTGACGACCCAGAATCGGATGCGCTTGTCTTCTTCGCTGAGTAGTTTGAGTTTGGCGCTGATCTTCGCCCAATGCTCGGGTGTGCCGAATCGGGTAACGGCGGATTCGAGCACGCTGTAGCGCGCTTCCACCTCGGCGGCGGGCAACTGGCCGAGGCCTTTTTCGACTTGCAGGTAAAGGGCCCAGCCGATCAGTAGAAACACCAGCATCGCGACCAGCGCAAACAGGCTGCTCAGGCGCAGGGCGATGGAATTAGTTGCCACTGCGGTTCTCCAGCACATAACCCATGCCGCGAATGGTATGCAGCAGCTTCTGCTCGAACGGCCCATCCAGTTTGGCGCGCAGGCGTTTGATCGCGACTTCGACGACGTTCGTATCGCTGTCGAAATTGATATCCCAGACCATCTCGGCAATCGAGGTTTTCGAGAGGATCTGACCCTGGCGGCGAGCCAGTACGCTGAGCAGGGAAAACTCCTTGGCGGTCAGGTCCAGGCGCATCCCGGCGCGTGTGGCCTTGCGGCTGATGAGGTCGATCCAGAGGTCGGCGATGCTGATCTGCACCGGCTCATGGCCGCTACTGCGTCGGGTCAAGGCTTGCAGGCGCGCGACCAGTTCGAGAAAAGAGAAGGGTTTGCCCAGGTAATCGTCCGCGCCTTCGCGTAAGCCGCGAATGCGGTCGTCGACGTTTTCGCGAGCGGTGAGCATGATCACCGGTGTCTGCTTTCTGGCACGCAGGGCGCGTAATACCCCGAAGCCGTCCAGGCCCGGCAGCATGACGTCGAGAATGATTACCGCGTAGTCACTTTCCAGCCCCAGGTGCAGGCCTTCGATACCATCGCGGGCCAGGTCCACGGTGTAGCCCTGTTCGGTCAAGCCCCGGTGCAGGTAGTCGGCGGTTTTCTCTTCATCTTCGATAATCAGCACGCGCATGGGGCGACACTCACTTGTCTATGACCAGAACTGCTGCGGGGTCAGGCGCAGAGTGTGGCGGGCGCCGATGGAACAGCCGTTCTAGCTGCAGGTAGATCACCGGCGTGGTGAACAGGGTCAACGCTTGGCTGACGACTAACCCACCGACCACCGCAATCCCCAAAGGCTGGCGCAACTCCGCGCCGACCCCGTAACCGAGCATCAGCGGCAAAGCGCCGAGCAGGGCCGCGATCGTGGTCATGATAATCGGTCGGAAGCGCGTCAGGCAGGCTTCATAAATAGCATCTTGTGGGCTGAGCCCTCGATTGCGCTGGGCATCCAGGGCGAAATCGACCAACAGGATACCGTTTTTCTTGACGATACCGATCAGCAGCACGATGCCGATCAGCGCCATGATCGAGAAGTCCTGGCCCAGCAGCCAGAGCAGCAGCAGTGCGCCGATCCCCGCAGATGGCAGGGTCGAGATGATGGTCAGGGGATGGACGAAGCTTTCATACAGCACACCAAGGATGATGTACACCGCCACCAGCGCTGCCAGGACTAGCCACGGCTGGTTGGCCAACGAACTCTGGAACGCCTGCGCCGCCCCCTGGAACGAGCCGACGATTGCTGCCGGCATGGCGATGTCGCTCTTGGCCTTGTCGAGCATCAGCACTGCATCGCCCAACGCCACGCCGGGCGCGAGGTTGAAGGACAGGTTGGCGGCCGGGAACATGCCGTCATGGCTGATAGACAGGGGGCCAACGCTCGGTGGATCGACTTTGGCCAGGGCCGACAGCGGGACCATTTCGCCACTGAGCGGTGAGCGCAGATAGAAATAATTCAGGCTCTCGGCCTTGCCGCGTTGCTCGGTGTCGAGTTCCAGGATGACCTTGTACTGGTTGATGTCGGTCTGGTATTCGCTGATCTGCCGTTGGCCGAATGCATCGTAAAGTGCCTGATCGACGTCACTGGTGGTCAGGCCAAAGCGCGCCGCAGCGCTGCGGTCGATGCTGATGTGGGTGATGCTGCCACCCAGTTGCAGGTCGTTGGACAGGTCGCGGAAGGCTGGGTTTTCCCGGAGCTTTTCGGTCAGGCGCTGGGTCCAGGTATTGAGGAGTTGGCCGTCATTGCTCTTGAGCACGTACTGGTATTGGCTTCGACTCGGGCCGGAGCTGAGGTTGATGTCTTGCCCGGCGCGCAGGTACAAGACGATGCCCGGCACTGTTGCCAGTTTTGGTCGTATGCGGTCGATGAATTCGCTGACCGATACATCGCGATCACTGCGGTCTTTGAGGGCAATCCAGAAACGTCCGTTGGCGATGGTCTGGTTGCTGCCGGTCACCCCCACTGAATGGGAAAACGCCTGGACCGCCGGGTCTTCACTGACGATTTTGGCCATCGCCAAGTGTTTCTCGACCATGTCAGGGTAGGAAATGTCGGCGGCGGCTTCGCTGGTACCCAGCACGAAAGCGGTGTCCTGCACCGGGAAAAAGCCTTTGGGGATGACGATATAACCGGCGACTGCCAGAACCAAGGTCATGCCGAAAATCCCCATCATCACGCGCTGGTGAGCCAGTGCCTTGCGCAGGCCTCGTTCGTACAACGCCAATAAGCGCTCGCCGAAGCCCGGCTTGGCGTCGGGATCATGCTTGGGTGCGCGCATGAACAGGGCGGCGAGGGTGGGTGCCAGGGTCAGGGAGACCACTACCGAAATCAGAATGGTCGCGGTGGCGGTGAGGGCGAACTCCTTGAACAGCCGCCCGACCACGCCGCCCATGAACAGCAGCGGGATGAACGCGGCCACCAGCGAGAAACTGATCGAAACCACGGTGAAGCCGATTTCCCCGGCGCCCTTGATCGCGGCTTCGCGCATGCCGTCGCCTGCTTCGAGGTGGCGGTGAATATTCTCGACCACCACAATCGCATCGTCGACCACGAACCCCACGGCCACGACAATCGCCACCAGTGTCAGGTTGTTCAGGCTGAAACCGAACAGGTACATCATCGCGAAACTGGCGACCAACGACACGCCCAGCACACTGCTGACGATCAGGGTTGCCGATAACTGGCGCAGGAACAGGGCCATGACCGCGACGACCAACAGCACGGCGATCAGTAGAGTCATTTCCACTTCATGTAATGACGCACGAATGGTTTTGGTCCGGTCGTTGAGCACTGACACTTCCACCGACGCCGGCAGCATTTCCTGCAGGCGAGGTAACTCGCGCTGGATGCGATCCACGGTCTCGACGATGTTCGCCCCCGGCTGACGGAAGACCACCAGGTTGACCCCTTGTTGATCGCCGGACCAGGCTTTGACGTAAGCGTTCTCCGCACCGTTGATCACCGTTGCGACATCTTTGAGATGAACCGGCGCGCCGTCTTTGTAGGACACAATGAGCTGCGCGTAATCCTCGGGTTGGAACAGTTGATCGTTAGCGGAGAGTGTCGAGACATTGTCCTTGCCATACAGCGCGCCTTTGGCCAGGTTCAAGCTGGTTTGTTGCAGCGCCACGCGCACGTCGGCCAGGGTCAGCCTCAAGGCCGCGAGTTTCTCCGGTGCGGCCTGAACCCGGATTGCAGGGCGTTGTTGCCCGGTGATGTTGACCAGACCGACACCGTCGATCTGGCTGAGCTGGCGCGCGAGCAGGGATTCGGTGATGTCACTGAGTTCGGTGCCGGGCATCAGGTTTGAGCTGACGCTGAGGATCAGCACCGGGCTGTCAGCCGGGTTGACCTTGCGCCAGGTCGGCAAGTTGGGCATGTCAGCGGGCAGCCTGCCCGCAGCGGTGTTGATGGCCGCCTGGACTTCCTGGGCGGCGGTGTCGATGCTTTTGCTGAGAGTGAATTGCAGCGTCAGATTGGTCGAACCCAATGCGCTGCTGGAGGTCATTTGTGTCATGCCGGGGATTGCGCTGAACTGCACCTCCAGCGGGGTCGCGACCGAGGAGGCCATGGTTTCCGGGCTGGCGCCTGGCAGGGAGGCGGTGACTTGGATAGTCGGGAACTCAGCCTCTGGCAACGGCGCGACAGGCAGGCGTGGGAAGGCGATCAGGCCCAGCAACACCGCTGCAAACGTCAGCAGCAAGGTGGCGACCGGATGATCAATGCACCACGCCGATACCGACCCCCGGCCTTTCATCGTGCGGTCTCCATCGCAGTGTCCTGTCCGACGATGGACGGTGCGGTGATTACGTCGACGTGCGCCCCGGGTTTAAGCCGGGACTGGCCGTCGCTGACCAGTACATCACCGACGTCAGGGCCTTTGATCAGGGTCAGATCGCTGTCTTGATACACCACTTGCACCGGCACCACTTCCACCTTATTGCCCTTGACGCGGTAGGCGAAGTGCTGATCGACGCCGCGTTGGACCACTTGTGGCGGCACTTTCAAGGCATCCCGGTCAATGGCCGTCTGGATTTTTATGGTCACCAGCTGGCCGGGCCAGAGTTTCTCCGTGGGGTTGCTGAATTCGGCTTTGGCGCGAATGGTGCCGGTGTTGGCGGCCACCTGATTATCGATCAGGGTCAATTTACCCTCGCCCAACAACGTGCCGTTATCGGTATTGCCGATGTAGGCTTGAACGGCTGCTGGCGTGCTCCCGTGGACCAGCGCCTGCAAGGTTGAGAGCATCTGTTGCGGCAAAGAAAACTCGACGGCAATCGGGTCGATCTGGGTCACGGAGAACAGACCTTGAGCGTCGCTGACGCGCAGGAAGTTGCCTTCATCGACGTTGCGGATACCGACGCGGCCGGTCACCGGTGAGCGTATCTGCGTGTAGGACAACTGCACTTGGGCGGCCTCGATAGACGCCTGATTGCCCAACGCAGTGGCCTGAAGCTGATGGACCAGTGCTTGTTGCTGGTCGAACGTCTGCTTGGAAATACCGTTGTCCGTCGTCAGCAAGCGATAGCGTTTCAGATCGATTTGGGCGACGTCCAGTTGCGCCTGGCTTTGTCCCAGCTGAGCCTGGGCCTGAGCCAGCGTCGCACGAATCGAACGGTCATCGATGGTCGCCAGCAGGTCGCCGGCTTTGACTTGCTGGCCTTCCTTGACCAGCAGCCTGGTCAGGATGCCATCGACTTGGGGACGAACGATGACACTGTGCAGCGAAAGCACGGAACCGATGCCGGTGACATAGCGCGGTACATCCTCCTTGATCACGCTGATGACCCGGACTGGAATCGCAGTCGGCGCCGACACTTTTGCGGGGGCAGGACGGGTCAGGCTCCAACTGGTGAGCGCGATGAGCACAACGATGGCGCTGGCGGCGATTGCGGTTCGGGTCTGTTTACGCATGCAGGGAAGGCGCCGGGCAAGTCAAAGGGAAGGACAGGGATGAGAGGAGGTACCTCGTGAGGGCTTTCGTCATCTTCAGTGTCAGCCCCTTCTTTATAGCCTGCCAACCCGGTCAGCAAAATGACGGCTAACTGACAGAATGGACAGCTAGCGCCGTAGGCAGGCTTAGCCTCTCAGTTCGGCGCGTGCGGGCGGTCTATTAAAGAAAAAACGAAGGTTGACGATAATAAAGAAAAGGCATCAGGTGCATGTTTGATATGATCGGCTGAAAGGTTGGTGAAAGATAGCCAGGGAAAGTTCTTACTTGTCGTTTTGAATTTTCGGGTGAACCCCTTTTTTCAGCGTTGTTTGTTGAGGTGAGACGCCGCACGGAGTACTGCAATGAACGGCAACTCGGTCAGTGGTGTATTGTTTTCGATCGTGGTGTTCACCTTCAGCGTCGTGGCATCAGCCAACGGTGGCGTTATTCATTTCAACGGGCAGGTGGTCAATACGGGATGTGCCGTTCAGACACGGTCTGACAGCTCCTATTTTAAAGCCTCGCAGCAGATTCAGGTCTCATCGGAAATCACCCTTGCCGTGGACACGTATCGGAATGCCTGCAGCGCTGATGTCATTCCTTTCAGTGCCGTGTTTACGGTACTTTCTTCCTCGGAAGCGGCGAGTGGTACAGGGGGGTCTCCGGACAAGAAGTCCAGGGCGGGGGTGGTTACGTTGACCTACCAGTAGTGTCAATACAATCACTGTATCGACATTGCGAAAACCCTAACTGTGCTGACACTTTGCTTTTGCTGTTTTCGATGAGGGCCCCTGTTTCCGGGTGCCGATCACTAATAAGGAATATTCCCGCAGAAAGTACCTACTTGTCCTGTTGCCAAATCCATATGCGTAATATGTTTATCCTGACATTCAACAATGCTTCGTATCGTTATAGTTCTTTTCGTCCAATGATGGGCATATACGAACGAACGCAAGGAATGTCGTTAGCATGAAAAAAATCTCTCTCACATTGGCTGTACTGGGTGCAATGGGTTTAGGTGCGGTCGGTACCGCTAATGCTGCAAATAACGGGAAGTTGGTGTTCAACGGCACGCTGACCAACATTTCTTGTAACGTCGGGCCGGGCGCCGGGGTCGGTGCCGGCCCTAATGGAGATATCAACGTCGATTTGGGCAACGTTTCATTCTCTGATATAGGCTCATCGAGCGCGAGCAAGCTGGAAACCGCTACACCTGTCCAGCTGCTGGTCAATTGCAGCGCTGGCGTCGATCAATACAACACCGTGAAAATGCGCTTCGTCGCACGCTCCGGCAGCGGCCTGGATAACAATGACCCCAAGCTGTTGCGTACTACGGGTGCCGCAGACGGTGTCGGTATCGGCCTGCTCAACGCCCAATCCCAGATCATGGACTTGAGTGGCACCGAGACGATCGACAAACCGCTGATCAAGGATGGCGCGGGTGGCGCGACAGCCGAGTTGAATTTTGGCGCGGTCTACGTGCTTAACGGCACGCCGACCAACCCGGGCAACGCCGATGGATTCATGCCTTTCGTGCTGGACTACGAGTAAAACCGCTGACGGGGTGAGCTGCAGTCGCCCCGTCGCACCTCAGCTCAAGGTGAATGCCATCATGTTTTCTCCCTCCATTCGTTATGCCTGCCTTTCGCTGGTAATGATCCTGAGCGCAGGTGCCCAGGCAGGCATCGTGCTCAATACCACTCGTGTTATTTATCCGGCAAAAGACAAAGAGGTCAGTTTCGGCGTACACAACAGCGGCGGCGGAGAAATTCTCCTGCAGTCCTGGCTTGAGTCTGACGCCGGGGGCACTGTCGATTTGCCGTTTGTGATTATCCCGGCCCTGGCTCGCATGCCGGGCGACGGCAAGCAACTGCTGCGCATCATGTATGCCGGCGTGGACATGCCGATGGACCGCGAGTCGGTGTTTTGGCTCAACGTGCAGGAAATTCCTCAGGCCGCGGCAAAGAACGCTTTGCAGATCGCGATCCGCCAGCGCATCAAGGTGTTTTTTCGGCCTCAGGGGTTGGAGGTGGAGCCAGCCCAGGCGCCGGAAAAACTTCAATGGCGTCTGCTGGAGGATGACGTGTTGCAGGTGAGCAATCCTGGACCCTATTACGTGTCCATGGTCAGGATTGAGGTTCGGGACGGTACAACTCACGTGATGAAAAAGGACAGCCAGATGCTGGCGCCGAATCAATCCTTGAACGTGCCACTTGTCAGGCGGGCAAGCGGTCGTCCCTTGAGTCTGAGTTTTATCAGCATCAATGACTTCGGTGGGCAGGTGCCCTATAGGGCCACGCTGACCGCGCGCGAGTCGATCAACGCGGTCAAGGTCGCCAAGACCGATACCGGCGTCAGGTAACGACTCCTCCAGAATTTTTTATTCATCGAGCAATCCGAGTGACGGCCTCTGCGTTGACTCGGCAGTTTTGCGCCTGCGCGAAAGGATTCTCCGGTGCGACTGTACTCCAAGGATTGAGTGATAACAGCAAATGGAACGGCTCAACCGAAGTACCCAGGGATTTTTTTCAGGTGATCTCCTGCGCACCAATAAAAGCCTCCCGAGGTTTTATGTGCGCGCATCGTTCAGGCTCAGTACGCTCGCCATGGGTGTTGGTATGGCGTTGTCGATGCAGGCCATGGCGGCGCCAGATCAATCCGGCGACGCCGCAAAGGGTTCCCCAGTGGAATTCAATACGGCCTTTATCCAGGGCACCGATGAACCCGCCGACCTCAAGGAATTTTTGCGGGGCAACAGTGTTTTGCCAGGCGTCTACCGGGTGGATGTGTACGTCAACCGGGTCCTGAGTGGGCGCAATGATGTCAGGTTTACCCAAAATACGGCCTCAGGCTTGATCGAACCCTGCCTGACGTTGGAGATGCTCCGGGCATTTGGACTGGACATGGAGCGCTTGCACAACGACGCAAGCCTGGCGGTTGATTTGCAACCGAGTGCTTGTTTTGACCTGGCGGCACAGGTCGAATTTGCTCGGGTCGACTACCAGCCCAATAGCCTGCGCCTGAATGTCAGCGTGCCGCAGACCGCTATGGCCCGTAGTGCTCGAGGTTACGTGTCACCTGAACTCTGGACTGAAGGCGAGACCGCCGCCTTCATCAATTACAGCTTCAACGGCGCCCGTCGGCACAATCAGCAAGAACGCACGGATCAGTATTACCTGGGCCTGCGAAATGGCCTGAACCTGGGCGCCTGGCGCCTGCGCAACGAGTCGTCGCTGACCTACGGCGGCAATCAGCCTTATCGCTTCAGCAGCAACCGCACGTTCGCCCAACGTGACCTGACGCGGCTCAAGGGGCAACTGACACTCGGTGAGATCTACTCAAACTCGCTGATTTTTGACAGTGTGCGGTTCAGCGGCGCCGAAATCGCCTCCGATGACGGCATGCTGCCTGACAGCGAGCGGGTCTACGCTCCGACGATTCGCGGTATTGCCGAGACCAATGCCACGGTTGAAGTTCGCCAGAACGGCTTTTTGCTGTACAGCAGCAACGTTTCTCCGGGGCCGTTCGAGATTACCGATATCTACCCCAGTGGCTCCAATGGCGATCTGTTGGTCACGGTGGTGGAGGCGGATGGGCGCACGCGCACCTTTACGCAGGCATTTACCTCGTTGCCGATCATGGTGCCCAACGGTGCGTTCCGCTACAGCCTCGCCGCCGGTCGATACGACAGCAATGCCGATCAACAGTCCTCGCCGACATTCACCAGTGGCACCCTGGTTTATGGTCTATCCGAACGGTTGACCGGGTTCGGTGGACTGCAATGGGCCGAGGATTATCAGGCGGCGAATGTCGGGGCGGGGGTCAACACCGGCTTGGGGGCTTTTTCGGCCGACGTGACGCAGTCGATCAGCCAGGCGCGTGTGAGCAAGGCTAGCCAGGGCCAAAGCGTGCGGTTGCGCTATGCCAACACCCTCGATGTGACGAACACCACCTTAGCCGTCGCGGGTTATCGCTATTCCACCGAGCAATACCGCACGCTGCAGGAGCACGTAGAGGAACTCGATGGGCGCATCGCTCGAACGGTCACCGGCCGGGCAAAGGATCGGGTAGAGCTCAATGTCACGCAGTCGCTGCCGGAGCAATCCGGTTCGTTGAGCCTGACCGCCAGCGATCAGCGTTACTGGAACCTGCCGGGTAAAACTCGTCAGTTGTACCTGTCCTACAACAGCGCATGGAAAACTGTCAGTTACAGTCTGTCGATCGAGCGTAACCAGCAATTGGACGGTGACGGGCAGGCCAACACCGATCATCGGCTTTCCCTGAGCCTGACAGTACCGTTGGGCTCAAGCTCAAGCGCGTCCCGGACATCGTTCAATCTGGTGCGCGACAGCCAAGGAGACTACAACGCCCAGGCCGGTCTCAGCGGCCAGGTGCTGGACAATCGAAATGCTTTTTATTCGCTACAGAGCGGGCGCGACAGCAGCTCCGGCACTTTCGGATCCGGCAAACTTAACACCACCACGCCCTACGGTCGCTTTGAGGCCGGGTACAGCCAGGGTCGCGATTACGATGCTTTTAGCGTGGGTGCATCAGGGTCGCTGGTTGCTCACGGCGGCGGGGTGAACTTCGGACAGCCTTTGGGTGAAACCTTCGCCCTGGTCGAGGTGCCAAACGTCAGCGGTGCAAAACTGACCAACTACAGCAACGTCGAGACTTCGGACAACGGTTACGCGGTGTTGCCTTACGCCCAGCCTTACCGAACCAATTGGGTCAGTCTGGACACTCGCCAGTTGGGGGCGGACGTCGAGGTGGATAACGCAATCGTCCAGGTGGTGCCACGTCGCGGCGCCGTGAGTGTCGTGCACTTTGCCGCGTCGATCGGTCGCCGTGTGCAATTCGAACTGGTGCGCGCTGATGGCAGTAAGGTGCCGTTGGGCGCGAGCGTAGAGGACGAGCACGGCAAGTCTTTGGCGGTGGTCGACCCCACCAGTCGCGCGTTGGTGTTGACCGGTCAAGATCAAGGCGTACTGCGAGTGAAGTGGTCCGATCAAGGCTGCCGGGTGCCCTATAGCCTGCCGCCAAAGGACCCGTTACGTGCCTATGAACGACTGAAGGTGACCTGCCAATGAGTCTGTCGAAACGACTCGGTCAGAGGCTGATCAGCCTTATATTGCTACTGATGGGGATCGCCAGTGCCAGCGTGCAGGCTGCGGTGTCCCTTACCGGAACGCGGTTGATCTTTGACGGGGCTTTTCGCGAAGTCAGTATCGAAGTGATCAACCGGAGCCCTCGCGAGGTGCTGCTCCAGGCGTGGTTGAGCAGCGCCGCGAATGAGGGCGATGGCGTGCCTGATGATCTGCCGTTTGCCCTGACGCCTCACCTGTCACAACTGCCTGTTAACGGCAAACAGGCGCTACGCATCTTGTATGAAGGCGTCGGTATGCCGCAGGGGCGGGAGTCGCTGTTGCACCTGTACGTGATGGAAATCCCTCGGCGCGCAGAAGGTGAGAACCCACTGAGCATTGCCATTCGCCAGCGCATCAACGTGTTTTATCGCCCGCCAGGTTTGCCCGGTGATCCGGCTGATAGCGCCCAGGAATTGCTCTGGCAGCTGACCCGCGATGCGAACGGCAGGATGTCGTTGCAGGTCAGCAATCGGTCTGCTTTCCACGCCTCACTGCAGGACCTGCAGCTCGAGGGCCGCGCTGGAAAACATGACGTCAGCGACTACCTGTTGCTGCTGCCGGGGACCACCCGAATCTTACCCCTGAGCGCCGCCGAGCCCGCTGACAGCCAATGGCAATACATGTCCTTCAAGGCCCTTACTGATTATGGCGGCCAGCGCAGTTACCGCGCCGAAATTGACGGACGTTTACCGTTCAAGGCCAGGTTGCTGCCAGGCATTACCCACTTAAAAGGCTTACAACCATGATCGATATTCGCTGGATTCGATGTCTACTGCTGGTGCTGCTACTGGCCCCGGCGACGTGTTTTGCCTTGGTCTGCAAGGAGCAGGGTGCAGGCGCTGCGGTGATCAATGGCGATCTGGGCAGCACTGTTGCCATTCCTGCCGCGTCGCCCGAGGGAACAATCGTCTGGCGCTCGGATCGGTTCAATGCTCAGGTCGAATGCTTCAAGGACGGTCTGCAAGAGCAGCAGGAGGAAGTGTTCATTTATCTGAACCCGGATAACGTGCCGATTGGCCAAGGTATTCGCGCGGGTTTGACCGTCGACGGTATCGATTATCTGCAGAACAGCGGCCGGATAGGCACAGGCCAGAGTCTGCCTGTTTGTCATGAAAGTGACGCGAATATGGCTGCATGTCCGCGCATCACCTTCAATCTGGTGTTCTCGGTGTTCGTGCAAAAGTTCGGTCCGACGCCACCGTCGGGGGTGGCCAGTCATCTGCTGGACTATCGGATGTTCCAACTCGACAGTGCGGCAGGCTTGAACCCGTTGCCCGGCTACAGCCTGAGCTACGTCATCAATAACCTGACCGGCCTGCGTTTCATTGCCTGCGATGCCGAGCTGCAGGTCACCCCGGAGACCGTCGAGTTTGGCTCGATAGGGATTCAGGAGGTAGCGGTGGGGCGGGTCATTGATCGACGTCCGTTTTCACTGGTGACCAGCCGCACCTGTGACACTCCGTTCAGCCTCGATGCGCGATTCAAGCCGGTGTCAGGTGTGCTGTCTGGCGATTTACTGATTCCCACGGCCAACGACGGCGTCGGTATCCGCATCATCAATGGCCGCGATGGCGCGACGTTGCCTTACAACCAGTCCTTCCATCTGGCGGATCTGCTCGGGACGAGTCAGTCGGCGAAGGCCGATTTCGAGGCCGAACTGGTCTGGCAAAGCCAAACACCCAAAGCAGGCGCCTTCGAGGCCGAAGTCATCATTGATCTGTTTTACAAATAGCAGGCGATAGGAGGTGAGTGGTGATGGCGGCAGGCCGCCTGTGATTCAGGTATGCTGCCGGGCCTTGGGCGACTGCCCATTTTCGCCAGATGACTGACTCGATACTTTTGGAGCTTCCATGACTACCCCCGAACACACGCCAGCTCCTGAAGCCGTCGTCACCGAAGAGGTGACAGTCGTCGAGCCGGGTGCTGAAACCACCGATAAAAAAGCCGCCATTCCTGCGTTCAGCTTTCCATTCAAACCGGGCGAGTTGTTGCAGGCCAAGACCCAAGACTCGCTGTATTACAAGAAGTCGGGCAAAGCCAGCCATAACAAAGTCCCCGGTGTCGCGCCTCACGGCACACGCAAGACCATGGGCAAACGCTGATTTTCAGGCCTGCCCAGCCTCGCCGGGCGTTATGCAAAAGAAATGAAGGCATAGTCCAGCGGATCGGCGCTCACCACCTGAGCGCCGGCCTGTTGCAGCGTATTGGCAATCTCCGCGCCCGATACGTGAAAACCCCAACCCGGTTCGACGGACAGCGCAGGTAACGTGCCGCTGTCGGCGATCTGTTGCGTGGCGGCCGCAAAGGCCTGCATGTCCGGCAGGTACGCGGTAAAACCGTCACCTTTGAGGGCGGTGGTGCGGATCCCCAGCAGTTTACAGATAGCATCTTTGGCGGCGACCTCATCGCGATCCGCCTGGCGCGATTGTTCGATCAGTGCCGTCAGTTGGGTATCGACCAGGTTGCCACCGACGATCAAGTCCGGCCCGTGCTCCCATGCATTCGGCGGACAACCTTTTGCTTCAGGTCGCAGGGGGATGTGCGGGTTGATCTCCATCGGGTAAATCCGACAGACCAAGGGACGTCGTTCATAGATACGGCACAGGTTTTCTGCGTCAAGATTCCGACAAGGCCCGACGTTATAAGCCGCGAAGGTAATGGCGACATACACCTGCGCTGTGCCGCTGGGCACCCGGCATGAACGACGTTGGGCATGCGTGCGTTGCAACTCAGGCACGCCATAACCGTCTTCGAGGAAACCCTCTACGAGGATGATCACCGCGCCGCCGTCAGCCGCCCATTGGCTCGCCTCGGACAGCGTCAGGGGAACGTGATGATCGGTGCAACACTTGCCACAACCTACGCATGAAAACGGTGTGTTCATTGACGTAAAAGACCAGAAAAGACGCGCGTTGACGGTGACAATTTGCAGGCGCGGTCACCGCCGGGGACAAGTGTCGAAGCAAATTGTGCGCCACTGCCAAGCGTCTATTTTTTCGGCAACGTGGTCATTTCATCCCACTCGGTCACGGTGGCTTTTTGGGTTTGACGTTGGTACAGGCACAGCTCGGTGCCGGTTTTGTTCTTCATGTGCGCCTGCGGGTAGCGGCCTTTGAGCAGGAGTGCGCTGTACCCGACGCTGTCATCGAACAAGGCTGCGGTGCCGGCCGGTTTTACCTCTTTAAGCTGACTGGCGTTTATGCAACTGGCGATGACGGCTTTGTCCAGGTCGCTCCAGGCCTGGCTGCTGGACGCATTGGCATGGGTTGCAGCAACCGCAAGGGCAATGCACAGCGCAGTGGATGCTTTCATATCAGGCTTCTTCCGAGTGGTGCTTCCAAAGGTCGGATTATGGCAGACGCCGTTGCGAGGCGGCCTTAGTCGACAGTAAAGCGCTGGACGTAACGCATACCTGATGTTTCATACAGGCGCCGAGCGTCATGGTTATTGTCCATCACCTTGAGGTCGACGCACGCTTCACCCCGCACGCGGAAAGCCTCGAATGCATGGTTCAGCAGGGCACGTGCGAAGCCTTGGCGGCGGGCGCGTGGATCCACCACCAGATCCTTGATAAAGGCACTGGTCCAGCACAGTACAACGCCTACTACACCGTATTCATCAGCAGCGATAAAACACAGTGACGGGTCGAACTCGGGGTCGGTGGCGAACGCTTTGTGCCAGTCCTCATAGTCCGGCACGCTGCCTTCGCCTTGCTGGTAACCGAGTACCAATAATGCGTGCACTTGTGGCGCGAGTTCAGGGCTGAACTCGAGAAGGCTAAGTGCGGCAGGCCATGCTGTGGGGGCGATGGTCTGAAGCAGATCGCGGCGCATCAGCCAGCACCAAGCCGTCGAATCCTCTGGCTGGGGGGGCTGTATTAAATGCCCTGGGCCTCGACCGTACGGGCTGCCTGAATCAAACATTTGGTCAACTCGGGTGAAGAGAATTTAGTCAGCACGGCATTTGCTCCTGCAGCCTTGGCTTTTTCGCTGTTCATCTTGCTGTCCAGAGAGGTGTGCAGCAGGACGTACAGGTCCTTGAAGTCAGGCGTTTCACGCAGGGTACGGGTAAAGGCATAGCCGTCCATTTCCGACATTTCAATGTCGGATACCACTACGTTGATCTGCTCCTCCGTGCCTTGCAGTTCGAGCAGGCGGTCGATGGCTTCTTTGGCGCTACGGGCGGTGTGGCAATGAATGCCAAGATTGCGCAGGGTGATCAGCGATTGCTGCAAGGCGACCTGGCTGTCATCGACCACGAGGATCTTGGCTTTGGCCAGTACCTGGGCGTCTTCTTCGCTCAGGTGCGCAGGCTCGTCGGCGATGATCCTCGCCGGGGCGATGCCGTGGATGACTTTTTCGATATCCAGCACCTGTACCAGCACGCCGTCGACCTGAGTCACACCCGTGATAAATGACCTGTTACCAGAGGCGAAGGGTGGAGGTCGGATGTCCGTGGTCAGGCAATGCACGATCTTACTCACTGCCTGCACGTGCAGGCCCTGTTTGGAACGGCTGACATCCGTGACGATCAAGCAGCCACCCGAAGGGTCGAGCAGCGGTTGTTCACCAATGGCCCGACTCAGGTCGATCACCGACAACGATGCGCCGCGCAGGACGGCGATACCTTTGACGTGAGGATGGGATTCGGGCAAGCGGGTCAGGGCAGGGCAGGGGATGATCTCGCTGACCTTGAGCAAGTTGATGGCCATCAGCTTGCCGCTGCGCAACGTAAACAGCAGGAGTGACAGGGAGTCAGCGCGGGCATTATTTGAGGACATATCAACCTTCTGAAAATTAAAGGCGTCGCTACAAGAGTGGCAAACAGCTTTCGATGCCGGGTTATCGACTTGCAAAGGTTTCGCTTTAGGGTATTTGTGCCTCAGGGCAGTAAACAGTCAAGCCGATCAATGATGCTGTCGGCAAAATCAGCGCAAGGCAGCGTTGTGTTTTGGTAGTCATAAGGACGCAAAGGAGTCTTATTGACTATTATTTATCATGTGTCATTTTGACTTAATATTTTCAAGCTATTGATTTTTATTATAAAAATAGCTGGCACGAATCCTGATGTGTAAGCGGCAATTAGCTAGAAGCCTTGCGGCTCAGGAGTCCAATCGTGTTGAACGCTCAAGATCGTGCCATCGTCAAATCCACCGTGCCCCTGCTTGAAAGCGGTGGAGAAGCGCTGACCACTCATTTCTACAAAATGATGCTCGAGGAATACCCAGAGGTGCGCCCGCTGTTTAACCAGGCGCATCAGGCCAGCGGTGATCAGCCCCGCGCGCTGGCCAACGGTGTACTGATGTACGCACGGCACATCGACGAACTGGAGCAGTTGGGCGATCTGGTGGCGAAAATCATCAACAAGCACGTCGCTCTGCAAATCCTGCCTGAGCATTACCCTATCGTCGGCTCCTGCCTGATCCGCGCCATCGCCGAAGTGCTGGGACGCGACATTGCCACTGACGAAGTATTGCAAGCCTGGACCCATGCGTATCAGCAACTGGCCGATATTCTGATCGGTGCCGAGGGCGCGATCTACGACGAAAAAGCCGAAGCCGTTGGCGGCTGGCGCGGTGCGCGTGAGTTCAAGCTGGTAAACCGGGTGGATGAAAGTGCCGAGATCACTTCTTTCTATCTGCAACCTGCGGATGATGGGCCGATTCTCGGATTTACCGCGGGTCAATACATTGGTTTGCAGTTGTTCATCGGTGGCGAAGAAATGCGCCGCAACTATTCGCTCTCGGCAGTGGCCGGCGGCAACCAATACCGCATCAGCGTCAAGCGCGAACCCAATGGCGTGGTGTCCAACTACCTGCATGACCAACTGCAGATTGGCGATAGCCTCCAGTTGTTCACGCCGTCGGGCGAATTCACCCTGACTGAGAGCCAAAAGCCGTTAGTGTTGATCAGCGGCGGTGTTGGCATCACGCCGACACTGGCCATGCTTGAGACCGCGCTGGAAACCTCACGCCCCGTGCACTTTATCCACTGCGCGCGCAATGGCGCGGTGCATGCGTTTCGCGATTGGGTCGATGGTCTGGCGGGGCGTCACCCGCAACTCAAGCACTTCTATTGCTACGCCGAAGACGATGGCGTGAGCCCAGCGGCGGATGCGGTTGGCCTGCTTGATCAGCAGCAGCTGGAACAGTGGTTGCCCGAAGATCGGGATCTGGATGCCTACTTCCTGGGTCCGAAAGGGTTCATGGCCGTGGTCAAACGCCAGTTGAAAGCAGCCGGCGTACCAGAGAAACAAAGTCGCTACGAGTTCTTTGGCCCGGCTTCCGTGCTCGAATAAACTCGGCGGAATAAAAAATGCCGTCAGCCTCTGTCAGGGGCTGGCGGCATTTTTTTGTCCGCGCTTCGCAGGGTCTATTCGGTCCGCATGACATGCAGCATTCGAGAATAAATTCCCTGCCCAAGGTCCCATATTCATATTTGCGGAGGTATTCACACGACCTTCACAGGCCTTTTGCAGATCCCTGTCGGAATTTATTCGCGAATGTTTCGATAGGGCATGCCTGACACCCCGGAAATTTAAGGCTTATGTGGCCGCGATATGCTTTCGCGGGGCTGCATTTTCAGCAGACGGCCGAGCGTGCGTTGGAACTCAAAGTTCAGGCGAACACTATAAACTCCACACAATGGATGATGGGATTACAGATCCAAGGTGAGCCGAGGGCCCATACACCTTGAAACACAGGGGAGCATTTTATTGTTCATCGCCCTGTCTTCGGTGCTTAGTACTTCGTCGCGGTGGTGTGGCACTCCATCCAGTACCGTTATGACGCATGCTCCGCAGACTCCAGCCTCACAGGATGTTTCAATCTCGATAGCGTTCTCAAATAGAATATCCGTAATCGACTTGTTGGAGGGGACTATCAACGTAATACCTGTACGAGCGAGAACGACTTCGAATGACTCGTTGTTAAGCGAGGGGCTCGTCGAAGCAGGCGAAAAATATTCATAATGGATGTGGGATGGAGGTAGGCACTGACTAGCTAATAACTTCACGGACGCCATAAAGGGCGCAGGGCCGCAAAAGTACACGTGTGGAGTATCAGAGGTGGCGAGAAGTATATCCTGCAGCGCTAAAAGCGTCGCGGAAGGATTAAGTCCAAAATAGAAGTGGACTTGTGACGAAAAATTGCAATTTTTCAGCCTGGCCGCATACGCGGCGGCCCCCGGTGATCGAGCAAAATAGTGGAGTTCGAATATCTTGCTCGATTGATGCAGGCTATGACACATTGCGAGCAGTGGCGTTACTCCGATCCCGGCCGCGATTAATACAACGCGCTCTGCAGTTTCATCAATAGAGAAATGGTTGAGCGGCTGGCTTATCTTGATTGAATTTCCGACATGCAGGTTCGCATGCAATCGAGCCGAGCCGCCGCGGGATACCGGATCTCGCTTAACGGCGATTTCATAAACGCCTTCTTCACCAGGGTCATTGCACAATGAGTATTTGCGGATGAGTCCATCGCAAATATACACGTCGACATGTGCGCCTGCTTCGAAACGAGGCAGGGATAATGAAGTTTCCTCTGCCACAAGGCGCCAGGACACCACGTCGCTCGCTTCATCTTGGCGGGATATTACACGCACCGACATAGTAGACTGAGTCATATTTATTACCTTGAGATTAAAGAAACCCTATTAATTTCCACCAAAGTGCGTTGGCAGGGATAACAAACACGAGTCCAAAGAATCCCGTCAAGAGACAGTATCTAAGAGCGTCCGCGCGGTGTATCCGTGATATATCGATACCAAAAGCCACGGGGGGCGACTGGTAGGGAAGAAGTGTTGTGGAATAGCCCATCACCTGAGAGAGCATTCCCATTTTCAAAATGGCACTGTCATGTAGAATGGAACTTGCCATTGGAACAAATAAGGCAGGTGCGGCATTTGATGTTACCAGTGAGCTAAGTAGTACCGACAATCCCGTCATAAATGTATAGGCCAGCATTGGGTCTTTCAGAGACACGTTCGTAATGATTTCTGGAGGCGAGCTATCGAGATGTCCAACCAATGCTGCCAAGCCAATAACAGCCGCAATGAACCATAGCAAATCTATTTTTAATGTCGTTATGAATTTATCTAGTTTTTCAGAAGTAGATGTCAAAAAGTAAACAATGACAAACCCAAGTCCAATCCAGCCCGGAGCGATATGATGCATCGCGTCGGTAAACCACAAAAAAAGCATCAAAGAAATCAAGCCCAGAGTGCATTTCTCTTCTCCGGACCAGGGACTCAGCGGGGCGAACCGGTCGATTACCTCTATTCTGTCATGGAAGAAAAAATATGAGACTGCAATTAGTACGCCTCCACGGATCAATACGCCAGCCGGAAAGAAATAGAATAGATACTCGGAATAACCAAGCGTTATATCTTCTGTCTCTTCCAGCGTACCTGCCATAATCAAGTTTGGTAAGTTTGCGGGCAAAACAGCTGCAGCGAGCGCATATGAACCTACGACGACTAGCAATAAAATGCCACTTCGCCCTTTACGGCTCTTATCAAGACCGGCTGCGTCACAATAACCTAGGGCGAGAGGAACTAAGATTGCGATTCGACCGAACGTCGACGGCATCACCAAGGACAAAATGAATGCCACAGTAGCAAAAACAAACAGAGCCCGCAGGTAAGAACCGCCAATTGTTTGCGCCAACAGTATCCCTATTCGTTGACTCAATCCGCTTTCTTTTAATGCGAATCCTATTACCATACCGCTGAATACTAGCCAGAAGGCACTTGAAGCAAAGCCGGAGAAGATTTCTGACGTCGGCACCTCAGTCATCGTGACGGCCATGAGGAAAAACAAAAGTGACACCAAGAAACCGGGAATAATAGATGTCGCCCATAATAGAATGCTCACAAATACGATGCCTATAATGCGCGCATTCATTGCATTCATTTGCCCAGACAAGACCAACGATAATAAGACCGCGACGCCTCCACTTAATCCCAGCATTGTCGTAAAGCCTTTCTTCGTCATACCCACCCCTTTTACTCAATCAAATGCGCCTAACGATTCGTCGGCACCGTGGCATTACGATCGTGCAACGGGAGAGCTTGCTGGGATTTCGTACTCCTCATGAGCGTGATCGAAAATATCCTCGAACGCCTTTTTCTGCACAAAACTTGGATCGGGTTGGCAACTCATCGGCAGATAGCCTCCCATCCATTGGCGAAGATCGGTGACTTTCGGACAGTCCCCGTAAATATTGGCTATTGGACGGCCACCCGCCTGAACAATCTCAATTTGTTCTTTAAGCAACTTTCGGAACATGACAACGCCACGATCCGAGGCGCCAAGGAGCTCGTTCGTGCGATCCAGGATAGCCCCCTGAGTTTCAACGACCATGGCATCCTGACTCATGAATGTATCCATGGTGTAGCGGCCTTGATCATCCATCCTGGAAGGCTGGGTAATAATTTTTGGAGGAAGCACAGCCTGATTATCTGCCAAACTCTTTGAGGGTAAAAAAGAAACCCAGAAGATACGCGTTGTCGTATCGTCAACGGGCACGCGCCAGTGCATTTCGGTCATGATCCGCAGCATGTTGGGAAATACCATCAGGTTGCCCCATCCCCGACCAAACCCTTCATACTCCCAGCTTTTCACGATGCCCCAGTCAAACCGTTGAAAGCCAAAACGCTTAAAAGGCTTGTTGAATCCTGAGTTATCCGCTATCCCCAAATGCTCAAAATATTTGGAATGGGTATAAAAAGTATGAGTGACATCTACTGCGTTCTCTTGAACCTGTAGCCAGTTACAGGCGAGATCATCTTGAGTCTCAAAATGGCGAACCCCATCGTTTCGGGTAAGGATGTCCCAGTTTGGAAAGGCAGGCTTATCCACCTCAGGCCCTAAATAGGCGAAGATTAATCCACCGCACTCCTCGGTCGCATAGCTTTGAATCAGCTTTTTACAGGCGCGGTTGGCCTTTTCTGATTCAAAGGGCCGCTCTACGCATTCTCCTGCTCGATTGTATCGCCAGCCGTGATAAGCACAGCGGATTGACTCCCCTTCTACGAAACCATATAGCAACGAAGCTCCACGATGAGGGCAGCGCTCCTGAACCAGCAGCAGCTTGCCTTCTTCAGTTCGTGCCAGGATCAGGTCCTCCCCCAACAACCTAACCTTCTTTGTCTGCCTCGCTTCATTCAATTCAGAAGAGAAACCTAGAGGATGCCAATACCTACGCATAAGGTCACCGCATGGGGTGTTGGGACCTATACGTGTCAGCATTTCATTGGTTGCTTGATCGAGCATCAGATTTTCCTTTTCTCGTGATTTGAACCTGGACGGCCTGGTGCGTAGACGGCCTAAAGGTGATTGATTTTGGGATGTCAATTTGTCTATTTTTTTAGACTATCAGGAGAGAAATATCCATTCAAGCGTTAAAATTCACCAGAATATCGGCGATTATCAAAAAAACGGCAGATTTCGTATCAAAATTGATATAACCTGCAGCTGTGCAATGCGTTATTTTCTATTTTTAAAGGAGGCATAAAATGCCGGTAGTGGGCGTGATGGGGTCGGGCACAACAGAATGGATCGAGCTTGCCAATCCGCTTGGTCAGTGGCTTGCAGAGAATGGATATGACTTAGTGACCGGCGGGGGGAGTGGCTCGATGCTTGCTACCTGCCGCGCATTCAGGCAAACATCGCCTCGCCTAGGGCGCTCTATTGGCATAGTTCCGACTCAACCAGACCAATCCTGCGGATTCGTGCCATTGGCTGAATATCCAAATCCCTTTGTTGACATCACTATCGTCACACCATTACCGAGGTATGACTCCAACACGCCAGTCGCGGCGCTTAGCCGCAACTATGTGAACATCTTGACGAGTGATGTGGTGATCGCGCTGCCAGGGGGGCTAGGTACGCTCAATGAACTGGAGCTTGCTGTCCGGTTCTCAAAGCCCGTGATGTGCTTCGGTCCAGTCGATGCTTTTCGTCAAGCACCGGACAATATTGAAAGAACGGAAGATTTCAAGCGAGTTTGCCGTTTTATTGTTGGCGTCACTAAGACTTCGGTTGCATCTATAGTATAGCTCCCTATGGGGACTGGGCTTTTTGGAGCGCTCGGTCAGGACGGCGCCATCATCCATATAGTGGTATGGCAAGTGATTAGAGCTTGGCAAGCAGATCTATTAGCAATTGCCTTGCGCTGTTCCCTGAACTAGCTCGATCAAGGAGGCCTAATGTCATTTTTTTATACATGTCAACAACTTCCGGGGCGGAAGCGACACTTGCAATGCCAGTGTCGATATTCGGTAACTCTCCTAGACGGTAAGGGCTAACGGCTACGTAAGACGCGTGGGGCTGTTCGAAAATCTGGAAAGTGGTACTGGGCAAGCTGTCATCTATAACAAATATTTCAATATTGGATTCAGCACCGATGAGATCAATTAGATGCTCGACCTCCCGTCGAGCAAGCAGGGCACGCTCCATTCTTACGCTTGGCGGCAGATCTAAACGCCCCACCAAGCCGATATGAAGAAAGCGTTCTATTTGCCTGAGGCTGATAATTTGCCTGACCTTGAATTTGTGCTTCAAGAATGTCTCTTTCCGCTCATTCAAAATGCTCAATATCAGTATTTGCTTGAGACCGTCCTCATCGGTGAAATCCTTTGGCCTGGACTCGCCAAGCATGGTGACAAACTGGTCGTTGTATGCTGGTGAGGTCAGTAGGTAGGAAAATGGGTCAAAGTACGAAAGGATGCGAGTTGACTTGGCTTCCAACTGACGCATACGTTCGAAATAGCCCAGCGCATTGTCGAAATACTCAGTATCCGAACCTATAAGGCTAGAAAATGACACATCCAAAAGCACCGCTAGTCTCTCTAGGGTTTCCAGTTTGAAAATTTTTCCAAGCTCTAATCTGTAGACGGCGGCACGCGAAATTTGCAGCTTTTCCGCGATCTGGTCCGCATTCAGTTGCCGACCTATTCGATAAGCCCTGAGACGTTCGCCTATTGCTATGTAATCAATTTGACTCACTTGCGCGGCTTCCTGAAGACACCAATCAGTGTGGTTAATAGACATGATGCTTTGCCCCGCGGCCACATCCAGCGAAATGGTATGCCGGTTTCGACTTACCCACTGTATCAATATTTAGACATCCGGCCTATCAGGTAATTTTAAAGCAAGGTCCGTCTTGAGGCGATCCGCCTTGAGCGTGTACCACGAAGATTCTATAGGCAATGGGTTCGCTAGCTAAGCGAGCATGACTTTCACCCTCTATTGTTCTTCGCTTACGCAACACAGGAGCGACGTCAGCGATGCTCACCAGTGCATGAGGGGGGGGCGGTCCCGTCTGTATCAAAAATTAGACAGAAATAAACGCGCTGCCTCATACGCGCCGACGTCCACGTCATAACTATTCAGATGCCGACAGCTTGTTTGGAGAACAAACCGTGAAAGATCCACAGCTACCCAAAAAAATTCAATCCGCCGAATCCCCCGTTAAAGCTTTGATAGCCAGCGTTAGCGGCTATGCGATGGACGGGTTTGACCTATTGATCCTTGGATTCATGCTGCCCGCAATCAGTCTCTCCCTTCAGTTGAACATCTCTCAGGCAGGCTCGCTTGTGACTTGGACTTTACTGGGGGCTGTGGCTGGGGGGCTATTCTTCGGTCAGTTGAGCGACCGTTTTGGTCGAATCAGGGTTCTGAGTTTGTGCATCCTGACGTTTTCTATATTCACTGGGTTGTGTGCCGTTGCTCAGGGATATTGGGACCTTCTGATCTACCGCACCCTTGCGGGCTTCGGCCTGGGGGGCGAGTTTGGCATCGGAATGGCGCTTATTGCTGAAACCTGGCCTGCCAGTAAACGCAATCGCGCCTCTTCATATGTAGCGTTGGGCTGGCAGGCCGGTGTTTTGGCGGCTGCTCTGATAACGCCCGTTCTTCTTCCTCATATAGGCTGGCGAGGAATGTTCCTGGTGGGTTTGGCGCCGGCGCTGGTATCGCTTGTAATTCGTCATGCCATGGGGGAACCGGAAGAGTTCATACGTTCTGCAAAGGAGCCATTATCTTTCGCTCGTCGATTTGGAGAGTTAATCAAAGACCGCCACACCCTGAAGGCAAGCATTGGAGTAACAGTACTGACTTCAGTGCAGAATTTCGGTTACTACGGGCTCATGATCTGGATGCCAAGTTACCTCTCCGAACGGTTCGGCTTCTCTTTGATGCAGTCCGGGACCTGGACGGCAGTGACCGTTGCAGGCATGGCAATTGGCAATTGGCATTTGGATCTTTGGTCAACTAGCCGACAAATATGGCCGGTGGCGAATCTTTCTTGTGTACCAAGCCGGCGCGGCAGTCATGGTTCTCTTTTATGCCCGCCTAGAGGATCCCTTGAGCATGCTGCTCACCGGAGCAGTCATGGGTGTGTTTGTGAATGGAATGATCGGTGGTTACGGAGCTTTGATTTCTGAACTATATCCTCCCCAAGCAAGAGCGACCGCTCAGAATGTACTCTTCAATATAGGACGCGGTGTGGGAGGCTTCGGTCCTTTGATAGTCGGCGCGATTGCCTACAGCTATTCCTTTTCCGCCGCGATTGCACTGCTGGCATCTATTTACGTTCTGGCCATGCTGGCAACGATTCTATTGTTACCACAGGACAAAGGGCGGAACAATGAACTGGAAACCGTTTTGAAACCTACCGACTAACAATACAAACATCCCCGCGTTCATTCCGCAAAAAAAACGGCTGTATCTATTGATAACGAGGTTTTTCGGTCATGAAGGTGCTCACAAATTAAAATCTGTAACATTATATTAAAGCCGCGGGTCTCATAAAACTTCTTGACCTGAAAACCTGAATGCTTAATTATTACGACATCGCCCGTGAAGCGTCCTACATTACCACACTTAACAACGCATATTTCAGTCGTCACATTCATCGATAGTTTCCATTCAGGCTTCAATTGAAGGCGGTCAGCGTTGAGGCGTTAACAATCAAGTGTTCAAAGCATTTTTTGGAGGAAGCATGTACCCATTGAAACTATTTGGTGAACGCGTTAGCCTAGGAAAAAAAACTCTGAATATGACTTCAAGTTCTGGTGAGATATCCAAGTTCCACGGACTAAGTAGTTGAGTTCCAGAAAGAGATACCCGATGCGGAGTACGCAAGTAAGCGTAAATAAACCCGCAGCGATGCATCCTGATGGAAATGGATCAGAACATGCGGTGAAAGGTACGGGGGGCACGATGGCATGTGATGGTGCCTATAGAAAAGGCTCGCCTACAATGTGGAGAACAACCTCTAAAAAGCCGAGAAACTGACCAGTTATTCAATGAGGGCTAACTCTAAAATGTTGATAACAGAGTGCTTAATGTTTAGCGATACACAAACAGCTGAAAGAAGTGGCTATTTTCGATGCTCCTCAAATAATGATTAGAATCAGAGTGTTCAATGTGAACATGGTCTGCCCCTGCTAAGATACTCTTCAGAACAATCGTCAAGGATGCGAGATATTAATATGAATTTCAATGAAGTTTTTCAGCTATTCTCTAATTCCCACTCAGGAACTGATTCATTCAAGCTTGCGATGAACCAATGTGAGGAAATTATTTATCTGCGGCCTGATCAAGCTTCAGTTTGCTTTTTCATAAAAGAGTACTGCAGTACCTATGTTTTGCGGTTTGAGGATCAAGAAGTCCAGCCTGGGTTCGCCAAGAATAAGCACATGGAATTGGTCGGGTACATGAAGGTCCTGGATGCCGCACTCGAGACCCAAAATAGTCGGACTATTCTCGATGCCTTGGATTCAGTTATTATCCTTTATACAGAACGAAAGATCACCGAATAGACAACTGACTTATCGGGATGATTTTGTTTGAAAACCCAAAAAACACATGCATTGAGCTTGTCGCTTGATTACTCAATGCTTGGGTAAGAATGAAGCATCTGAGTGATCATGAGGTCGGCAGCTGTTTTTGTAAGCAATGTGACAAGACAGGATAGGTAGTCAGCGTTCGCGAAGGGTTTGACGCGGTGTGTCAGATCCATCGCCATCGGGCGCCTGAATTGTTCCGTACAGCGGTTTTTCACTTGAGTTGGTAACCTCTGCCCACGATTATCGCGGGCGATCAGACCGTTGTGCATTTACACTCCGGGTCACACCATTTCAAAAGGTAAGGGAATGAGCGACAGCACGATGTACCTAAGACGCGAAAAGCGCTTTCTGGTCTTGCTCGGGGTGATCTGCCTCACGTTGATCGGAGGCGCGCTTTACATGCAAGTGGTATTGGACGAGGCGCCATGCCCGCTGTGCATTCTTCAGCGTTATGCCTTGCTGTTTATCGCCATCTTCGCCTTCATTGGTGCCGCGATGCCGGGCAGACGCAGTACTACGGTGTTCGAGGGGCTGACCGTGCTCAGTGCGATTGGCGGCATCGTCGCTGCCGGCCGTCATGTCTACATCCTGGCGAATCCGAACGAGAGCTGCGGTCTGGATGTATTGCAGCCTATCGTCGACGGTCTGCCGCTGGCGTCCTGGTTCCCGTTGGGCTTCCAGGTCGATGGCTTCTGCACCACGCCGTACCCACCTATCCTCGGTTTGTCGCTGGCGCAGTGGGCTTTGGCTGCCTTCGTTCTGACAGTGATATTGGTACCGCTGGGGATCATGCGTAATCGTCGCACCGCCCGCTGAATTCAGTTGGACACCGCAAAAGCCCTGTTTTCCTACGGAAAGTAGGGCTTTTTTTCAGCCCCGATAATGTCCTTGCTGGCTGATCATTGCTGAATATGAGAATAACTGTTGCAGAATAAGTCATAGTCAACAAATGGTTACATATCTACAATCGCTAACACTTATCAGTCAGCACCGCTTTGCAATTGACAAGAAACGAGGTCGAAAGCGTCTCTACGCACTCTATGTAGATCACGCCGATACGATTTCAGGGACTGACACCCTTTCAAAAAATCCGCACCAAATGGAATTGGTCTGCTAACCAGGCCGTTGCCACACCAGTTCAATAAGAAACCACAGACAATTCTGGATTTGCCGCCCAGCTCTCGAGCTTTTCTGGCAGGCCCTTATTCAATCAAAAAAACATGCCAACACCTGGCAGGGTGAAGTGTTGGCGGTCGAAACCTATGTGCATTGCGTGCGCAGCTTTAGAGGTCGTGAGATGAGTAGAAAAAGGTACCCCAGATTGTTTGGCTCGTTGGCCCTTTTGAGCATGCTTGCGCTGGGTGGTTGCAACATGGCCCTGCTCGATCCAAAAGGGCAGATAGGCATCGACGAGAAAAATCTGATCATCACCGCGACGCTGCTGATGCTGCTGGTGGTTGTTCCGGTGATCATCATGACGTTCGCCTTCGCCTGGAAATACCGCGCTTCGAACACCAAGGCGACCTACGCGCCGAACTGGGCTCACTCCGGCAAGATTGAAGCCGTGGTGTGGGGCGTTCCAACCTTGATCGTGATCGCGCTGGGTATCCTGATCTGGAAATCGAGTCACGAACTTGACCCCTACAAACCGTTGGACTCCAGCGTCAAACCGGTGGTCATTGAAGTCGTCGCAATGGACTGGAAGTGGTTGTTCATCTACCCGGAACTGGGTATCGCCACGGTCAATGAGATCAAGTTCCCGGCCAATGTCCCGGTTAACTTCAGGATCACATCCGACTCCACCATGAACTCGTTCTTCATCCCGGGCCTTGGCGGTCAGATCTATGCCATGGCCGGTATGGAAACCAAGCTGCACTTGATCTCCAACGAAGAGCATGTGTACGACGGCATGGCGGCCAACTTGAGCGGCGAAGGCTTCTCGGACCAGAAATTCAAGGCCTATGCCACGTCGCAAGCGGACTTCGATGCTTGGGTCGCAGCAGCCAAAAAAGCACCACACCCGCTTGAAATCGCTGAATTCAATCAGTTGGCCAAGCCTAGCGTGAAAAACCCTGTTGAGTACTTCGCCAGCGTTCAGCCCAACCTGTTCCAGACCATCATTGATAAATATGAAGGGATGAACAAGGCCAAGGGGATGCACCACAAGGCGGACGATGCACCAGAAATGACGGGCATGGACATGAAAATGCATTCGGCTGCCGGCGCAGAGGAGTAAGAGATGTTCGGTAAATTAACGCTGGAAGCCATTCCCTTCCATGTACCGATCGTAATGGTGACGCTGGTTATCATCATGCTGGTGGGTGCGGGATTGGTTGCTGCAATCTCCTATCACCGCAAGTGGTCCTACCTGTGGACTGAATGGCTGACCTCGGTCGACCACAAGAAAATCGGTGTGATGTACATCATCGTTGCGCTGGTCATGCTCCTGCGCGGCTTCGCCGATGCGATCATGATGCGCTCGCAGCTGGCCCTCGCCAGCGCGGGTTCCGAAGGCTACTTGCCTCCGGAACATTACGACCAGATATTCACCGCTCACGGCGTGATCATGATCTTCTTCATGGCGATGCCTTTTGTGGTCGGCCTGATGAACATCGTCGTACCGCTGCAGATCGGCGCTCGCGACGTTGCCTTCCCGTTCCTCAACTCGTTGAGCTTCTGGTTGTTCGTGGTCGGCGCGGTACTGGTCAACCTGTCCTTGGGGCTCGGCGAGTTTGCCCGTACCGGTTGGGTTGCTTATCCGCCGCTCTCCGGCCTGGCGTATAGCCCAGGTGTCGGGGTCGATTACTACATTTGGGCATTGCAGTTGTCAGGATTGGGTACGTTGCTGACGGGGGTGAACTTCGTTGTCACCATCCTGAAAATGCGCACCCCTGGCATGACGTTGATGAAAATACCGGTGTTTACCTGGAACTGCCTGTGCACCGCGATCTTGATCGTGGCGTCGTTCCCGATCCTCACCGCGACCTTGATTCTGCTGACGCTGGACCGTTACCTGGGCATGCACTTCTTCACCAACGAGCTTGGTGGCAACCCGATGATGTACGTCAACCTCATCTGGGCCTGGGGCCATCCCGAGGTGTACATCCTGATCCTGCCGGCCTTCGGCATATTCTCGGAAGTGACCTCGACGTTCTCCAAAAAGCGCCTGTTCGGTTACACCTCGCTGGTCTACGCGACCATCGCCATTACCGTGTTGTCCTTCGTTGTCTGGCTGCACCACTTCTTCACCATGGGCTCGGGGGCCAACGTCAACGCCTTCTTTGGCATCATGACGATCATTATCTCCGTGCCCACGGGAGTGAAGATTTTTACCTGGCTGTTCACCATGTTCCGCGGGCGAATTCAATTCACCACGCCGATCCTCTGGACCCTGGGCTTTATCGTGACCTTCAGCATCGGCGGCATGACCGGCGTACTGCTGGCGGTTCCGGGTGCTGACTTCGTGCTGCACAACAGCCTGTTCCTGATCGCGCACTTCCATAACGTGATCATCGGCGGTGCGGTGTTCGGTTACCTGGCGGGCTTCGCCTACTGGTTCCCGAAAGCGTTCGGCTTCACGTTGAACGAGCGTCTGGGCAAGTATGCGTTCTGGTGCTGGATCGTCGGTTTCTACCTGGCATTCATGCCGCTGTACGTGCTCGGCTTCATGGGCATGACCCGTCGTCTGAACCACTACGACAACCCGGCATGGACACCGTGGCTGATCGCTGCGTTCTGTGGTGCGCTGGTCATCATGGTCGGCATCATCTTCCAGATCGCGCAACTGGTGGTCAGCATCCGTGATCGCGAGAAAAACCGTGACCTCACAGGTGACCCGTGGGATGCCCGCACGCTGGAATGGTCGACCTCTTCGCCGCCGCCGTTCTACAACTTCGCCGAGCAACCGCACGTCAATGACCTGGACGCCCACTGGGAGACCAAGGAACGCGGTGTACAGAGCAAAAAAGCAGCCGATTACAAGAAGATCCACATGCCGCGCAACACCGGTGTTGGCGTGTATATCAGCTTTGGCAGTCTGGTCTTTGGCTTCGCGTTGATCTGGCACATCTGGTGGCTGGCCGCCGTCGGTCTGGTCGGCATGGTAGCCACCTTCATCATGCGCAGTAACGACGATGACATCGACTACTACGTTCCCGCCGAAGAAGTGGCGCGAATCGAAAATGCACGCCTTCAAACTTTGGCTAAGCAGGCTTAAACCATGTCGAACTTAGTATTAGAAACTCAGATTGCCCATGCTGAGGAGCATGGGCACGAGGATGCCGGGTCCATGACCGTGTTCGGTTTCTGGATCTACCTGATGACTGACTGCATCCTGTTCGCGACGATCTTCGCCGCATACTCGGTGCTCAGTAACAACGTCGCAGGTGGCCCGTCGGGCAAAGACATCTTCGAACTGCCTTACGTGCTGGTAGAAACCTTCTGCCTGCTGTTCAGCAGTATCACCTACGGCTTCGCCATGCTGGCGATGCACAAGGGCAACAAGAACGGGGTTATCGCCTGGTTGGCGGTAACGTTCTTGCTGGGCCTCGCGTTCATCGGCATGGAAATCAATGAATTCCATCACCTGATCGCCGAGGGCTTTGGCCCTGATCGCAGCGCCTTCCTGTCAGGCTTCTTCACGCTGGTCGGTACTCACGGCCTGCACGTGACATCCGGTCTGATCTGGATGGCGGTGCTGATGTTCCAGATCAAGAAGAAAGGTCTGACCGCAACCAACAACACGCGTCTGAGCTGCCTGAGTCTGTTCTGGCACTTCCTGGACGTGGTCTGGATCTGCGTGTTCACCGTTGTCTACCTGATGGGAGCGCTGTAAATGGCTAACGCACATATCAGCCATGGCGGTGCCGACCATGGCAGCCTGAAGTCCTACGCCGTCGGGTTTTTCCTCTCCGTGATTCTGACGGTGATCCCTTTCGGTCTTTTGATGCACCCGGTGTTCCCCAAGACGATGACCCTGGCCATTGTCGTGGCCTTCGCTGTGGTGCAGATATTCGTGCACCTGGTGTTCTTCCTGCACATGAACAGGTCGTCCGAACAGCGCTGGAACATCATCGCCTTCGCCTTTACCGCCCTGATCATTGCGATCGTGGTCGGCCTGTCGTTGTGGATTATGTACAACGTCCACACGAACATGATGGCGCACTGAGGATCTCCCCATGTCGCTGAAGCACTTTATCCAAATCACCAAGCCGGGGATCATTTTCGGTAATGTGCTTTCGGTGGCAGGTGGCTTTTTCCTGGCGTCCAAAGGGCATGTCGACTTTGGCCTGTTCCTGGCTGCTGTCATCGGCACTTCGTTAGTGGTGGCATCCGGGTGCGTGTTCAACAACTGCATCGACCGCGACATCGACGTGAAGATGGAGCGCACCAGGAATCGGGTACTGGTGCAGGGTCTGGTTTCATTGAGACTGGCCCTGATCTTCGCCAGCGTGCTTGGCATCGCCGGGGTGGGCTTGCTGTATACCAAGGCCAACCCGCTGGCGGCGTTGTTCGCGGTGATCGGTTTTGTGATTTACGTCGGCTTCTATAGCCTGTACCTGAAACGCAAATCGGTGCACGGCACACTGGTCGGCAGCTTGTCCGGGGCAATGCCGCCCGTGATCGGTTACGTCGCGGTGAGTAACAGCTTCGACTTGGCGGCACTGACCCTGTTGGTGATGTTCAGTTTGTGGCAGATGCCGCACTCGTACGCCATCGCGATCTTTCGCTTCAACGATTACCTCGCTGCGTCGATTCCGGTCTTGCCGGTGAAGCGTGGCATCGTCGTCGCCAAGCGTCATATCCTGATCTACACCCTGGCATTCCTGCTGGCCACCTTGATGTTGACCGTGGGGGGTTACGCCGGTCTTAGTTACCTGGCCGTCGCGGCCATCATGGGCATGTACTGGTTGTACATGGCCTGGAGCGGTTACAAGGCAGTGGATGACCGGGTCTGGGCGCGCAAGCTGTTCGTCTTCTCGATCTTCACCATTACCGCGCTGAGCGTGATGATGTCGCTGGATTTTCAGGCGCCCAGTGAGCTGCTGCTGACTTACGCACCTTGAGTTGAGCCAGCCGTTGCACCAGAAACGCCCCGTTCTTTGGATGAAGAACGGGGCGTTTTTTTGTGAGCCCATTGCCCCGGACAAACACGCACGTGCTGCTATCGTTTACACAGATATTTCTAGTGGCCGCAGAGCAAATTCTGGTTTTATGCATGTCTATGTGAAACACGTCTATAAAGGTTGCACGCGATATGAGGTTGGCAGACATCACTCAGTACGGCGGAATCACGGTCATGCTTCCGGCGGCAGTGGTCATCGGTGCCTGGCTTTGGTTTTCCAGGTCCAGACAGTCGGCGCTGTTATGGGGCGCATTGCTGCTGTTTGTGTACGCGATTGTCGGGGCGAGCAAAATCCTCTTCAAAGGATGGGGCATAGGCCTTGAAAGCCTGAACATTGCGGTCATCAGCGGTCATGCCACGAATACTAGCCTGGTGCTACCCGTGGCGATGAGCCTGCTTGCGCGACAGATCAATCCTCGTCTTCGCTGGCCAGGAGCTGGTTTAGGGTTATTGATCGCGTGGTGGTTCAGTATCAACTGCGTGGCACCCTATATCCATCCGCTGCAGGAGGCGATTGCCGGGGCTCTCCTGGGGTCTGTCGCTGCCTGTGGGTTTTTGTATTACCTGGAAAACACAGAGATCAAAAAAATCCCTCATGCGGTGCTGGTGATTGGCCTTGTCCTCATCGCCCTCAACACGACCACCAAGAAATACACCGCCGAGCACGTGCTGAATCGTATCGCTGTCTCCATCTCCGGAGCGGAGACAGCGTTCAAGCGGCCTGAGTGGCGAGCACCAGTCGATACAACAAAGCTTTAAGCGCTTTGTCGATGTGAGTCGCCAGCGCCCGTGAGTAGCAGGTCGCTAGCGATACACTTCGCGGCGAAAAATCATTGGCGATGAGCCTCGATAGATGCCGAATCTGGCCAGCCCCGTTGCAGCTTCACGGCCCTTGCCATTCCAGTCGTAGAAAAGCCAGGACGGTGTTGCCGGTAATCCACCGAGTACCGATCCGTTGATCCCGGGAGGCTGCAAGCGCAACAGCCCCAATCCTGCGCTGGGTGCGATCAACGTAACCTTGTCATTGCCATAGACCTGTTGGCTGAGTTGCCCGGTGTAGCTACTCAGCGCGGGCGTTTGCAAAACGGCTGCCGTGGTGCAGGTATCCAGGCCTTCGACCCGAAAGCTGCCGCCCGCAAGGTTCTGCCACGTCTCGATGCGCAAGGGCAGATCCAATGCCTGCAACTCAGAGCCATGGGCATTGTCCAGACGCAAGCGTCCCAGACGAACTTCGCTGCCGGGGCTGTCGCTAAAGTCATAGCTGTACGCTGAACAACTGTTGCCATCGCCAAAACAGGCACCATCGGTATCGGTCAGTGTTGCAGCGCTGAAACCTTGACGAATGGCCGCGATAAACGGGTAATCATCGGCCAGCGGCAAGAGTGCCGTGTTGCGCGACGGACAGGCGTGCCATGGCGATCACCACCAGGGCGACCACGATGAGTAGGAACATCGCTGCAACCAGGCCAAAACCCTGGGCGCGATGGGGCCAGCGGGGATCAGGGCGCATTGTCGATGTGGACCTGTTGCAAGAGTTGAAAGCTTTCGCCGTCGAGGGTGGTATGCAGCATCAGGGACAGCAAACCGGCGCGCGCGGTGCTGCCGGCCTGGTAGGTAAAGCGTGTTTGCCCACAATCGACATTCATAGCCAACGGCTCAGGGTTGGAACCGGGCGGCGGGGCGGCGGGCAGTGTAGAAAGCAGTTGGTTATAGGTATATCGAAGCAGTTGGCCATTTTGGCAGCGAAAGCCCACGACCGTCTGGGCCAGATACACACGCTGCTGCGGCGACGCATAGGCAAAGCGAAAACCGGTGGCGGGCAGGTTGCCCACCGCGATAATGCTTTCTCCAGCCGGTGCGCCTGGAAGCAGTACTGAAAGTACTGCCTGTTGGGGTTATCACACCTGGATTGGCCGGTGCCCAGAGATTACTCCCGACAACCGGGTTGCCACCGGACTCGGCACCGATGTTGTACATCACCATCCAGCGGGCCCCGGTCGGATCGAATGCCCCGTCCAGCACCTGCACCGCGAGGCAGCCCAGTAGCTGGAGTTTCTGCGGTCCGTGGTGCGCGTTTTTTTCTACCTGATAAAGGTTGAGGTTCTGCATCAGGAAGCCGTCTGGCGCAGAGCTGCGCCGACGGCTGCCATGCAGAGAGCCTGCATCTGTTCGTCCAGTTCAGCGGCGGGTTGCCCGCTGAACAATTCGCGCAGGTCGAGGGCCTGTAGTTTGACGGTCAGTCCATTACCCAGCGCTTGCAGTGCGGCTTCGCCATCGCGCTTCATGGGCAGTAACAGCAGGCGATTGATGTGCCCCTTGCCTAACTGGCTCTCGAAATAGTCAAGGGAACGCTGGATCTCCAGGGTGGCTGAAGAAAAATCCTGGCCAGCCTGTTCCAGTCCATGCTCAATGACGCGCGCCATGTACAGATCCGCGCCATGCTGCACGCAGATCAAGCCCTCGCTGGAACGCAAGCGCAGTAGTGCGATGTTCAGATTGTCGGCACCGGCCAACAGACCAAGATTGCGAAATGCCATTTCGGTAACGTCGATGCTGACCAGATGGAGACCGGCGTGCTTGATCAGCTTGGCCCAGTTCTGCATGCGCGCCTTATTGAGCACTGCGCAGTAGGCCATGCGCGAGCGGCCACGGTAGGCATCTTCGGGAAGAGAAAATGCGTCAACGACGACATCTTCAAGGGGCTCACTGATAAGGTCCTTGATGCGCCAGCGCATGGCGGCGCCCAAGTCTTCAGCGGGGACATCGGGGCTGTCGAGAAGCAGCATCTGGTAGGCAGCGGGGTGCAACACAAGGTTGACCGGCAAGCCGCCAAGGCCTGATTCGTCGACCATATTTTTCAATACGGTGGGGTGTTGTTCGGGCGTGGCTGCGCGGAAGTTGCAGTGGAGCAGGCGTGGAGCTTCGCCTTGGCTTCTCTGTACGTGGGCTAGAGCTATTCCATTTGGACCTGTTTCAACACCCACCAAACCGCGCGCTGTGGTTTTACTTCTTGGAAACCACATTAACTTCTTATCTCTTTACCTGGCGAGGTGCGCCAGGATCACCGATCCCGCATACAGCGTGATGTCAAAACAATAGCACGTATTGTAGGTCGATCATAATACTTAGATGGGCGGTCCAAAAACTGTGGTTTTGGGCAGCATTTCCGGCGATCCGCTTCATGCTGGCTGGCATAAAGAAAAGGGCATTTAAGTGGCGGAAAGGAATCATTTGAGGGCAGGGTCTTCAGGGTTGATGTGCGTCCATGCGTCTATCAACTTTCGCGCCTTTGGCTCATGACCGTTCTTCAGATCGTACTGGATCAGCAACAGCCTGGCATCGCGGTTGGCTGGCTGGTGTTCGAGCATCTGTTCCAGTTGTGAGCAGGCTTCATCGACCTGGCCGTTTTCGTACAAGGCCACTGCCAGCACGTAGCCATACTGAGCGTTTTGCGGTTCGAGTCGGGCAGCCCTGCGTAACGCGGGGATGGCCTGCACCCGCTGTCCCGCGCGAATCATTGCCAGGCCTTGGGCCTGGTGTAGCAAGGCGACGTCAGGGTGTTCGCGCAGGCCGTCGTCCAGCAACTGCCGAGCTTCTTTGCCGCGAGCATTTGATTCCAGCCACTCTACCAGCGTGACCAGCGCCGGAAAGAAATCCGGGTCACGTTGCAAGGCTGCACGCAGGCGGGGTTCGACATCTGCATTGCGGCCACTGGCCTGGTAGAGCATCGCCAGGTTGAGGTTGGCTTCGGCGCGTTCCATCAGGCTCAACTGCACAGCCTCGTACTCGCCGATGGCTGTATTCCAGCTTGGCTGCGATGCCCCCAATCCGCCATTCGCAGCGCCTGGCAGAGCACGGGCGGCGGCGATTCGTACGGCGCGGACCGGGTCATCGAGCCGCGGTGATAGCAACGCCAGACGTTGCGCCTCGGGCATAAGGGCGCTGACCGCGCGAATGGCACTTTCGCGCACATGCGGTGCCGGATTGTTCAGATCCTTGGTGACCAGCCTCAGCGCTTGTGCGCTGGGGTAGGCGGGCAGCTCGGCGAGTAGTGTTGCACGTTGGATGGCGGGCAGATTGCTACGTTGCAGCTGCTCGTACAACGCCTGTGCTGCACCGACCTGACCACCGCGAATCAGCGAGAGGCTTTCGTCGTAGCGCGATGCCTGGTCAGGCCGGTCGCCGGTCCAGAGCTTGAATTGCTCAATAATTTTGTTGCCCGCCACGCTTTGGTGGCAGCTCAAACAGGCATCCGGCGTACCGAGCGTCTGTGCGCGCAGGGGGTTGGGGATACTGAAACTGTGGTCGTGGCGAAAGTCATTGCCCATGTACCGCTTGCCAGGCATGTGGCAATCGACACATTGCGAGCCTGGCTTTCCAACCTGATGCCGATGGTGCTCGGGAGAGTCGTAGTTCTTCGCTTGCAGGCCCTTGCCATTGACACGCTCGACGGAGGTTTTGCCTGCTGTGTTGTGGCATTGCACGCACACACCGTTGCCTGGGGCCTTGAGTGCGGTGCTATGAGGGTTGTGGCAATTACTGCAGCGCACGCCCTTGTCGAACATTTTGCTTTGCAGGAAAGAACCGTATTCGAACACTTCATCCTTGATCTTGCCGTCCACCGTATAGAGTTCGGGCGTCAGCAGGCTGGGCAGGTAATCATCCATCAACCGTTTGCCGACCTGATAACCGTCGTCCAGCGGTGCGCGACGAGCATGGCACCGGGCGCAGGTCTCGATCTCGGTGGTGGCGTCTTTGTCTTTGAGGTCGACGACAAAGCCGGCATGCGTCAGGTCATTGGGCTTTGTCGCCCACGCTAAATGATTGGAGGCCGGACCATGGCAGGCCTGACAGCCGACTCCCAGACTGTTCCACTGGCTGGCAAAACTATTGCTCACGGCGTCGAAATTGCGTTTGAAGCCAGTGGTATGGCATTCGACACACATGAAGTTGGCGTTCTGGCTCGGCTTGCTCCAGTGCAAGGGATTCTTGAAGTTCACACCTTGGCCTGGATAGAGATGAAACCAGCGATGTTTCTCGGTATCCCAGGCCACCCCCAACGCTTGCAACCGCCCGCCGGGTGTCTCTATCAAATACTGCTGCAAGGGGGCGACGCCGAAGGTGTAAGCGACTTTGAAATCAGCGGGTTTACCGTCTGCGCCAGGAGTATTGACCCAGAAGCCGTCATTTTTATGAGAGAAGCGGGTGGTCTCTCTCTTGTTTTTGAACGTGACGTCACTGAAATTGGCGAGGACCGTTTCGGCGTTAGCCGGTTGCATGGCCAACTGGTGATGGGAGCCTTGCCAATCTTTTACCTGCGCACTGTGGCAACTCTGGCATTGCTGCTCGTCGACCATTTTTGCTGCTGGCGCGGGGGGTGTTTTCAGAGACGGCGGTGCTGATGTGATGGCGGGTGAATAGATCAAAGGTGCGGGCTTACTGTGTTGGAAGAACAGCCAACTACTAAAAATTGCCAGGGGTAACAGGATCGCTAAAACGATACGCAGAGAGGGCGTCATGAAAGTGCGTCGTAAACCCGATGTGGAGTGCGCTGATTTATTTTTATGTTTCGGCATTCCGTTGTCCTGATAGAACATTGTCCAATGCTGTTGCAGCTTTGACGCAGGATAGAGGTCTGTCAAATATTCATTCTGTGTTTTCTCACAGTATTTACACTAACGTGTTCGGCGGTTTTCGATATTCATTCCTGTTTATCTGCGGGCGCGGGGGGTCGTGTTCATAGTGAAACTGAATAATTATTATGTCTAAACGTTATGAATCTCTGTGAGGGCCGACGAAAGAGTGTCGGTAACGAACCTGCGCGATAGAGGGTTTTGCGGGCATATTGCAGGCCTGGAAGTTGGCAGCCGTTCCAGGGCGAGCGATAAAAAAGAAAGTGGCTATCTGAGTATTCTCGCCTAGGATTAAATTCAGCTACTGTGTGTATCCCGAATTTTCACGTTGTAGGCTAGTCCTGAGACTTTCATAAGAGTACTGAGGAACTGACCGTGACAAAAATAATCGATTTTTTGGCGCTGACAGTAACAACACTTCTGCTTACTGCCATGCCCCTGCACGTGCAGGCCGCGTCCGATAAACCCAACATTGTTGTCATCATGGCCGATGATGTCGGCTGGTTTAATATTGGCGCCTATCATCAAGGCATGATGGCGGGTAAAACACCGAACCTCGACAGTCTGGCGGCCCAGGGCATGCGGTTTACCGATTATTACGCCGAGGCGAGTTGCACCGCTGGCCGGGCCAACTTCATCACCGGTGAGTTACCCATCCGCACGGGCATGACCACCGTAGGCCAGGCCGGTTCACCGATTGGTATTCCCGATCAGGCATTGACCCTTGCGACAACGCTTAAGTCGATGGGCTATTCCACGGGGCAGTTTGGCAAAAACCATTTGGGTGACTTGAACGAGTTCCTGCCAACGGTTCACGGCTTTGACGAGTTCTTTGGCTACCTCTATCACCTTGACGCGATGGAAGATCCGGCCCACCCAAACTATCCACAGGCGCTTAAAGATACGGTCGGCCCGCGTAACATGGTGCACAGCTGGGCAACCGACACTGATGACCCTACGGTGATGCCGCGTTGGGGCAAAGTGGGCAAGCAGAAAGTCGAAGATGCCGGCACACTCTATCCGGAGAGAATGAGAACGGTCGACGAGGAGATTCGCGACGTTGCCTTGAGCTTCATTGATAAGGCCAAGAAGGATGACAAGCCGTTCTTCCTCTGGCTCAACCCTACACGTATGCACGTCACCACGCACCTGTCGCCCAAATATGAAGGGATGCGTAACGCGGACAACGACTGGACTATCCAAGAGGCCGGGATGGCCCAGCTGGATGACATCGTTGGCGATGTCCTGAAGAAGCTCAAGGACATGGGCCTCGACGATAACACCATTGTTGTATTCACCACCGATAACGGTGCCGAGAACTTTACGTGGCCGGACGGTGGTCAGACGCCATTTGCTGGCGGGAAGGGGACGGCGCTGGAAGGTGGCTTCCGTGTCCCGGCCATTCTGCGCTGGCCAGGGAAAGTTCCGGCCGGTAAGGTCGAGAACGGGATCATGTCAGGGATGGACTGGTTCCCGACGTTTGTCGCTGCGGCGGGTAATCCGAACATCGTCGAAGAGTTACTGAAGGGTAAACAAGTCGGCAGTCAAAGCTACAAGGTGCACCTTGATGGCTACAATCAGACCGACATGATCATGGGCAAGGGACCGTCGACGCGCCACGAAGTCTTCTATTTCACCGAAGGCACGCTCTCCGCCGTGCGTATCGACGATTTCAAATACCGCTTCACTGATCAACCCGATGGCTGGATCGGCAGTACCGTGAAGTTGGACATGCCGGTTCTCACCAACCTGCGCCTTGATCCCTTCGAGCGCACGGGCTTTACCAAAGGCGCTCAAGGCTCATACCAGTACATGAACTGGTTCCTCTACGAATTTTGGCGCTTTCAGTTCGTGCAAAAAGAAGTCGCCAAGGTGGCGGCGACTGCGATTGAGTTTCCTCCAATGCAAAAGGGTGCCAGCTTTAACCTGGATGCAGTGAAGGAGCAAATCCAGCACGCGATGTTGAGCCAGTCAGGTAAGTAACTCACTCAGAAATCGATCGGGTAGGCGGTGTGCGCCTACTTGATCCTGGAGTTCTTATGCCGTCAAAAACAGGTACGCTGCCGGTCTCCGCGTTTACTCTGCTGACGCTCTGTTACAGCCAACAGGCGCTGGCAGGAGGCATCATGCTTTATGAGATCGGTAGCGATAATACCGGTCTGGTCAATGCGGGTGCCGCGGCGCGTGCGCAAGGGCCGTCTACCATTGCGAGTAACCCGGCAGGCCTCAGTTATCTGGAGGGCACCCAGATCGCGGCCGGTGCTCAACTTATTTACGGCAATGTGAAGTTTGATGCTGACGGGGACACTAACGTGGCTGGCAGTGGCAGCGGCGATGTTATTGAACCGACACCGGGTGCCAGCTTCTTTATAAGCCATAAACTGGATGAACACTGGAGTGTCGGCTTTGGCACGTATGGCGACTTCGGTCTGGCGCTCAGTTATAAGAATGACTGGTACGGTCGCTACTTCAGTCAATATGGAAGTATTGGTGGTTTGTCATTTGTACCCAGTGTGGCCTATCGGTTCAATGACGAGTGGTCAGTGGGCGTTGGCATAAAGGCCATGTACGGCATGTTGCAAGCTCAGGCGGCGATCAATCGGTCTCCTTTTGGATTAACGGATCGTGCTGACGGGCAGTACAAATATGAGGACAGTACATGGGGGTACGGCGCTAACCTGGGGGTTATTTATGCACCCAAGCCGGGCACCCGGATTGGTTTTGCTTATACCAGTAAGATCAATCTTGATTTCAAGGACCGTATAGACGTTCAAGGGAATGGCCTGTTACTGGACCGCGTGAATGGTACGGACACCACGCTCGGTGTGCAGGTCCCACAAACGGTCACGCTCAGCCTCTATCAGCAACTCGACGCGCAATGGGCCGTGCTGGCGACCGTCAACTGGCAGGACTGGTCACAGTTCGGCGAGATCTATATCGATGTCGATACGTCCAGGGCGGGTGGGCAGTCAACCACCGTTAATGCGCCTTATAAGGACACCTATCAATTAGCGCTGGGCACACAGTACCGAGCCACACCGAAACTGCTTTGGAGTGGCGGTGTCGCCTACGATACCTCGGCGGTATCGAACAGTGATCGAACCTTGAATGTCCCTATGAGTGCTCAATGGCATGTGGGGGCCGGGGTCACTTATGCAGTGGATCATGATACCGACCTTAACCTCGGCTGGGATTTTGTGTGGATGGGCGATATGCCTGTCGACCAGAGCAAACGTCTGTCAGGTGACCGCGTTTCCGGCCAGTTCAGTAGCGCCTGGATTCAGTCTGTTACCGGCAATATGACGTGGCGTTTCTAACGCCTGACAACAATAAATACCCTATTAATCCCATGAGTACAAAGCACATGAAAGCATCACGTAAATTGCTTGTCGGCATTGCGCTGAGCAGCTTGTTGCTGGGTGGTTGTGTCTCGAAAGTGACTGAAAAGGAGCAGTTCTCAGGCTTTTTGCCGAATTACGATGGACTCCAGGAAACGACGTCGTCGAGCGGGAAGGAAGTGCTGCGCTGGGTGGCTCCCGACTTTAAACCCGGGGCGTACTCTACGGTGGTGTTCAACGAACTTGAGTTGTACCCCGCACCCAAGCCGACGGATCGGGTTGACACGAAAACGCTGAAGCAAATACAGGCGTATGCCAGCAGCAGTGCCAAGGGCGTTCTTTCACAAAGGTACCGGGTGGTGAACAGCCTGCAGGCTGTACCACCCGGTTCGCGAACCTTGATCATGCACGCGGCAATTACGGGTGTAACGGCCTCTAACGAAGGTATGCACTGGTACGAAGTGGTTCCGGTCGCGGCGGTTGTGGGGGCGGCCAGCGCTGCTTCCGGCCATCGCGATCAGAACAGTGAACTTTACATTGAGGCGAGTTTTGTCGACGCCGCCACGGGTTCGCCAGTGGTGAAAGTCGTGCGTAAAGTTTTCGGTAAAACCCTGAAAAATGAAAGCCAGGCGATTACCGTGGGTGACTTCAAGGCCGCGATCGACGGGCTGGCAGGTGATATGAGAGCGTTCATCAAGTAGCGATAGAGTCACTCCGGAGCAACAAGGCCGCTTAAAGCGGCCTTGTATAACGGTGTCTATATGCTACTGAACAACACTTTTATTACCCTGCGCTCCTCAACGTCGACCACCGTGCCGGAATCGACCCGGAGCTGCCAGCCGTTAGTAGTCGAGAGCGAGCTATGGATGGCGTTTTTCAGGGCCATTCGGCGTCTTATCGTCACTTTTATGATTTTACCTGTTCGGTGGACACGATCAGGCCTTGACCCAGCGCTGGCGGCTCCAGCCGCTCAGGGCATCGATGGCGAATACCAGCAACAGCATGGCCAGGATCACCGTGCTGGCTTGGGCTTCCTGGAACAGACTGAGGCTGACATAGAGCATCTGCCCCAAACCGCCAGCGCCGACGAAGCCGAGCACGCTGGCCATGCGGATATTGTTTTCCCAGCGGTACAAACAGTAGGCCAGCAGTTGTGGCAACAGGTTGGGCAGTGTGCCGTAACAGAAGGCCCACACCGGATTACCGCCCTGCAGGCGGATAGCCTCGGCGGGTTCTGGCGGAGTGTTTTCCAGGGCTTCAGCGAACAGCCTGCCGAGTACACCGGTGGTGTGCAGGGCCAGGGCCAGGGTGCCGGCATTCGGGCCGAGGCCAGCGGCCAGTACCATCAGCGTCGCCCACACCATTTCCGGGATCGCGCGCAGGGCGTTGAGCACAAGGCGCGATGCGCTCTGCAGCGGCCAGCCAAAGCGGCCGGCGGCGGGCAGTGCCAACAGCAGACCGAACACGGCGGCGAGCAGGGTGCCGAGGGCGGACATGGCCAGGGTTTCCAGGGCGCCATAACCGATGGCCTGCAGATGGCCAGTGCTCAGGTCCGGGCTGAGAAAACGCTGCACATAGGCGCCCATCTGGTTCAGGCTGCGGGTGCTGCCCAGCTCACCGAAGTCGATGCCCAGATAGGCGAACGAGGCGATGACTGCTGCGCCGATGCCGAGGACCAGCAGCAGGTTGAACAGGCGATTCATGCCAGCCTCCAGCGCAGCAGGCGGCTGAGTTGGTCGGCGAGCATGACCAGGACGAAGAAGGTCAGCAGCATGCTGGCCACTTCGCCCCCGGCGAACATGCGCATCGACAGGTCGATCTGCTGGCCCAGGCCGCCGGCGCCGACGAAGCCCATTACCACCGAGGCGCGGATCGCGCATTCCCAGCGGTACACCGTGTACGACAGCAGCTCTGCAGCGACATTGGGCAGGATGCCGTAGCAGAAGGCCGCCAGCCGACCACTGCCAGCCTGCATCAGGGCGTGGGCCGGGCGCTGGTCGACCGACTCGAATATTTCCGCGTAGACCTTGCCGAGCATGCCGCTGTAGGTGATGGCAATGGCCAGTACCCCAGCAGCCGGGCCGAGGCCGACGGCACGGACGAACAGCAGGGCCCAAACGATTTCCGGCACGCTACGCAGGAAGATCAGCAGCCCGCGTACTGGCCAGCGCAGCAGTTGTGCCCAGCGGCTCGGGTGCCCGCCACGAGAGGCGGCGGACAGTGACAGCGCGCGACTGGCCAGCAGGCTGGCGGGTACTGCCAGTAGCAGGGCCAGGGCCATGCCGGCCGTGGCGATGGCCAGGGTCTGCAGGGTGGCTTGCAGCAGCAACTGGATGAACTCCTCGCCATGGGCGGGAGGCCAGAACGCGGAGACGAAGCGGCCTATCTCGCTCTGACTGTCGGTCGCCAGCAGAACGCTCAGGTCCAACTCGCTGAGCCGGATACCCGGCCATAGCAGGGCGATGGCCAGCAGGCTGAGCAGCAGACGAGGCCCGGTGGCCGGGTCGCGGTTGTCGCGCGTCAGCATCGGGGAATCTGCACGCTCAAGGGTGTATCTGGAACCGGTGCAGGCTGCAGAGATTCGTTGGCATAGAGCGTGTCGAGTAGGTCGCGGCTGACGTCGCTGGCTGGACGGTCAAACAGGATTTGCCCGTCGCGCACGCCAATGATGCGTGGGAAGTGCGACAGGGCCAGGTCCACTGCATGCAGACTGGCGACCAGGGTGACGTCGTGCTCCTGCGCATGCTGGCAGAGGACTGCCAGGGTGTGCGCCGCCAACACCGGGTCCATGGCCGACACGGGCTCATCGGCCAGTAACACCTCGGGAGCTTGGTACAGCACACGGGCAATGCCTACGCGCTGTAGTTGGCCGCCGGACAGTTGCTGGCACTGGGCGAATAGCTTGTCGCTAAGGTCCAGCCTGGCCAATGCCGCGCGCGCACCGGGAATATCCAGCGGATGCAGCAGGTTCAGCAAGCTCTTGCCCAGACCCCACTGGCCAAGCTTTCCGGCCAGTACCGCAGTGATTACGCGCTGGCGTGGTGGCAGTGGTGGCGACTGATGCACCAGACCGATGCGCGCGCGCAGGCGCTGACGCTGGTGCGCAGAAAGCTGCCAAGGCCGCTCGCCGAGCACCTGGACCTCGCCGCTGCTGGGCCGCAGGGCGGTGGCCAGCAGGTTGAGCAGGCTCGACTTGCCCGCGCCGGACGGGCCAATAATGGCGACCTGTTCGCGGGCACCGATGTGCAGGTCCACGCTGCGTAACGCGTGGACTCCATTGGCGTGGCTGAGGCTGGCCTGGATAAGGCGCAGGGTCATTTCAGCAGGTCGGCGGCGCGTGCGGCTTCCTCGATACCCTTGTAGTTCTCAGGCTTGGTTTCGATGAAACGGCTGGCGGCCTGCAGGTCGAGGATTGCCTTTTGCTCCGGGTTCGCAGGATCGAGGGCGAGGAAGGCGGCCTTGATTTTGGCAGTCAGTACCGGGTCGAGGGTGCCGCGCACGGTCCAGTTGTAGTCGTAGTAGGTCGGGGTGGTGGCGAATACTCTGACCTTGCTGGTGTCGACCTTGCCGGCGGCGACCAGTTTGTCCCAGACGCTGGCGTTGAGTACCCCGGCGTCGACCTTGCCGGCCTGGACCCAGGCGACGGTGGCGTCATGGGCGCCGGAGTAGCCTACGCGGCTAAAGAAGGTTTCCGGCTTGATACCGTCCTTGAGCATGAAGTAGCGCGGCATAAGGCTGCCGGAGGTGGACGACACCGAACCGAAGGCGAAGGTCTTGCCCTTGAGATCCGCGAGGGATTTGACCGCAGGGTCGGCGGTGATGAACTTGCTGGTGAACTGGGCATCCTGCTCGCGCTGTACCAGCGGAATGGCGTTACCGGTTTTCAGGCGTGCCTGAACGAAGGTAAAGCCGCCCAGCCAGGCCAGGTCGATACGGTCGGTGGCCAGCGCCTCAACCACGGCCGGGTAGTCGGCAACCGGAATGAACTCGACCTTCATGCCCAACTGTTGTTCCAGATAGGCGCCCAGCGGCTTGAACTTGCGCAGCAGTTCGGTCGGGGCTTCATCAGGGATGGCGCTGACTTTCAGAGTGTCGGCGGCCTGTGCGAACAGGGTTGAAAGGGACAGGGCAAAGCCTGCGGCCAGCACCAGCGTACGCTTGAGCATGGAAGTTCTCCGGTTAAATAGCGGAAAAATGTCGAGGCGCCTGGCGCGAGCTGTTTGCTGCACGGCGCTTCGTGAGGGTAGACGAAACGGCGCGATTATATGACCCCCTGCGCGAAAGACCAGCTTTGCACACCAGGGGGAGATTCAAATCATGTTCTATTCACAAAACCGAATCGTGTTTCGTCCATGCTCTTTGGCCTGATACATCGCTGAGTCAGCCGAATCTATGACGTGTTCTTCACTTGCTTCGCGTCCCTTAAAGAGGGTTACACCGATGCTGGCCGTGCAGCGATGCTCAATGGTGAGACTCAGCAAATAGGGCGTCGACAAACTGATGCGTATCTTTTCGGCAATGCGTCTTGCCTGAGCAGTGGCTTCGCGCTTGTCGCAGCTCAGGTCACACAGCAGTACGACGAATTCGTCACCGCCAAAGCGGGCGACGGTGTCCGCTTCGCGTACGCAGGCTTTCAGGCGGTTGGCGACCTCGATCAGCAGCAGGTCGCCGACGCTGTGGCCATGCGTGTCATTGAGTGGCTTGAAGTTATCCATGTCGAGGAATAACAGGGCGCCGTAGCAGTTACTGCGGTTGCTGGACGACATTGCCTGGGTGAGGCGATCTTCCAGCAGGCGGCGATTGGGCAAGTGGGTCAGCGTGTCACGGAACGCCAACTGGTTGACCTGCTCTTCCAACAGCTTGCGCCGGGTGACCTCTCGCGTAATACCGTGGTAGCCGATAATCTCACCCTGTTCGTCAAGGTCCGGCTTCGACAGCACCTCCCCCCAGAGCAGGCTGCCGTCTTTGCAGCGATGCTGTACCTCAAAGGTCACAAAGTCATCCGACGAAGGTGGCCGTTCAGATCGCCGTCTTTCCTCCATCAGGTGCTTGACCATGGCCACACCCTCGTCGGTAAACAGTTCAAAGACGTGATGCCCGACTACCTCGTCGGCCTTGAAGCCACGCAGGCGTTCGTCGGCGGGGTTGATGTAGGTGATGAACAGGTCACGGTCTGTTTTCCAGTGGACATCGCGAGTGTCCTCGGTGAGCTGGCGATAGAGAGCTTCGCTTGCATGCAGTGCCTGGGTGCGTTCCTCGACCAGTGCCTCCAGAGTGCGGTTGCGCTCCTGCAGGCTCTTGAGGGGATACACCTCGCCATCCTCCGCCCGGTGATAGGGAATGGAGATACCGCTGTGAACGATTTTCCACTCTTCACCTTCGAGGCGGAAAATCAGCACCAGGCGTGCCGCTTCCTTTGCAAGCATATCGCCGTCAACGGGCAAGTGAATGCGGAATAAAGCGGTGGCAACCACCACCTCTTCACCCAGGTCCTGCAGAGAGAGATCGAGCATCTCAATGCGGATACGTTCAGGCACTTGAGAGAAGTCCTGGCGAGTGATCGTCTGCCAGTCGGCGAGATCCTTGACCAGAAAATCGCCGCTCCCCGTATACCCACTGAAGTTTTTACTGAAGCGGGTCGTCAGGCTCTGATCCCGAGAGGCGTACATCTCGATGTACTCTTCAAACAGGGCGCGAATCAGGCGCTGTCGATCCGGAGACTGGGTGCTGATGGTCATGGCTGGTGTGTACTCTGTTCTGCACCCATGGCGAAAAAACTGTTCGAGGCGCTTTTTGGGGGGGTACTTTACACGTTGCCCTCACGCAATAAACCGCTTCTGTTTTTACCATTCGTTTAGTTGATAGTTACCATCGACGAATGCGAGTTTTGTTTTTCCAGCGAAGGAGGAAGATAGCGCCATACCGAACATGCTTCTAAGGGAAATAACGCGATGAGAATTTCCACCCTGCTGGCTCTTGTCGCCGTATTGACCGGTGGCGCTGCCACCACTGTGCCTTCTTACGCTGCAGACGCGCCGTCCTGCCATTTGTTATCGGTAGCTGACAGTGCCGCTGGCCTGCTGCATGCACAATCAGTCGGTGTGCTCTACAGCGAAAACACCGTCAATACCCTTGAGTACCTTGAGCATTACCATTCTGTCGCGCTGAACGGCGTGAAGAATGGTGCGATTGACTCTCGCATTAGCGACGCGTTCGTCAACAGCTCCGATCCGAAACTCGCGATCAATTGGCTCATGGGTTCGCTGCAGAAAGAATTCTCCTCAGTGACCGTCTACGACAACCTTGATGCGCTGGTGCAAGCCCACCCAGACGTAGTGGTCATGCTGGACACCTACAACCGTCTGGTGACACAGCGCAATACCCAGGTCGAAGCGCGCTTCGTCGCCAAATTTTACGATTCGAACCTGCAATACATTGGCAAGGCCGAAGGTTTGGGTGAAAAGCAAATGTCCGCTGTCTGGGTGCATGGCAAAGCCGCTCCAGAGATTGCCGCGCAAATCGACCAACAACGTGAGCTGCAATTAAACGCCCTGAAACAGTTCGATGCATCGTTGAAGGCGCTCGTGACATCCGGCGGGATGGCTCAAGTCGCAAGCAACTGACGGTGTGGTTCCATTGACGGCCTGTCCGTAAAAGTCCACAGCCCGTCCACGATCATCAGGGCGCGCCGAACAGCATCGTCCAATAGATACCCAAGTCGCTACGCGAGGCCGTGGCATAAGCAGCACCCACTTGGGTAAACATCGGGTTCATCAGGTTGGCGCAATGCCCAGGGCTGGCCAGCCACCCCTGCATCGCCTGGCTCGGGGAACCCTGCCCAGCAGCGATGTTCTCGCCGATCTGCCGACCACGGTAGCCAACGGCCCGAGCCCGGGCCGCTGGCGAGTCACCGTTTGGATCTTGGTGAGCGAAGTAATTGCCATAGGCCATCGCCCGGCTATGCCCCTGCGCTGCCGCCCCCAAGGCATTGTTCCACGTCAGTGGTCGTGCGGCGGCGAAGCGCTGATACCCACACAGACGCGGCTTCGCCCGTGCCGCATTGACCTCTGTCAGCAACGCTTTATCCGCTGTCCGCCGATCAGTCAGGTGATCATCGACCAAGGGGCGCGCCAGTACCATCTGCCACCGATTACCGACGTGAGTGACACCAATATCGGTCGCTTGGGTATTGAGTAGTTTGTCGCAGTAGTTGTTCTTGATCACGGCAAAGGCCGTCTCGGCATCGCGCGCACCTGCCACTTGGATGGCTTGCACTTTCCCTGCTTGATAACCGGCGGCCTTCAACCCGTCCCGTAAATCGCCGCCATAACCGACGGGCAAGGCCACGCTGGACTTCAGCGCCAACGGTGTCATTGCAGGGGTCATGCGTCCCTCGCAGCGCTGGGGGTGGGCGCGGTAGCCGTTGATGGCTTGCACCAGTTGCTGCTCCCCTTCGGCATAAGCGGGATTGGCGAGCAGGGGGAGCAAAGGTACGAGGCAGAGCGAAATAGAGCGGGAGGAACGAACGGTTAGGCGCATGAGTCGAACAGCTCAGATGGAATGACAGGGGGCTTGGCAGCAAAGGGGCTGCGGTAGTGACCGGCAAAGCCCGAATAGGACTGCGGGCTTCCACACAAGTTTCACTGGCAATAGATACAAATTCGCAGTTGAGGCCATGCGTTTGCTGAGCACTGTTGGTTTTATTCCTTTGCGTCTCAAGGTGCTGCACATCGATACTGGCAAAAGAGGCACGCAGCAGCGAGCCGCGCGATATTAGACCGAGCGCCCTCGGCAAGCCTTCGACACTGATTCAAGGATCAAACAATGCTGTTAAGCAAACGCGATCAGGCGCAGATCGAGCGTCGTCTGGTGGTGGCCCTGACCGACGCCTGTGAGACGGCCAAAGCCGAAATAGCAGGGTTCTGCTGGCTGACCCACGAGGTTGATTACACCGTATCCCCGTCCAGCCTGATGGTCGTCTGGGTCTTTGACACGCAGGCCAACAAGAACCAGGCCCTTGCGAGTGGACAGGGTGAACGCATGGTCGAACTGACGGCCGTGGCGTTAAGCGAAGCGGATATCCACGTCAGTCCGGTGTCGGCCCATGTGCACGTCGATACTGAAGAGCAATGTCAGCATGCCAATGCCGGAAACTGGCAGCAACGCTTGGCGCGCAAGCGCTCGACTCGGGGTTGAGTCGTGGCCAAGGATATCGAAAATCCCTGTATTTCCGTTTGCCAGTTGAGCGGTGATTTATGTGTAAGTTGTGGTCGCACCAAGGAGGACATCAGAAAATGGAAACGCATGAAGCGACCCGAAAAAATGGCCGCTGTGCAACGGGCGGGCCTGCGCCTGAAGAGCCTGCAGAAAAAGGACGCTTGAAATGCGGGTCTCAGTGCGGCTTCAGGTTCTGATCGACGCACCCTTGGATAAAGCCTGATTCGCCTTAAAAAACGCATTCCCACAACTACACTGCGTGAACACTTCGGGAGCAAACATGAGCAACGCGAAAGAAGCGACTGAAATAAAATGGCTTCCAGATGTGGAAGAGCAGGACTACCCAGCCGCACAGTCCTACCTTCTTCTGCTATTCAGCGAAAACCGAGTGCAGAAAATAATTTCCGCCCTGCGTGCTGCCGACCTTACCCAGTTCAAGGCAAAGGACATTTTCCGCGCGTCAGAACTTTCCCTGCTTGGCATCAGCAACTCCCATGTAGAGAAAGACCGCAGCAAAATCAAGAACGGAACGCCGCTGTCACCGTTGCTGCTGGTCAGGGGAGAGAAGAGCGACAAACTGGTTATCGCGGACGGCTATCACCGCCTCTGCGCCATCTATGGCGTTGCCGAAGATGCCTGGATCAAGTGCAAGATTGTTTAGGCCGGGCCGCGTGAGATATCTGATTAGCGCCTTGTTTTATAGACTTGTCTCATGAGCGCTGCTGGCGGTGTTCGGCATAACCTCCGCGGAATCTCTCGCGGGTGCGCATAATGTGGCGTTGATGTGTGTAGACCAGTGCCTAGAGTCCAATAGCTTCGCCGGTGGTGGAGTCAGTAGATCAATGGAGAGCCATGCATCAGCAAAAGACTAAGCACCGAATGTGGCCACTCAAACCGATCCTGCTGATGTGCTCACTCTACCTGCTGGCAGCAAGTGCCGTCGCCGCGCAGATGCCGCACGAGACGCTGACGATCATGGTCGAGGATGCTGCCGATCCCTGGTCGAAGAGCGACGGTATAGGTTACGCCAATGACGTAGTTGTCGCCGCGTTCAAGGAGATGGAGGTTGAGGTGCGCCTGAAAGTCGTGCCTTATTCACGTTGCAAATACATGGTGCTCAATGGTGAGGTCGCGGCCTGCTTCAACATGAGTTGGCTGCCCGAGTTCGATGGCAAGATCAAGCTGGCGGCGCTACCGATCTACGCGGCGAATGACGACATCTTCGAACATATCGAAGCCCCCTTGCCGAGGCCTCCAGACGGCATATGCACGTTGCCGCCCGGGACTGTACTGGGCATCACCAACGACTACGAATATTCGCCCCAGGTCATGGCGCTACAGAAGTCCGGAGTGCTGTTCGAGAACGTTCACTCGGACTTACTGAATCTGAAGAAGCTGGCCGCCCGGCGCTTCCAGGCGGCATTGATCATTACCACCGACCTTGAGGCGGAGGCTTATAAGGCCAGGCAGTCGGGCACAGAAAATTCGGTGCGCTTCGCCTTCAATTGCGGTGTGGTAAGCGCAACGATAGGCTTTAGCCTGGCCCACCCGGATGGATTGCGTGCACTGAAGACGTATGAAGAGGGATACCAACGTATCGGGGCCAAAGGCGTACTCAAGCAGATTCATGCACGCTGGTTTCCTTAGTTGCACCGCTGCCCGACAGGCAGCAGGTGCTCCGTAAGGGATCGTGTGAGCCTTAAGCCTCCCAGCCCGCCCCACTGACCGCAGCCTGCGCCAGTGGGTGCAAGTCGGCCCCAGGATGCGTCGTCTGCCAGGCCAGCAACTCCTTGCGCATGCCGGGCGTCCAGAACATCTGCAGATGATTGCGCACGCCAAGCACTGCCTGTTGCTGGTCCGGTTCGCTGGCGAAGTACTGGGCGATCTGGTTGGCCATTTTGATCAGGTTGGCAGTGCTCATCGGCGTACCTCGGCCTTTGTTCCTGCGGTGCGTGCCCGGCGACGTTCGTCGAGTAGGCGTTGTTGTTCGTCGCTGAATGCCTGGTAACGTTTTTGCCACTCGGAAGGGTGGTAGACGCGGCTGACTTCCACGGCGGTGACCTTGTACTCCGGACAGTTGGTGGCCCAGTCGGAGTTGTCGGTGGTGATGACGTTGGCCCCCGATTCGGGGAAGTGGAAGGTGGTGTACACCACACCTGGAGCGACCCGTTCGGTGACCCGCGCACGCAGTACGGTCTGTCCGGCGCGGCTGCCGATGCCGACCCAGTCACCTTCATTGATGCCACGGCTCTCGGCGTCGGTCGGGTGGATTTCCAGGCGGTCTTCGTCGTGCCAGGCGATGTTTTCGGTACGCCGGGTCTGGGCGCCGACGTTGTACTGGCTGAGGATGCGTCCGGTGGTCAGCAGCAGGGGATAGCGGTTGTTGACCTTTTCCTCGGTGGGCACGTAGCCGGTGAGCATGAAGCGCCCCTTGCCGCGCACGAATTCCTCGATGTGCATGGTCGGCGTGCCGTCCGGCGCTGCGGCGTTGCACGGCCATTGCAGGCTGCCGTGGCTATCCAGTGCGGCGTAGCTGACGTTGCTGAAGGTCGGCGTCAGGCTGGCGATTTCATCCATGATTTCCGACGGGTGCTGGTAGTTCATCGGGTAACCCAGGGCGTTGGCCAGGGCCACGGTGCCCTCCCAGTCGGCCTTGCCGCCCAGCGGTTCCATGACCTTGCGCACGCGCGAAATGCGTCGCTCGGCGTTAGTGAAGGTGCCGTCTTTTTCCAGGAACGAACTGCCCGGCAGGAATACGTGGGCGAACTTGGCGGTTTCGTTGAGGAAAATGTCCTGCACCACGATGCATTCCATCGCCGACAGAGCCGAGGTGACGTGCTGGGTATTGGGGTCGCTTTGGGCGATGTCTTCGCCCTGGCAATACAAGCCCTTAAAGCTGCCGTCCAGGGCTGCCTCGAACATATTGGGAATACGCAGGCCCGGGTCGGGTTGCAAGGTGACGTTCCAGGCCTGCTCGAACTGCGCCCGAACCACCTCGTTGGAGATGTGTCGGTAGCCAGGCAACTCGTGGGGGAAGGAGCCCATGTCGCAGGAGCCCTGAACGTTGTTCTGCCCACGCAGCGGGTTCACGCCCACGCCTTCGCGGCCGATGTTGCCAGTGACCATGGCCAGGTTGGCGATGCCCATGACGGCGGTGCTGCCCTGGCTGTGTTCGGTGACGCCCAGGCCATAATAGATCGCCGCGTTGCCGCCGGTTGCGTACAGACGCGCGGCGGCACGGATGTCGGCAGCGGCGACACCGCAGATGGCGCCAAGGAGTTCCGGCGAGTTTTCCGCGCGGCTGACGAACTCGCGCCAGTGGGCGAAATCGCTGCCTTCGCAACGGGCGTCGATAAAGGCCTGGTTGAGCAGGCCTTCGGTGACGATGACGTGGGCCAGAGCGTTGAGCATGGCGACGTTGGTGCCCGGGCGCAGGGCCAGGTGCAGTTCAGCGCGGGCATGTACCGAGTCCACCAGATCAATGCGGCGTGGGTCGATGACAATCAGCCGCGCGCCTTCACGCAGGCGGCGTTTGAGCTGGGAGGCGAACACCGGGTGGGCGTCGCTGGGGTTGGCGCCCATCACCAGAATCACGTCGGCTTGCATTACCGAGTCGAAACTCTGAGTGCCGGCGGACTCGCCAAGGGTTTGTTTCAGGCCATAGCCGGTCGGCGAGTGGCAGACCCGCGCACAGGTGTCGACGTTATTGTTGCCGAACGCGGCACGCACCAGTTTTTGCACCAGATAGGTTTCTTCGTTGGTGCAGCGGCTGGAGGTGATGCCACCAATGGAGTCTCGGCCGTATTTTTGCTGCAGACGGCGGAATTCGCTGGCGGCGTAGGTCACCGCCTCATCCCAGCTGACTTCCTGCCAAGGGTCGTTGATGTGCTTGCGGATCATCGGCGTGGTGATGCGATCCGGGTGGGTGGCGTAGCCCCAGGCAAAGCGCCCTTTGACACAGGAGTGGCCGTGGTTGGCCTGGCCGTTCTTGTCTGGAACCATGCGCACCAGCTGGTCGCCTTTCATCTCGGCGCGGAACGAGCAGCCCACGCCGCAATAGGCACAGGTGGTGATCACGGCGCGTTCGGGCTGGCCCAGTTCGACCACGCTTTTTTCCATCAGGGTCGCGGTGGGGCAGGCTTGCACACAGGCGCCGCAGGACACGCATTCCGAGTCGAGGAAGTTCTCGCCACCGGCGGCCGCGACCCGGGATTCAAAACCGCGCCCGGTAATCGTCAGGGCAAACGTGCCCTGGGTTTCTTCGCAGGCGCGCACGCAGCGGTTGCAGACGATGCACTTGCTCGGGTCGTAGTCGAAGTAGGGGTTGGAGGTGTCTTTCTTGTCGGCCAGATGGTTGTCGCCTTCATAGCCGTAACGCACCTCCCGCAGGCCGACCTGGCCGGCGACGGTTTGCAGCTCGCAGTTGCCGTTGGCCGAGCAGGTCAGGCAGTCCAGCGGGTGATCTGAGATGTACAGCTCCATGACATTGCGGCGCAGGGTGGCAAGCTTCGGCGTCTGGGTGTGCACGCTCATGCCTTCGCTGACCGGCGTGGTGCAGGACGCCGGGTAGCCGCGCATGCCGTCGATCTCGACCAGGCACATGCGGCAGGAGCCGAAGGCTTCCAGGCTGTCGGTGGCACATAGTTTGGGAATGGTGGTGCCCAGCAGCGCGGCGGCGCGCATCACCGAGGTCCCTTCGGGCACGCTGATGCTGCGGCCGTCGATGTTCAGGGTGACTTGCACCTGGCTGTCGCGGGCCGGGGTGCCCAGATCGATATCGGTTTTCGGGTCAAAGAGAGTAATCATTGCTCGGCCTCCGAGGCCAGCAGACCGAAGTCGGCGGGGAAGTGCTTGAGGGCGCTGGCGACCGGATAGGAGGTCATGCCGCCCAACGCGCACAGCGAACCGTAAAGCATGGTGTCGCACAGGTCCTTGAGGATGATCGCCTGCTCATCACGACCGCTCTGGTCAGGTGCGGCCAGCAGGCGGTCGATCACCTCCACGCCCCGGGTCGAGCCGATGCGGCATGGGGTGCATTTGCCACAGGATTCCTCGGCACAGAACTGCAGGGCGAAGCGCGCCATACGGGCCATGTCCAGGCTGTCGTCAGCCACCACCACACCACCGTGACCGAGCATGGCGCCGATGGAGGCGAAGGCTTCGTAATCCAGCGGCGTGTCGAATTGCCCTGGCGGCACCCAGGCGCCGAGGGGGCCGCCAACTTGCGCGGCCTTCAGCGGCCGGCCACTGGCAGTACCACCGCCGTAGTCTTCCACCAGTTCCCGCAGGGTCAGGCCAAACGCCCGTTCCACCAGACCGCCGTGACGAATATTGCCCGCCAATTGGAAGGGCATGGTGCCCAACGAGCGGCCCATGCCGTAATCGCGATAGAACTGCGCACCCTTGGCCAGAATCAACGGCACCGAGGCCAGGGTCAGCACGTTGTGCACCAGGGTCGGCAGGCCGAACAGACCTTTCAGGGCGGGGATCGGTGGCTTGGCGCGGACAATCCCGCGCTTGCCTTCGAGAGAGTCCAGCAGCGCGGTTTCCTCACCGCAGATGTAAGCGCCGGCACCGACGCGTACTTCCATATCAAAGGCCTGGCCGCTGCCGACGACATTGGCGCCGAGATAACCGGCGGACCGGGCGATGTCCAGCGCCTCGCGCAATGTGGCCACGGCCTGTGGATATTCCGAGCGCACATAGATGTAACCGTAGCTGGCCCCGACGGTGAGACCGGCAATGGCCATGCCTTCGATCAGCAGGAAGGGGTCGCCTTCCATCAACATGCGATCGGCGAAGGTGCCGGAATCGCCTTCGTCGGCGTTGCACACAATGTATTTCTGCGCAGCCTGGGTGGCGCGCACCGTGCGCCATTTGATCCCGGCCGGGAAGGCTGCGCCGCCACGGCCACGCAGGCCCGAATCGAACACGGCGGTCGCGGTCTGCTCGCCGCCCAGAGCGATGGCCCGGGTCAAGCCCTCGAAACCGCCGTGGGCCCGGTAATCCTCCAGGGACAGCGGCCGGGTAATGCCTGCGCGGGCAAACAGCAGGCGTTGTTGAGTCTTTAGATAAGGCAGTTCCTCCACCAGACCCAAGGCCAGTGGATGGGCGGACGACTCGTCTTGCAATGCATCGAGCAGGGATGGCACATCGGCAGCGGTCAGCGGGCCGAAGCCGATACGGCCTTGCGGAGTGTCCATTTCCAGCAACGGCTCCAGCCAGTACAGGCCGCGCGAGCTGGTGCGTTGCAGGTCCAGGGACAGGGACAGTTGGCGTTCCTGGGCCTGAGTGGCAAGGGCCACAGCTACATCATCGGCACCTACGGCACGGGCAAGAGAATCAATCGGCAAATAGAGGCGCGGCATCATGCGTCCTCCTGGCAAGCGTCGAGCAATGCATCAAGACGCTCGGCACTGAGCCGCGCATGCACCTGGCCATCCAGCTCCAGGGCGGGCGAGCAGGCGCAGGCACCGAGGCAATACACCGGGCGCAGACTGATGCTGCCGTCGGCGCTGCTGCCGTGGTCGTCCAGTTGCAGGCGTTCGCGCAACTGCGCTGCGAGCTGCTCGGCGCCGCGGCTCTGGCAGGACTCGGCGCGGCACAGACGCAGAATATGCCGGGCCGGGGGCGCGGAGCGGAAGTCATGGTAGAAGCTGATCACCCCGCGAACCTCGGCCTGACTCTGGTTGAGGGCGTGGGCAATCTCGGGGATGGCGGCATCCGGGATGTAACCGATGCCCTCCTGAATCTCATGAAGAATCGGCAACAGTGCACCGGGGCAGCCCTTGTGGCGCTCCAGCACGCTGTTGACCACAGGCAATTGCAACATCTCATCAGGCATACAGCATTCCTCACGATCACGGGCAAACCAGGCAGTCGCCGGTTGTCCGAAAGTGTCGGCTGCGGCACTCACACCACGTCACGGTATCGTGGCATGTTCAGGCCGTTGACCAGGGCACCCTTGGCGGGCATCTTGTTGGACCCGGTGCGGTCTTTGCCGCACCTCTTCAGGGCATAAAAGGCAGCTTGCCACGCCGCCTTTGATTCAACGGCACCAAAGCGACGTGTTCGGTTCTTTCTACGACCATGCGTTGAGTCTAGAAGAGGGTGGGCCGAGGTGTTGTCCTGAATGCTGTCGAACGAGCTGCGACAGGTACAGGAGATGAGCCGAGACACTTTGACAAACGCGCGGCATGTCAACCACGTGGCGCGGTGCTGGCCGGGCTCGTCGCGGCGACTCTGCTGGTGGCGCTCTGGATTTGGTTTCACGGGTAACGCTGGAACTCAGGGTGCTGAGTTGCTAAATCCATGCGAAAGGCAGAAGTATCGAGCAAAGGCACGGGCAACGTTCAGCTTTCAATTCATAGGGCATGTACCGTAGCCTTTGGACGCAAAAACATGCTCAGGGAAGATCAAATGGCAGATAAAGTTCACCGCTACGATGTCCAGGTTGTCTGGACGGGGAATGAGGGTACAGGTACCTCCTCTTACCGTGGTTACAGTCGCTCGCATGTTATTCAGGCCAAGGGCAAACCCCCGATTAATGGCTCATCCGACCCCAGTTTTCGAGGTGATCCGACTCGCTGGAACCCGGAGGAACTTCTTCTCGCCTCCTTATCTGCGTGCCATAAACTGTGGTATCTGGGCCTTTGTGCCGAGGCCGGGATGGTGATCGTGACCTATGTGGATAATCCGCAGGGCACAATGGTCGAGCAAAGCGATGGCGCTGGCCAGTTCACCTCAGTGGTGTTGAGGCCCAAGGTGACCCTGGCTCCCGGAGCCGATATCGAGAAAGCCCTAGCTCTGCATCATGCCGCCCATGAAAAATGCTTCATTGCGCGCTCTGTTAACTTTCCGATCAGCCTCGCTCCCGAAATATCGATAGGCTTGAGTACCTAGTCGTTACCAGCCTGTAACGATACGTCTTCTTGTGATTAGGTTGATTTTCACCCATGCCGCAGTTCTATCGTTCGAGTTGCCTGCTGCACAGGTCTTCCTCTCAACCTTGATCGGCCCCGCATGGGTAGACGCTTTCGAGTGTTTGCTAGAGGCGCTTTCCGCCGGTCGCAACAGACAGGAGTCGACCAAAAGCCGCCCATGACCAGGGTTTGCTTTGGGCCGATACGCGAGCGGTAGGACGGGGCGAGCCATGGCCCTGGTCGCAGGCGTTTGAAATGCACGGCGTTACTCGACAGAATCTCGTCCCGATCCGGCCAAAGGTGCTGGACGTTCGTGGTGAAAAGGGGCTGCAGTTGAACGAACAAACATTGTCTATGCGCCTGGAGCGCGTGGCGGCGCATGTGCCAGCCGATGCGCGCCTGGCCGATATCGGCTCGGATCACGGCTACCTGCCGGTGGTGTTGATGCGCCGTGGAGCCATCGCAGCAGCGGTGGCCGGCGAGGTGGCGTCGACGCCGTTCCGCTCGGCCGAACGCACCGTGCGCGAGAACGGCCTGGACCAGCGGATCACCGTGCGCCTGGCCAATGGCCTGGCGGCGATCGAGCCGGGAGACGGGATCACGGCGATCAGCATTTGTGGCATGGGCGGCGAGACGATCCGTGACATCCTCGACAGCGGCAAGGCGCGCCTGAGCGGCCAGGAGCGCTTGATCCTGCAGCCCAACGGCGGCGAGCAGCCACTGCGCCAATGGCTGATGGAAAATGGCTACCGCATCCTCTGCGAGGAAGTGCTGCGGGAAAACCGTTTCGACTACGAAATCATCGTCGCCGAGCGCGCCGGGCCGGTGATATACACCGCCGAGGAGTTGTACTTCGGCCCGCTGCAGATGCAGGCACGCAGCCCGGCGTTCCTGGCCAAGTGGCGGCGCATGCTGCGCCATAAGCAGCAAACCCTGACCAACTTCGCCCAGGCGCGGCAGGCCGTGCCCGTGGAGAAGTCGCAGGACATCTCCCTGCAGGCCCGGTGGATCACCGAACTGCTGGCTTGAGCCAGGTCTAGGGTTTGTACGAAAAGTCGTCGAGCGGCAATCAGGCAAGGCGATTTTTCGTACAAAACATAAGGCAAAGCGAGGGCCAATATGAATCGCCCTCTAATTCGTAGACACCGCTGAATAACAGCTTTTGGCCGACTCTGTTGAAAAGCCGGCCTTAGTTTCCATGCCAAAAAAGTAATCGCCTGAGATTTAAATCCAGAGTTTTCGCAGAGGCATTCGGACTGCGATTTCACCTGGCGGCGTGTCAAAAGGCGCTTTCACCGATCAATTTTGCGGCAGTTTGAGAAAGTCGACTTTTTCAACACAATCGGCCGTTTTCTGCCTGTCGCGAAGGACGGCAATCGACCCGTTTCTGCCTGTCGTAACCGGCAGAAGTCGGCCAAGGCTGTGTGAAAACGCATGCACCGTTTTCAAGTCTGCATTGCTACGTAAAATCTGCCAGCGTCTAGTTGGTCAGCAGATCTGAAATTTGCGTAGGAACGCGATTTTCGTTGCGGTTCTGACTGTCAAACTCGCTCTAAAACGTTTTCACACAGCCTCGGCCGATAGCTGCCTGTCGCGAAACGCTGCAGTCTCAAGCCACCGATCAAGAGTGCCAACGGTCGCCCAATAAGCCGGTGCGTCGCCATAAGATGAAAAAGCGTTCCGTCGCGCTAACGCGTTATCCAGATTGTGCGCAAGCTTCGGTTCATTCCTGCGTTGTGGCCGGAGGAGGGATCGGCGTGGTAGACGATTCCTCCTCCTGGAGTCCTTGGCGATGATCAGGCTTGCGCCGCGCTCATCCCGCCAGTGGCCATGGATTTTTTGCGCACCGCTTGATAGAGCAGGCTGGACACCATGAAGCCCGCAACGGCCAGTATGCTCATCAGGCTGAAGACATAGTTGTAACCCTGTTGACCGGGGAAGTGATCGAGGATCGCGCCATAGATGACGTAGGCAAACATGCCGGGTGCATAGCCGATCAGGCAACCGATGCCGAAGGCCGAGCCGGTGATGTGTTGGGGAATGCCGACTTCACCCATGGGGGCCCAGAACACGCCGCGCATGGAGAACACGATCAGGGCGAAGGACAGGGTGGCGGCCATGCCCGCATAGATGAAGCCCGGGCTTTTCGGAATCAGCATGATCACGCCCATCAGCGGCAACAGCGCCAGGAATGCCCATTTCAGGTAGCGGCTGGTGCTCTTGAACTGCTTGTCGGCAATGAAACCGCCGGCAGGCCCGCCGAGGATCTTCAGGAAGTACTGGTTGATGATGCCGTAGGCGCCCACCAATGCCACGGGCAACCCGTACATTTCCTTGAGGTAGGGAATGAAATAGGTCAGGCCGCAGTAGACGATGTAGACCATGAACACGTTGAGGCTGACCAGCCAGATTCCCGGTACCTTGATCGCTTCCATCAGGTTCGCCAGACCATTCTTTGGCTTGGCCACCGACTGCGCGTTGCCGCCCTTGAGCAGGAACCAGGTCAGGGTGCCGGCCAGAATGTCGATGACCGAGTAGAACAGGATCGCCGACTTCAGGCCGGTTTCGCCCGAACCCATGGCGACGAACACGCCCAGGGCGGAAAAGGCCACCAGTGTATCAACCACGCCACGCCCGCCTTCGAGCAGGCCGAACAACCGGCCTTGCTCCTGATCGTCACCCAGGTTGCGGATGGCTTTGAGCAGCGATGGCCAGAACAGGCAGTCGGCACAGACGGCCAACAGACAGAACACGATCAGCAAATTGCTGAAGGGCGGAAAGGTCGCCAGGTACAACCCCAGGCTACCGGTCCCGATCAGGCCGAGGGGGATTAGTTTGCGCGTGTCGTAGCGATCGGCGAGCAGGCCGCCAATCACAAACAGTGCAGTAGCGATGATCGCGTTGGCGCTCAGCAGCATACCGATTTCAGTGTGGCTCAAGCCCATCAATTCCTGCATGGGTACATAGAAGGCGTCCTTGAGGTTCGCCAGCTTGTAGATGGTGCCGCCACCTAGGATGAGGATCAGGAATCTGAGCCATTTGGCCTTGTTTTGAGTTGTCATTATTGTTCTCCGGGCGTAATCGGGTCGTCAGGTTCAGGCGTTGGAAGGGGTGGCAAGGGTCAGTTCGGCCAAGGTGCGCAATTCGGCCAGCAGGCTACGGACATAGGCGACCTGGTTGTTCGCCCAGCGGTGTTCATCGGCCAGCATTCGCTCAAGCGAGTAGCCGTTCGGGAGCGGCGTTTCGCTCATCTCCCGGTAAGCAATGAAGGGATCGGCCGCCTCAAGGCTCTGGCGGAAAGCCGGGGCCACATAGTGGTTTTCCTGCTCGAGAATGAATGCGATCACCTGCGGGGTTGCTTCGCCCAGCATCAACAGCTCGAACAGCATGCGGGCGCTGGGCAGATCGTCCTCGTCGCTGCCCTGCAATACGCCGTAATGGCCGAAGCCGTTTTGTTCGGGGACGATGCGCACACCCTTGAGGTGAGTCTGGCGGATGTGTGGCGCCAGGTTACGCAGGGCCTGCAGGGGCGGTTCGCAGGCATTGATCATGTTGCCGAAGTCGAACAGAGCATGCAGGCGAGGGTGGTTGAGGCGGTTGAGCAGTTGCGCGATTTCGCCGCTCTTGAGTTCTTCATGCTGCTCGAAGTCAAAGTACAGATCGTGTGCGTCGGCCTGTTGTGCGAGGTAGTGCAGGTCAGTCTCGATCACGTCCATGACCCGCGACAGCGTGCCCTCGTAACGTGAGTAAACACGGATGTTGCGCACCCCCAGGGCCCTGGCGATGGCGATCACCTGGTCGACATCCTTTTTCAGGGTGCTGCTGATTTCCAGGTGCACATCCAGCCCCAGCGCTTTGGCCTTGGCGGCAAACGCCTGGAGCTGCGCGGGTGACATTTGGCTCAGGCTGTTTTCCTCGCCGTCGAGCAAGTGCAGGCTCAGGCCTTGCAGCTCGTGGCGATAGGCGAAGTCCAGCAGGTCGGCAGGGGTGACACGACCGTGGGTGAGGTTGGTCAGTAGCGGGTAGGCGTGGGCAAACAGGCGCAATTGCCCGAGACGCTCAAGCAACCGCTGGGCCAGTGCGTCCGTCAGCACGGGAGCAGCCCCGTGTTCGACCACCTTATGGCTCAGCAAGGCGTTGAATCGTTCCTGGATCTTATTGTTCATTAGAGTCGTTCCTGGTTCAGACACCGGGTCTACCGGCGCAGCCTTTATCGCGCCAGTCAGGAACTCTCGATAGATCCATTATCAGTTAATTGATAAGACCACTTGCCTCGCATCAAGTGGTCGGCGGCAGATAACCTAATGTGCGCAAGGCCTGGGCCAGCGCCTCGACACGCTCCCGGGCCTGGTTTTCAGGCGTGCCGGCAAAGCCGATCAACAGGGCCGGCGACAGGGCATGCTTGATGCGGTAGTCGCTCAAGGCGTAGGTGTGGATGTTGTGCTGGGCCAGTTGCCGGGCGATGTCAGTGTCACTGAGTTCGGGGGGCAGCCAGGCGATCAGGTGCATGCCAGCATCCGTCGGAGTGATCCTGAAGAAGCTGCCAATCTGCTTTTCAAGCTGTTCGATCAATGCCTGCTGGCGCGCCTTGTACAGCGCACGCATGCGGCGGATGTGCCCCAGAAAGTGGCCTTCGCACATGAAGTCCGTCGTTGTCGCCTGAAGCAGTGTGGGCGGACTGCGATCCATGACCGCGCGCAAGGTGCAAAAGGGTTCGACCAGGGCCTGCGGCAGAATCACGTAACCCAGTCTCAGTGACGGAAAGAGAACTTTGCTGAACGTTCCGACGTAGATCACCCGGGCCATCTGGTCCATGGCATACAACGCCGGGAGGAGGCGGCCACTGTAGCGAAACTCACTGTCGCAATCGTCCTCGATGATCCAGCTCTGATGTTGCGCAGCCCAGTCGATGAGTGCCTGGCGCCGCGCATAACTCAGCGTGACACCCAAAGGATGCTGGCGCGAAGGCGTACAAAACACCAAACGGGCATCAGGGCACTCGGTCAGGCCTTGCTGGACATCGATCCCCTGTTCATCGATACGCAACGGAATCACCTGAGCCCCCTGGGCTTGCAGCGCAATGCGCGCGGCGATGTGCCCCGGGTCCTCCATCCAGACACTGTCCTGCGGATTGAGCAGCAGCATGCCCAGCAGGTTGAACGCTTGCTGCGCGCCGGAAACGATCACCACTTGCCCGGCACTGCAGTCGATGCCACGCGCATCGAAGACGTATTCGGCAATCGCTGTGCGAAACGCGTGCAAGCCTTGTAACTCGCCATAACCCAGAATGGCCTTGGTTGGCTTGAGCAGATGACGGTTCATCAGGCGCCGCCAGATCGCCTGCGGGAATGCATCATAGGTGCTGTGGCTGGGCAGGAAGGAGGTCGGGGTCGCGGGGTCCCAGTCGGCATAGGACACCCCACGAAAATGATCGCTGCGCAGCGACAGCATCGACTGGCTCAGGTCGGACAGGCGTGGTGGCTGGCGCTGTTGCTCGTCCTCGATACCCCGGCTTTCCCACTCAGTGCCGACATACGTACCGGCGCCAGTGCGCGAGGCCAGGAAACCTTCGGCAATCAGTTGATCGAAAGCATTGAGAATGGTGATCCGCGACAACCCCAACTCGTTGCTTAAGGTCCGGGTCGACGGCAGGCGCACGCCCCCCTGGATTCTGCCGTTGAGTATCTGTTTGCGAATCTGCAGATACAGTTGGCGGTACAGGGGAATGGCACTGGCACGGTCCAGCTTGATAGCCGACAGCAGCAAACCTGCGGGGAATTTCATGACATGCTCGTCTGGGTGAAATGGGATTTGATCTGGAAACCGTCAGGCGACGGGGAGGTAAGGGTATCGAGCGATATCCGATAAGTCATCCGTCTGGCGTTGATGTCCGGCGCAATCCGGTCCCTAGATACCACTGAACAGGCCGATGATCACGGCATTGACCAGGTCTATGAAAAAGCCAGTGTTGTAATGCGTCTTGAAAACGGCGCAGTTCTCACCTCAAAGAAACGATAAAGCCCTGTAAAATCATGGGTCTGTCGTATAAGGATGGCGGAGGCGATGTCTGACTGACAGGTTCTTTCAAAGTCCCAAAAAGGGCAGATTCACGTCACCTCATAAGCGTCCGCTTCTGGCCCTGAGTGTGTAAAAACGCAGCCACTGTTTTGAAGTCTGCGTCGCTACGTAAAATCTGCCAGTGATTGGTTGATCAGTGGATCTGAAATTTGCGTAGGAACGCGATTTCGGCTCCGATTCGGACATTCAAACCGGCTCTAAAACGTTTTTACACAGCCTCGGCCGATTGCTGCCGGTCATGAATGACCGGAATCAACCCATTTCTGCCTTGATCGTAGTGATTGTGAGCTTCTGCATCGCTGTGCTTTTTCCGATGTTGGTATCCACGATCTTGAGTAGGGCGGTCAGGTGGGCTTTTCTCGCTCTAAGCGTTTCGGATATGGATGAGCTGTTTTGTGTCGCAGCGTTCATGGCTTCGATCCTTGGAGTGATTTAAACAGCCCGCGAAAGCAGGCTGTTTCAGGGTAAACGGCTGTTACATCGAGAGCAGATCGCGCGTGCGATGCTGGCTCCCACGGTCTACCAGGTCGCGCCACCTCCAACTGCCCGAGTTTTCACCCTGCTTAGGGATGTCGAGCTTGAACAAGGACACTGGGTCGCGGCCAATCAGGTTGGCTGCGGCGTAAAGCTTACCTCCCACATCAAGCAGCGCTTGGGCGGCTTCATTCCACCTTTCCTCCAGGGCGTCGTGGGCGAGCCGTAAGGCGGTGTTCTCAATTTTTTGGTGTTCTACCTGAGCCTCGCTAATGTGTCGGTCAACGGTGGCCAGCTCTTGCTCCAAGGCGGTGATGATCAGTAGCTGGCGGCGATGTTGTTCGGTCGCGGTAGTGAGGTTTTTCGCCGCTTTCTGAGCGTCTGTGCTGGCTGCTTTTTCGCCTTCGACATCGCCCCAGGCCACGGCCCGTGCGTAAGCGGTAGCCGCCTAGGTCTCAGCCTGCCGTGCGCTGGCCATCTCTTCCTGCGTTTGCTGGCGAATTTCCTCCAGGCGAGTGCTCAGGCTGTGCCGTTTAGCGTTGAGTTCCAATTCATCCGCCATCCAGTTCGCCATATCGGCAATGTAGACCAGCCATGCAGCTTGCCGGGCTTACAGAAGGGAGAGAGGAACGTGGTGATGCCGGTCGTCACTACGAAATTTGCTGGTCGATGGCGACGCAGCAGGCCACGTGCGATGCGATTACGAATCACGAAAAGAGATTTCGCTCCGTCTTCGGTTCGGCTATGTCGTCCGGCGAACTCGGTGTGGTGGAGCCGGATTGCCCAGGACGGGTCGGCACGACCTTACAGCGGTGTTGAATTCATTCTTTTGTCAGCGCTTCGGTCGGACGCGACCCCGGCTAGATCGCAGACAAGTCAGCTCCTACGCCCTCCGGGCAGAATCGGCTCCCAGTTTGCTGCGCGACAGCGCGGCGACGAAGGTGGGGCGGGATCTCCTACCGCCTGGCGGCCAGAAGCGGATTTGTAGTGCGACACATACTGCTCTGTGGGAAACGGTTGCGGCGCGTTGTGTCTGGCAGACCTCATTGCCTGATTCGCAGGCACGTCTGCGCCCGCAGATTTGCGAAAATTCGCTTTCTATATTTCAGATAAAAGAAGAGTTTCAGGCACAAAAAAACCGGCTCAAATGGCCGGTTTCTTTGGATCTGTGAGTCGGTAGAAACTCACAATGTGTAGCTATTTGGTGCCCCGAGGGAGACTCGAACTCCCACTCCTTTCGAAAACGGATTTTGAATCCGCCGCGTCTACCGATTCCGCCATCAGGGCTTGATGGGCGCGGAGTATAGAGATGAGATTACCGTTGGTCAATCATGTTTCGTGGTGAATGTTCATTATTTCCGCTAAACTTTCCGGCCCTGCTAGACGAACCCCATCATGCGTGTTGCTGACTTTACCTTCGAGCTCCCTGATTCTTTGATTGCTCGCCATCCTTTGGCCGAGCGTTGTGGCAGCCGCTTGTTGACCCTTGATGGGGTTAGCGGCGCACTGGCGCACCGTCAATTCACCGATTTGCTGGAGCATTTGCGCCCCGGCGACTTGATGGTGTTCAACAATACCCGGGTGATCCCGGCGCGCCTGTTCGGGCAGAAGGCTTCCGGCGGCAAGCTGGAGATTCTGGTTGAGCGTGTGCTCGACAGCCATCGGGTATTGGCCCATGTGCGTTCGAGCAAGTCCCCCAAGCCGGGCACGATGATCCTGATCGATGGCGGCGGTGAGGCGGAGATGGTGGTCCGTCATGACACCCTGTTCGAGCTGCGTTTTGCCGAAGAGGTGTTGCCGTTGCTGGAGCGGGTCGGCCATATGCCGTTGCCTCCTTATATAGACCGTCCCGATGACAGCGCCGACCGTGAGCGTTATCAGACGGTATATGCCGAGCGCGCCGGGGCGGTTGCCGCGCCGACTGCGGGGCTGCATTTCGATCAGGCGCTGCTCGATGCGATTGCGCAGAAGGGCGTTTCAACGGCTTTCGTGACCCTGCATGTCGGTGCGGGTACGTTCCAGCCGGTACGCGTTGAGCGGCTCGAAGATCACCATATGCACAATGAGTGGCTGGAAGTCAGTCAGGACGTTGTCGATGCCGTGGCGGCGTGCCGTGCGCGGGGCGGTCGAGTGATTGCCGTGGGCACCACCAGCGTGCGCTCGCTGGAGAGTGCGGCGCGCGACGGTCAGCTCAAGGCGTTCAGTGGTGACACCGATATCTTTATTTTTCCCGGGCGTCCGTTCCATGTGGTCGATGCCCTGGTGACCAACTTTCATTTGCCTGAATCCACGCTGTTGATGCTGGTTTCGGCGTTCGCCGGTTACCCCGAAACCATGGCTGCCTATGCGGCGGCAGTGGAGCATGGGTACCGCTTCTTCAGTTACGGTGATGCAATGTTCATCACCCGCAATCCCGCGCCGACAGCTCCCAAGGAATCGGCCCCAGAGGATCACGCATGAGCAACACCAGTCGTATGTCTTTCGAGTTGCTGGCCACTGACGGCAAGGCACGTCGCGGTCGTTTGACCTTTCCCCGGGGTGTGGTTGAAACCCCTGCTTTCATGCCGGTCGGTACTTACGGCACGGTCAAAGGCATGCTGCCTCGGGATATCGAAGCGACTGGCGCGCAGATCATCCTCGGTAATACGTTCCACTTGTGGCTGCGTCCCGGGACTGAAGTGATCAAGCGTCACGGCGACCTGCACGATTTCATGCAGTGGAGCGGGCCGATTCTCACTGACTCCGGTGGTTTTCAGGTGTTCAGCCTGGGCGCCATGCGCAAAATAAAGGAGGAGGGCGTGACCTTCGCCTCTCCGGTCGATGGCGCCAAGGTGTTCATGGGGCCGGAAGAGTCGATGCAGGTTCAGCGTGATCTGGGCTCTGACATCGTGATGATTTTCGACGAGTGCACGCCATACCCGGCTGATGAAGACGTGGCGCGGGTCTCTATGGAGTTGTCGTTACGTTGGGCCAAACGCTCGAAAATCGCCCACGGCGAAAACACGGCGGCGCTGTTTGGTATCGTTCAGGGCGGTATGCACCAGGATTTGCGCATGCGCTCGCTGGAAGGCCTGGATCAGATCGGTTTCGACGGTCTGGCTATCGGCGGTCTGTCGGTCGGTGAGCCCAAGCACGAGATGATCAAGGTGCTGGACTACTTGCCGGGCATGATGCCGGCTGACAAACCTCGTTACTTGATGGGCGTGGGCAAGCCAGAAGATCTGGTTGAAGGTGTGCGCCGCGGTATCGATATGTTCGATTGCGTGATGCCAACCCGCAACGCGCGCAACGGCCATTTGTTCATTGATACGGGTGTGTTGAAAATCCGTAACGCGTTCCATCGTCATGACGATTCGTCACTGGATCCGACCTGCGATTGCTATACCTGCAAGAACTTCTCGCGTGCGTATCTGCATCATCTGGATAAGTGCGGGGAAATGCTGGGGAGCATGCTCAATACCATTCACAATTTGCGGCATTACCAAGTGCTTATGGCTGGTTTGCGCGAGTCTATTCAACAAGGTACATTGGCCGCCTTTGTCGATGCCTTCTATGCCAAACGCGGGCTTCCAACGCCGCCTTTGGATTGATTGAGTACTGAGTTTTCTACCCTCTTAACAAAATTTTGCAATTGGAGTGCTAAATGAGCTTTTTTATCCCTACCGCTTTCGCGGACGCTGCTGCACCTGCCGCCGGTCCTGCTGGTTCGGGCTTTGAATGGATTTTCCTGGTCGGCTTCCTGGTCATCTTCTATCTGATGATCTGGCGTCCACAGGCCAAGCGCGCGAAAGAACAGAAAAACCTGCTGGGCAACCTGCAAAAAGGTGACGAAGTTGTCACTTCCGGTGGTATTGCGGGCAAGATCAACAAAGTGACCGACGACTTCGTGGTCATCGAAGTGTCTGACACCGTTGAACTGAAAATCCAAAAGGCCGCTATCGCTGCCACGCTGCCTAAGGGCACCTTGAAAGCGATCTAAGTTTCAGTCTTTTACCAATCGACGGGGCGCGCAAGGCGCCCCGCGTTATAAGCGGGCGGCGTGATGCTGAACAAATACCCTCTGTGGAAATACGTACTGATCCTGGCGGTGCTGGTGGTCGGTTTTATTTATTCCGCACCCAATCTCTACCCTGACGATCCGGCCATTCAAATCAGTGGCGCAAGCACTGCGTTGCAGGTGAACCAGGCTGACCTGGATCGTGTGAGCCGAGCGCTTACCGATGCGGGCATTACGGTCAAAGGCTCCACCCTGGCCGAGAAGGGCAAGGGCGGTTTGTTGCGTCTGACCAAGCAAGAAGACCAGTTGCCAGCGAAGGACGTCGTGCGCAAGGCTTTGGGTGACGACTATGTCGTTGCGTTGAACCTGGCTCCGACCACGCCGAAGTGGTTGCGCAGCATTGGTGCAAGCCCGATGAAGATGGGTCTGGACTTGTCCGGTGGTGTGCACTTCCTGCTGGAAGTGGACATGGATAAGGCTCTGGATGCGCGCCTTAAGGTGTATGAAGGCGAAGTCAAATCCCTGTTGCGTAAAGAGCGTGTGCGTTATCGCAGCCTGCCGCAACTCGACGGTGGTATCCAGCTTGGTTTCAGCGATGCAGACTCTCGCGAACAAGCGCGTACCCTGATCCGCAAGAGCTTCAACGATTTTGACGTGACCACCAGCGAGCGCGGCGGTTTGTCCGTGCTGCGTCTGGCGATGACTCCGGCCAAGCTGGCCGAGATTCGTGAATACTCAATCAAGCAGAACTTGACCACGGTACGTAACCGAGTCAACGAACTGGGTGTCGCCGAGCCTTTGGTTCAGCGTCAGGGCGCCAACCGTATCGTGGTTGAGCTGCCGGGCGTGCAGGACACCGCTGAAGCCAAGCGTATTCTGGGCAAGACTGCCAACCTGGAGTTCCGTCTAGGCGCAGGTCCTGAAGATTCGAAAGCCACTACCGAGATGTTCGAGTTTCGTGAGGGCGGTCGTCCTGCGGCACCGGTCGAGCGTGGGCTGATCATCACGGGTGACCAGGTGACCGATGCCAAGGCCGGCTTCGACGAACACGGTCGTCCGCAAGTGAACATCCGTCTGGATGGTCATGGTGGCGAGCTGATGAGTCGTTCGACTCGCAGTAACGTGGGTCGCAGCATGGCGGTGATCTTCATCGAGCAGAAGCCGACGACGACCTACGTCAAGCAGATGGTCAACGGTGTCGAGAAAGACGTGCCGGTCCAGACCTTCAAGGAAGAGAAGAAGATCATCAGCCTGGCGACCATCCAGTCGCCGCTGGGTAGCCAGTTCCGTATCACTGGCCTGAACGGTCAGGGTGAGGCGTCCGAGCTTGCGCTGCTGTTGCGTGCCGGTGGTCTGGCTGCGCCGATGTACTTCGCTGAAGAACGTACCATCGGTCCGAGCCTGGGTGCTGACAACATCACCAAGGGTATCGATGCATCGCTGTGGGGCATGTTGTTTGTGTCGCTGTTCATCATGGCGATCTACCGTTTCTTCGGCGTCATCGCCACCGTCGCACTGGCCGTGAACATGGTCATGCTGCTGGCACTGATGTCCTTGCTGGGTGCAACGCTGACCCTGCCGGGTATCGCCGGTATCGTTCTGACGATGGGTATGGCGGTCGACGCCAACGTACTGATCTTCTCGCGGATACGTGAAGAGATCGCTGCGGGCATGACGGTGCAGCGGGCAATCAATGAAGGCTTCGGCCGGGCATTCACCGCGATCCTCGACGCCAACCTGACAACACTGTTGGTCGGCGGCATTCTCTTTGCGATGGGCACAGGCCCTGTCAAAGGCTTTGCGGTGACCATGTCGCTCGGGATCTTTACCTCGATGTTCACGGCCATCATGGTGACCCGCGCAATGGTCAACCTGATCTTCGGCGGACGTGACTTCAAGAAGTTGTGGATTTAAGGGGCTGCCATGTTACGTACGATTAACTTTATGGGCGTTCGCAATGTTGCGTTCGCCTTTACCATGTTCCTTACCGCGCTGGCGTTGTTTAGCTGCTTCCACAAAGGGCTTAACTACGGTCTGGACTTCACCGGCGGTACGCTCATCGAGCTGACTTACGAGCATCCGGCTGATCTTGGCAAGGTGCGTGAGGAACTGGTTACTGCCGGTTACCACGATGCCGTTGTGCAGAGCTTCGGTGCTACCACCGATTTGCTGGTGCGTATGCCGGGCGAAGATCCGCAGTTGGGTACTCAGGTTGCGGAAGCCTTGCGCAAAGGCGGCGCGGATAACCCGGTCACCGTCAAGCGCGTCGAGTTCGTTGGCCCGCAAGTCGGTGAAGAACTGCGCGATCAGGGCGGCCTCGGCATGCTGATGGCGCTGGGCGGGGTATTGATTTACCTGGCCTTTCGCTTCCAGTGGAAATTCGCGGTCGGTGCAATCGTCTCCCTGATTCACGACGTGATCGTCACCATCGGGATCCTGTCGTTCTTCCAGGTGACCTTTGACCTCACGGTGCTTGCGGCTGTGTTGGCGATCATCGGTTACTCGTTGAACGATACGATTGTGGTCTTCGACCGGGTCCGGGAAAACTTCCGGATACTGCGCAAGGCGTCGTTGATTGAAAACATCAACATCTCCACTACGCAAACCCTGTTGCGGACCATGGCGACCTCGATTTCCACCTTGCTGGCAATCGTGGCGTTGTGGGTTTTCGGTGGCGACAGCCTGCACGGGTTCTCCGTCGCATTGTTCATTGGTGTACTGGCGGGTACTTACTCCTCCATCTACATCGCTAACGTGGTGTTGATCTGGCTGAACCTGAGCACTGAGGATCTGATTCCTCCTGTTGTGGCTGACAAGGTTGATGAGCGTCCGTAAAGCCTGAATGCTTTACCGGTTTGGACCCAGAAGGGCGTGAGTGTTGAACTCACGCCCTTTTTCGTACTCCAAGGCTGGGAGTAGCGTGGGAAATTTCGCGCGAGGTTACCAGGAGGTTCAAGTGAACAAGTCGTTGCTAATTGGTGCGGTGTTGGGGGCTGTCGGCGTGACCGCTGGCGGTGCTGTCGCCACGTATAACTTGGTGAAAAGCGGCCCTGAGTATGCAGAGGTGTTGGGTGTGCAACCCATCAAGGAGCAGGTCAAGACCCCGCGTGAAGTGTGCAAAGACGTAGCGGTCACCCGTCAGGCGCCCGTCAAGGATCAGCATCAGATCATGGGTAGCGTGCTGGGTGCCGTGGCCGGTGGCTTGCTTGGCAATCAGGTGGGTGGCGGTAACGGCAAAAAAATCGCGACGGTCGCCGGTGCGGTGGGCGGTGGTTACGCGGGCAACAAAGTTCAGGAAGGTATGCAGAACAGAGATACATACACCACGACTCAGACCCGCTGCAATACGGTCAATGACATCAGCGACAAGGTCGTGGGTTATGACGTGAAATACAAACTGAACGACAAGGTCGGTCAGGTGCGTATGGACCGTGATCCGGGTAACCAGATTCCGGTCAACAAAGAAGGTCAGCTGGTATTGGGTCAAGGCGCTCAGTAAGACGCGTCAGAATCGGCATCAAAGAAAAGCACCTTCGGGTGCTTTTTTTGTTTGTGCGGGGCATAAAAAAACCGGCGAACGCCGGTTTTTATTGTCGACCCTGAGGCTTAGCGCTTCAGCGAGGCCGGCAGGTGCGGTGCGATCGAGGTCAGTACCGCTTTGAAGCACTTGGTGTTGCCTGCAACGATATGACCTTTTTCAAGGAACTCGTGACCGCCGGTGAAATCGCTCACCAGGCCGCCAGCTTCTTGAATCAGTAGTGCGCCCGCTGCCATGTCCCACTCGGACAGGCCCGACTCCCAGTACGCATCGAAACGACCGGCAGCTACATAGGCGAGGTCGAGGCTGGCGGCGCCTGCACGGCGAATGCCGGCGGTCTGACCGACCAGGCTGCGGAACATGCCCAGGTAGTTTTCCAGGTTGTCCATTTGCCCTTCGCGGAACGGAAAGCCGGTACCCAGCAGGGCGCCTTCGAGGCTTTTACGCTGGCTTACGCGCAGACGGCGACCGTTAAGCGCGGCACCACGGCCACGGCTGGCGGTGAATTCTTCCTGACGGACCGGGTCGAGAACCACGGCATGTTCAAGACGGCCGCGGTATTTGCAGGCGATGCTGACAGCGAAGTGTGGAACACCGCGTACGAAGTTGGTGGTGCCATCAAGCGGGTCGATGATCCACAGGTATTCTGTGCCTTCGCCGCTGCCTTCGTGCATGCCGCTTTCTTCGCCAAGGATGCCGTGGGTCGGATAAGCTTTGCGCAGGGCGGCAATGATGTTGTGCTCGGCAGCCCGATCGATTTCAGTGACGTAATCCTTCGCGTCTTTTTCGTCGACCTTGATGGTATCCAAGCGCTCGATGGAGCGGAAAATCAATTCACTGGCGCTGCGGGCGGCGCGCAGCGCGATATTCAGCATGGGCTGCATGGACGTTTCACCTAGGTCGTTAAAGAAAGCCGAACATTGTAGGGCGTAGCATCAATTATTTCCAGCCTGCATAGCGTCCATAGCGTTAATGGGGGTGGTTCTGTAAGATTTGCTCCCCTTTCTCCCGTCTGTGAGAACTTGCATTGCTGCAAAATATTCGTGTTGTCCTGGTCGGTACCAGTCACCCCGGTAATATCGGTGGAGCTGCTCGTGCCATGAAAAACATGGGGCTTTCACGCCTGGTGCTGGTCGATCCACTGGTTTTCCCTAACCATGAGGCTGATGCGCGGGCCTCTGGCGCAAGCGATATCCTGGAAAACGCGCAGGTCGTCGCGACCCTGGAAGACGCGCTGGTCGGCTGCAATCTGGTGCTGGGCACCAGTGCGCGTGATCGGCGAATCCCCTGGCCGCTGCTTGATCCGCGTGAGTGTGGGGTGATGGCGTCCGAGCAGGCGGCGCAGGGCGCGGAAGTGGCGCTGGTGTTCGGTCGTGAATATGCCGGCCTGACCAACGAAGAGCTGCAGCGATGTCACTATCACATCCACATCCCCTCGGACCCTGAGTTCAGTTCGCTCAATCTGGCGGCAGCGGTGCAGGTGCTGGCCTATGAGGTGCGGATGTCCTGGCTCGCAGCGCAAGGGCAGCCGACCAAGGTCGAAAAGGTCGAAGTGGCCTCTGCGCGCAGTGTGGAAGAAGTCACCATGGATGAGATGGAGCTGTTTTACGGCCATCTCCAGTCCACGCTGGTCGATATCGGTTTTCTCGACACGGAAAACCCGCGTCACCTGATGGCACGCTTGCGTCGCCTGTTCGGTCGTCGCGCGGTGTACCGGTCAGAGATGAATATTTTGCGGGGCATTCTTACCGAGACGCAGAAAGTGGCGCGCGGCGAGCCTCATAAACTGAAGGATCAATGATGTTCGAGCGTTTGCGAGAAGATATTCAAAGTGTGTTCCATCGCGATCCGGCTGCGCGCAACGCCTTTGAGGTGCTGACCTGCTATCCCGGCATGCACGCAATCTGGCTGCATCGTTTGTCGCATTACCTGTGGACCCTTGACTGGAAGTGGCTGGCGCGCGTGGTGTCCAATTTCGGTCGCTGGTTGACCGGCATTGAGATTCATCCGGGGGCAACGATTGGGCGGCGCTTCTTCATCGATCACGGAATGGGCATCGTGATCGGCGAAACCGCGGAAATCGGCGACGACGTGACGCTCTATCAGGGTGTCACCCTGGGTGGAACCAGCTGGAATAAAGGCAAGCGCCATCCGACGCTCGAGTCGGGCGTGGTTGTTGGGGCGGGTGCCAAGGTGTTGGGGCCGTTCACGGTCGGTGCGGGTGCCAAGGTTGGCTCCAATGCGGTGGTCACCAAGGCGGTGCCGGCCGGTGCCACTGTCGTGGGTATTCCAGGGCGGATCATCATAAAGTCCGACGGCGACGTGGAAGCCAAACGTAAAGCCATCGCTGAAAAGCTCGGTTTCGATGCCTATGGGGTCAGCGAAGATATGCCTGATCCGGTGGCGCGGGCGATCGGTCAGCTGCTCGACCATCTGCAAGCGGTCGATGCCAGGCTGGAAGGTATGTGCGGTGCCCTTAACGCGTTGGGCAGTGATTACTGCGCCAAAGAGCTGCCAGCGTTGCGCGACGAGGTGTTTGATTGTGTGAAAGATGGCGGCGAAACCAAGGCCGGCTGACGGGTGGGCCGGACTCGCCGGTACTAGACCTAAGGGGTGTGCCAATGCACCCCGGCGTTTGTTATGATGTCGCCGTTGTTTGCGGGTAATCCCGACTGATTTACTCGGTCTTATAGTTGACTTAAATACTCGGGAATAGCATACTCGCACTCATTCCGAACCTCCGTGGTACATGCCATGCGACTGACTACAAAAGGCCGATACGCTGTAACCGCCATGCTTGACCTGGCATTACATGCGCAGCACGGGCCAGTGTCTCTGGCCGATATCTCCGAGCGGCAAGGCATCTCCCTGTCTTATCTCGAGCAACTGTTCGCCAAGCTGCGTCGCAGTAATCTGGTGTCGAGCGTGCGGGGGCCTGGTGGTGGTTACCAACTGGCCCGTGACATGCAGGGCATTCAGGTCGCGCAGGTGATCGACGCGGTCAACGAGTCGGTCGATGCAACACGTTGCCAGGGTCTGGGTGATTGCCATGCGGGCGATACCTGCCTGACTCACCACTTGTGGTGTGACCTGAGTTCGCAGATTCACGATTTTCTTAGCGGTATAAGCCTGGCTGACCTTGTAACTCGCCGTGAGGTACAAGAGGTCGCTCAGCGCCAGGATTTGCGTCGAAATACATGCAGAACGCCCCAGCTGGATAAGATTGAAACGTCCGCCGTCGAATGAACGCAGATGAATGCGCGGCGCGCCTGCCTGATAGGAGATATTCAATGAAATTGCCGATTTACCTCGATTACTCCGCGACTACCCCGGTCGATCCGCGCGTCGCGCAGAAAATGAGTGAATGCCTGCTGGTTGACGGAAACTTCGGTAACCCGGCATCGCGTTCCCACGTCTTTGGCTGGAAAGCTGAAGAGGCAGTGGAGAACGCTCGCCGTCAGGTCGCTGATCTGGTGAACGCTGATCCGCGTGAAATCGTCTGGACCTCTGGTGCTACCGAGTCCGACAACCTTGCGATCAAAGGCGCTGCGCATTTTTACGCCAGCAAGGGTAAGCACCTGATCACCAACAAGATCGAACACAAAGCGGTCCTGGACACCATGCGCCAATTGGAGCGTGAAGGTTTCGAAGTGACGTATATCGAGCCTGGTGAAGACGGTCTGATCACGCCTGCAATGGTTGAAGCGGCTTTGCGCGAAGACACCATTCTGGTCTCGATCATGCACGTCAACAACGAAATCGGCACTATCAACGACATCGCAGCCATCGGTGAGCTGACCCGTTCGCGTGGTGTGTTGTTCCACGTCGATGCGGCCCAGTCCACAGGTAAAGTCGAGATCGACCTGGCCAACCTCAAGGTTGACCTGATGTCTTTCTCGGCCCACAAAACCTATGGTCCTAAAGGTATTGGTGCGCTCTACGTGAGCCGCAAACCGCGCGTTCGCATTGAAGCGACCATGCACGGTGGCGGACATGAGCGTGGCATGCGTTCGGGGACATTGGCGACTCACCAGATCGTTGGTATGGGCGAAGCGTTCCGTGTTGCCAAAGAAGACATGGCGTCTGAAAACGTACGCATCAAGGCCCTGAGCGCTCGCTTCCTCAAGCAGGTTGAAGGTCTGGAAGAGCTGTACATCAACGGCAGCATGATTTCCCGTGTACCGCACAACCTGAACCTGAGCTTCAACTATGTCGAAGGCGAGTCGTTGATCATGGCGCTCAAGGATCTGGCGGTTTCGTCCGGTTCCGCTTGCACCTCGGCTTCGCTGGAGCCGTCCTACGTCCTGCGCGCCCTGGGCCGCAACGATGAATTGGCGCACAGCTCGATTCGCTTCACCTTCGGCCGTTTCACCACCGAAGAAGAAATCGATTACGCCGCGCAGAAAGTCTGCGAGGCCGTTACCAAGCTGCGCGCTTTGTCGCCGCTGTGGGATATGTACAAAGACGGTATCGATATCTCCAAGATCGAGTGGGCTGCGCACTAATTAAGTCGCCTGCAAGAGCGGCTACCTGATGAGAGAGGATTAGCACCATGGCATACAGCGAAAAGGTCATTGACCACTACGAAAACCCGCGTAACGTCGGCAAGATGGACGCGGAAGATCCTGATGTTGGCACCGGTATGGTCGGCGCGCCGGCATGCGGCGACGTAATGCGCCTGCAAATCAAGGTCAACGAACACGGCATCATCGAAGACGCCAAGTTCAAGACCTACGGTTGCGGTTCGGCTATCGCCTCCAGCTCCCTGGCGACCGAGTGGATGAAAGGCAAGACTCTGGATGAAGCAGAGACCATCAAGAACACTCAACTGGCTGAAGAGCTGGCGTTGCCTCCAGTGAAGATCCACTGCTCGGTACTCGCAGAAGACGCTATCAAGGCGGCTGTTCGCGATTACAAGCAAAAGAAAGGCTTGCTCTGAACAGAGCCTTTTTTAACGAAGCTTGATTCAAGTAAGGAGTTTCGATGGCTATCAGCATGACAGAAGCTGCTGCTCAACACGTACGTCGCTCCCTCGAAGGTCGCGGCAAAGGTGACGGTGTTCGCCTAGGTGTTCGCACCACGGGCTGTTCCGGTCTGGCCTACGTGCTGGAGTTCGTCGATGAGGCGGGCAGCGAAGACACGGTGTTCGAGTTGCACGGCGTCAAAGTGATCATCGATCCGAAAAGCATGGTCTACCTCGACGGTACAGAGCTCGATTTCGTCAAGGAAGGGTTGAACGAAGGCTTCAAGTTCAACAACCCGAACGCGCGCGGTGAATGTGGCTGCGGCGAAAGCTTCAATATCTGAGGCTGATCGTGGGTATTCCTTGTCATTTCGCCTTATTCGAGCTCAAGCCAAGTTTCCGTTTGGATCTCGATCAGTTGGCGACGCGCTACCGTGAGTTGGCGCGCGGCGTACATCCAGACCGTTTTGCTGATGCTTCCGAGCGTGAGCAGCGGCTGGCGCTAGAACACACTGCCAGTCTCAACGAGGCCTACCAGACGCTCAAGAACGCTCCCAAACGGGCGCGTTATTTGTTGACGCTGGGGGGTAACGAGTTGCCGTTGGAAGTTACCGTGCAAGACCCCGAGTTCCTCATGCAGCAGATGCAATGGCGTGAAGAGCTTGAGGATTTGCAGGAGGATGCCGACCTGGCGGGTGTTGCGGTATTCAAGCGCCGGCTCAAAGTCGCTCAGGATGAACTGAACGAAAGCTTCGCTGCCTGTTGGGATGATGCTGCGCAACGTGAATTGGCCGAACGGCTGATGCGACGTATGCAGTTCCTCGACAAGCTCACCTACGAAGTGCGCCAGCTTGAAGAGCGCCTCGACGATTAACCCCGTGCTGCCCTGGCCGCACGCCTGTGAATTTCGATAAGTATGGCCCTACTGCAGATCGCCGAACCCGGCCAAAGTCCCCAACCACATCAGCGCCGTCTGGCGGTTGGGATCGACTTGGGCACTACCAATTCGCTGGTCGCTGCATTGCGCAGTGGACTTTCCGAGCCGCTGGCCGATGGCGAAGGGCAGGTCATCTTGCCGTCCGTCGTTCGCTACCACGCTGATCGGGTCGAAGTAGGGCAGAGCGCCAAAAGCGCCGCCGCTATTGATCCGTTCAACACCGTATTGTCAGTCAAACGACTGATGGGGCGTGGCCTGTCCGACGTCAAACAGCTCGGTGAGCAACTGCCTTACCGATTTGTTGACGGCGAGTCTCACATGCCGTTCATCGACACCATTCAAGGGCCGAAAAGTCCGGTGCAGGTGTCGGCTGAAATTCTCAAGGTTCTGCGTCAGCGTGCTGAAGAGTCCTTGGGCGGCGAGTTGGTGGGGGCGGTGATTACCGTTCCGGCCTATTTCGACGACGCCCAGCGTCAGGCCACCAAAGATGCGGCTCGGTTGGCGGGTCTTAACGTTCTGCGTTTGCTCAATGAGCCTACCGCTGCGGCGGTGGCTTATGGTCTGGATCAACACGCTGAAGGCGTGGTTGCTATTTACGACCTGGGCGGCGGTACGTTCGATATTTCCATATTGCGTCTGACAGGCGGCGTTTTTGAAGTTTTGGCAACCGGTGGCGATACGGCACTGGGTGGTGATGACTTCGATCATGCGATCGCCAGTTGGATCGTGAGCGAAGCCGGTCTTTCTGCCGACCTCGATCCGTCTGCGCAGCGCAGCCTGCTGCAAACCGCTTGCGCGGCCAAAGAAGCGTTGACTGAAGTCGATTCGGTCGAAGTCGTGCATGGCGATTGGCATTCTGTGCTGACCCGGCAAGCTTTCGATGCGCTGCTTGAGCCCATGCTAGCGCGCAGCCTTAAAGCCTGTCGGCGCGCGGTCCGCGATGCCGGCATCGAGATTGAAGAAGTTGAGGCCGTGGTCATGGTCGGCGGTTCGACCCGTGTGCCGCGAGTGCGAGAAGCTGTCGCCGAACTGTTCGGTCGTCAACCACTGACCAAGATCGATCCGGATCAAGTGGTGGCCATTGGCGCTGCGATCCAGGCTGATACGCTGGCAGGCAACAAGCGTGACGGTGAAGAGCTGTTGCTGCTTGATGTGATTCCGCTGTCTCTGGGTTTGGAAACCATGGGTGGGTTGATGGAGAAGGTGATTCCACGAAACACCACCATTCCCGTCGCTCGCGCTCAGGATTTCACCACCTATAAAGACGGCCAGTCAGCCATGATGATTCATGTGCTGCAGGGCGAGCGGGAACTGATCAGCGATTGCCGCTCCCTGGCTAGGTTCGAGCTGCGAGGCATACCACCGATGGTTGCTGGCGCCGCGAAAATTCGCGTCACGTTCCAAGTCGATGCGGATGGCTTGCTCAACGTTGCGGCCCGTGAGCTGGGTTCGGGTATCGAGTCGAGTATCCAAGTCAAGCCATCCTATGGCCTGACCGACGGCGAAATTTCCCGCATGCTCAAGGACTCGTTCCAGCACGCCAGTGATGACAAAGTCGCTCGTGTACTGCGCGAACAGCAAGTCGATGCCCAGCGTCTGCTCGAAGCGGTGCAGGGTGCGCTGGATGTGGACGGTGAGCGCTTGCTCGACGCTGAAGAGCGGATGGTGATCGAGTTGCAGATGAAAGAATTGAGTGAATTGATGCAGGGCACTGATGGTCCTGCCATCGAGCTGCAGACCAAGCGTCTGTCGCAGGTGACCGATGCATTTGCTGCCCGACGCCTGGATTCGACGGTGAAAGCCGCGCTGGCGGGACACAACCTGAATGAAATTGAGGGATAACTGATGCCGCAGATCATTTTTCTGCCACATGCCGTGCTGTGCCCGGAAGGTCTGGTTGTCGAGGTCGCGCCCGGTACCTCCATTCTCGACGTGGCCCATGATAACCATATCGAGATCGAGAGCGCCTGTGGCGGCGTCTGCGCCTGCACCACGTGTCATTGCATCATTCGTGAGGGCTTTGACTCGCTGAATGAGGCTGACGAACTGGAGGAGGATTTGCTCGACAAGGCCTGGGGGCTGGAGGCGCAATCGCGCTTGTCCTGCCAGGCGATTGTCGGCAATGAAGACCTGACCATCGAAATACCTAAATACACGATCAACCATGCGGCTGAAGCGCCGCACTGATTCAAGGGGTTCTTATGAGTCTGAAATGGGTTGATGTGCAGGAAATCGCAATCCAGCTGGCTGAAAGCAAGCCGGATGTTGATCCAAGATCGCTTAACTTCGTCGATCTGCGTAAATGGGTGATGGAATTGCCCGAGTTCGACGATGCGCCGGATCGCAGTGGCGAAAAGGTTCTGGAGGCCATTCAGGCTCTCTGGATCGAAGAGCTCGACTGAGCCGCGCTGCAGGTTAGGCAATACCAAAGAACCCGCGTATAATTCGCGGGTTTAATTTTTCGAAAATTACCGTTTCTGGAGTTACACCATGGCTGTTCAACGTACTTTCTCCATCATCAAGCCTGACGCCGTTGCAAAAAACGTAATCGGCGAGATCGTCACTCGTTTTGAAAAAGCCGGCCTGCAAGTCGTTGCTTCGAAAATGAAGCAGCTGTCCAAGGCTGAAGCTGAAGGTTTCTACGCTGAGCACAGCGCTCGTGGTTTCTTCGGCGACCTGGTTGCGTTCATGATCTCTGGCCCGGTTGTGGTTCAGGTTCTGGAAGGCGAAAACGCCATCGCTAAAAACCGCGAACTGATGGGCGCTACCAACCCTAAAGAAGCAGCTGCCGGCACCATCCGTGCTGATTTCGCTGATTCCATCGACGCCAACGCTGTACACGGTTCCGATTCCGAAGCTGCTGCTGCACGTGAAATCGCTTACTTCTTCGCCGCTACCGAAGTAACCGCTCGTAAGGCCTAAGGCCATTGAGTGAGGGTGAAAACATGACAACATCGACTGGCAAAACAAACCTGTTGGGTCTGACTCAACCGGAAATGGAGAAGTTCTTCGACTCGATCGGGGAGAAGCGTTTCCGTGCCGGTCAGGTGATGAAGTGGATTCACCACCTTGGCGTCGATGATTTCGACGCCATGACGAATGTCAGCAAGGCCTTGCGCGAAAAGCTCAAGGTCTGCGCTGAAATTCGCGGTCCTGAAGTCGTCAGCGAGGACATCTCCACCGATGGCACCCGTAAATGGGTGGTGCGTGTGGCGTCCGGCAGCTGTGTCGAGACCGTTTACATCCCTCAAGGCAAACGCGGCACGTTGTGCGTTTCGTCCCAGGCGGGCTGTGCCCTGGATTGCAGTTTCTGCTCCACCGGCAAACAAGGTTTCAATAGCAACCTCACCGCCGCCGAAGTGATCGGTCAGGTGTGGATTGCCAACAAATCCTTTGGCAGCGTCCCGGCAACCGTCGACCGTGCCATCACCAACGTGGTGATGATGGGCATGGGTGAGCCGCTGCTGAACTTCGATAACGTAGTAGCCGCCATGCATCTGATGATGGATGACCTGGGCTATGGCATTTCCAAGCGCCGGGTGACGCTGTCCACCTCGGGCGTGGTACCGATGATCGACGAGCTGTCCAAGCACATCGACGTCTCACTGGCATTGTCGCTGCATGCACCCAACGATGCACTGCGCAACCAATTGGTACCGATCAACAAGAAGTACCCGCTCAAGGTCCTGCTCGAATCCTGCCAGCGTTATATGTCGACCCTGGGCGAAAAACGCGTACTGACCGTTGAGTACACGTTGCTCAAAGACATCAACGACAAGGTCGAGCACGCGGTCGAAATGGCTGAGCTGCTCAAGGACACGCCTTGCAAGATCAACCTGATCCCGTTCAACCCGTTTCCTCACTCGGGTTACGAGCGCCCAAGCAATAACGCGATCCGTCGTTTTCAGGATCAGTTGCATCAGGCCGGTTACAACGTCACTGTGCGCACCACGCGCGGCGAAGATATCGATGCAGCATGCGGTCAGTTGGTTGGCCAGGTTCTGGATCGCACTCGACGCAGTGAGCGTTATATTGCTGTGCGCGAGTTGAGTGCCGAGGCCGACCAGGCCCAAAGCGCTACGACTCGAACCTGACTGAGAGGACCTCTATGACCCTGCGCGCCGCGCTATTGCTGTGTTTCGTCAACGTGCTGGCTGGCTGCGTTTCGTCGGGCAGTGTCGATCCGATGAGCACCAGCAAGGGTCGTGACCAGGCGCGCGCCGCGTACGTGCAGCTGGGGCTTGGTTATCTGCAGCAGGGTTCCACCGAGCGCGCCAAGGTTCCTTTGAAAAAAGCCCTCGACCTGGACAGCTCCGATCCTGACGCGAATGCTGCGCTGGCATTGATCTTTCAGGCTGAAATGGAGCCGGAGCTGGCGGACAAGCAATACCTCAAGGCACTTTCGGCGCGTTCCAACGATGCGCGAATCCTGAATAATTACGGCAGTTTCCTGTACGAGCAAAAGCGTTACAAAGAAGCTTACGAGCGTTTTCAACAGGCCGCCGCTGATACCCTCTACCCGGAACGTTCACGGGTTTTCGAGAGTTTGGGGATGACCGCACTGAGGCTCAATCAGCGTGACGAAGCCACCGGCTACTTCACCAAAGCCCTGCGTCTGGATCGCCAACAGCCACGCGCATTGCTGGAAATGGCTGAGTTGTCGTTCGAAGACAGGCATTATGTGCCCTCGCGTGAGTATTACGACCGTTTTAGCCAACTGAGCGATCAAAATGCACGTAGTCTATTACTCGGTACGCGGTTGGCAAAAATCTACGATGATCGCGATAAAGCAGCCAGTTTTGGGCTGCAACTAAAAAGACTCTATCCCGGTAGCCCGGAATATCAGCAATACCTGTCGGAGCAATGATGAAAGCGGCGCATCCCGAAGTTGTAGCAGCCACTCGCGTGAACCCTGGCGAGACCTTGCGTCAGGGCCGAGAGAGCAAAAACTGGTCGCTGCCTGATGTGGCCTCGAGGCTGAACCTCACCGTCGCGTCCTTGGGCAACCTTGAAACTGGCGATTTTGAAAAGTTGCCTGGGCATACCTTCGCCCGGGGCTATATCCGTGCCTACGCGAAACTTCTTGGGCTCGATCAAAGTGCGTTGGTTCAGCAGTTCGATCAATACACCGGCACCGATGCCCATGGCAGTAATGTGCACAGCCTGGGTCGCATTGAAGAGCCGGTGCGGCTGTCGCACAATATTTTGCGCATTGTCAGCTTGCTGTTGCTCGTGGTTCTGGTCGGTGCCGGTTTCTTCTGGTGGCAGGATCAGACGTCGATGCGCGGCAAAGAGTCGACAGGGATCAGCCTTGAGCACGTCGAAGTCGAAAGTGCTGATGGCACGACCCAGATTCATCCTCTGGATGAACCTGAAGATCAAGCCGTGACCGAGTCTCAAGGGACGTCGTTACCTCTCGCCGCAGGTGAGCCCGCGGCTGAAACCGCAGCGACGACGCCTGCTGCTCCGTCCGCTCCGGCCGTTGGCACGCCTTCGGCCAACGTCCCGGTTACACCGCCTGCGGTGCCGGTGCGCACAACTCCGATGACACCAGTGGCGCCATCGACCGTTGCAGTAACGCCTGTTACGACACAAGCGGACCCTGCAGCTGTGGTAGCGGGTTCTGGTCACATCAAGCTGCAATACGTCTCCGATTGCTGGACGCAAGTGACCGATGCCAACGGCAAAGTGTTACTCAGCGGTGTGAAGCGCAAGGGCGAGAATCTGGATGTCACCGGCAAGCCGCCGCTCACGTTACGCCTGGGCTTTGCTCGCGGTGTTCAAGTGAGCTATAACGGCCAGCCTGTGGACATGGCACCTTTTACCAGTGGCGAAACCGCTCGCCTGAAGCTAGGGCAATAAGTCATGCACGGCGAATCACCGATCAAACGTCGCGAATCTCGTAAAATTTGGGTCGGCTCCGTCCCGGTGGGCGGTGATGCGCCCATCGCGGTGCAGAGCATGACCAACAGCGACACCAACGATGTCGCGGCCACGGTTGCGCAGATCAATCGTCTGGAAGCGGCTGGCGTCGATATCGTGCGGATTTCGGTTCCGGACATGGATGCTGCCGAGGCGTTTGGCCGGATCAAGCAATTGGTCAAGGTCCCCTTGGTTGCCGACATCCACTTCGACTACAAAATTGCATTGCGCGTCGCCGAGCTGGGCGTTGACTGCCTGCGGATCAACCCGGGCAACATCGGCCGCGAAGACCGTGTGCGCGCGGTGGTGAGTGCCGCCCGTGACCGTGGGATTTCGATCCGTATCGGGGTCAACGCGGGGTCGCTGGAAAAAGACCTGCAGAAAAAATATGGCGAGCCGACACCGGCTGCGCTGGTCGAGTCCGCGTTGCGGCATGTCGAGCATCTGGATCGTCTGGATTTCCAGGATTTCAAGGTGAGTGTCAAAGCCAGCGACGTGTTCATGGCGGTGGAAGCCTATCGCTTGCTCGCCAAGCAAATCATTCAGCCGTTGCACCTGGGCATTACCGAAGCCGGTGGCCTGCGTTCAGGCACGGTAAAATCAGCTGTTGGCCTCGGTATGCTGCTTGCCGAGGGGATTGGCGATACTATCCGCATCTCGTTGGCTGCTGACCCGGTCGAAGAGGTGAAAGTCGGTTACGACATTCTCAAATCGCTGCACCTTCGTTCCCGTGGCATTAACTTCATTGCCTGCCCGAGCTGTTCCCGGCAGAACTTCGATGTGGTCAAGACCATGAACGAACTGGAAGTGCGCCTTGAAGATTTGTTGGTACCGCTGGATGTCGCGGTGATCGGTTGTGTGGTCAACGGTCCTGGCGAAGCCAAGGAGGCGCATATCGGCCTCACTGGGGGAACGCCTAACCTGATTTACATCGACGGCAAGCCAGCGCAGAAGCTGACCAATGACAATCTGGTCGATGAGCTTGAACGCTTGATCCGTCAGAGAGCGGCCGAAAAGGTCGAAGCCGACGCAGCGCTCATCGCGCGCGGTTGATAGGCCAATACAGATTTCGCTAAGGATTTTTCGTGAGTAAGTCTCTGCAAGCCATTCGTGGCATGAACGACATCCTGCCCGACCAGACGCCCCTGTGGCGCTATTTCGAGGGCACGGTGTCGCGTCTGCTGGATAACTACGGTTATCGCCAGATTCGTATGCCAATCGTTGAGTTCACCGAGCTGTTCAAGCGCTCTATCGGTGAAGTGACCGACATCGTCGAAAAAGAGATGTACACCTTTGCCGATCGCAACGGTGACTCTCTGACCCTGCGCCCTGAAGGCACTGCGGCATGTGTGCGTGCAGTGCTTGAACACGGTATTACCGGTGGCGGCCAGGTTCAGAAGCTTTGGTACATCGGCCCTATGTTCCGCCACGAGCGGCCACAGAAAGGCCGTTATCGCCAGTTTCATCAAATTGGGGTGGAAGTCTTCAATCTTGATGGCCCGGACATCGACGCCGAGCTGATTGTTCTGACCTGGCGTCTATGGGGCCTGCTGGGCATTCGCGGCGCGGTCAAACTTGAGCTCAACAGCCTGGGCACCAGCGAAGCGCGCGGGCGTTATCGCGAGGCGCTGGTCGAGTTTCTGTCGGCACGCCTGAGCGAACTTGACGAAGACAGCCAGCGTCGTCTGAAAACCAACCCGCTTCGCGTTCTCGACACCAAGAGCCCTGAAACCCAGGCCGTTCTGGTGGACGCGCCGAAGCTGGCGGATTACCTCGACGACGAGTCGCGTATCCACTTCGACGGGCTCAAGGCACGTCTGGACGCAGCCGGTATTCCGTATGTGATCAATCCCAAGCTGGTGCGCGGGCTCGATTACTACAGCAAAACCGTTTTCGAATGGGTCACCGATCAGTTGGGCGCCCAAGGCACTGTGTGTGCCGGTGGTCGTTATGATGGCCTGGTCGAGCAAATGGGCGGCAAGCCTACGAGCGGCGTCGGTTTTGCCATGGGCATCGAGCGTCTGGTCCTGCTGCTGGAAACCCTGGAGCAGATCCCGGAAGAAATCTCGCGTCAGGTCGACGTCTATCTGTGTGCCTTCGGTGAAGCTGCCGAACTGGCTGCATTGACCCTGACCGAACGTTTGCGTGACCAGTTGCCGAACCTGCGTTTGCAGGTCAATGCCGGCGCTGGCAGTTTTAAAAGCCAGTTCAAAAAAGCCGACAAGAGCGGTGCACTGTACGCGCTGATCCTGGGCGACGATGAACTGGCCCAGCAAGTGGTAGGTTTCAAACCCCTGCGTGGCCAGGGCGAACAACAAAATATTGCCTGGGATGCTCTGTCTGAGCACCTGGCCGCCTGCGTTGTGCAGGGTTGAAGCTGATAAACAGCCGTTTTAGCGAATAGGAGTATTGGGGTGTCGCGTACCGAAGATGAAGAACTGGCCGTGATGAAGGACTGGTGGCAACGCAACGGCAAACCCCTGGTTACTGGCGGTTTGCTGGCGTTGATCGTGGTATTTGGCTGGCAAGCCTGGCACAGATATCAGGGCAACCAGTCGCAAGGCGCCTCGATGCTCTATCAGCAATTGCTGGAAACGGCCTTGACCCCGAGCGGTCAGCCTGACACGGCACGGGTCGCGGATATCGCGGGCAAGTTGAAAAGCGAATTCGGTGGCTCGGCTTACGCTCAATACGGCAGCCTGTTCGTGGCTAAAGTGGCGGTTGATACCGGCAAGCTCGATGATGCTGCCGCTGAACTCAACGCCATTACCGCCAAGCCGTTCAACGACACGCTGGGTGAAATTGCGCGTCAGCGTCTGGCTCGGGTGTTGGCTGCTCAGAACAAGACTGACGAAGCACTGAAACTGCTCGACGGTGATGCCGACAAAGCATTCCTGGCCAGCCGTGAAGAACTCAAGGGCGACCTGCTGGTACAGCTGGGCCGTGCCGACGAGGCGCATGCGGCCTATCAAAAAGCCAAATCCGCGCTGTCTGAAGAAGCGGCAGTGGGTAGCTTACAAATGAAACTCGACGACTTGGCGAAAGGGGATGCGTGACGTGATGCGTTGGAAACATGCAGCATTGCTGGCCCTGGCCATATTGGCCGCGGGTTGCAGTAGCAACAGCAAAAAGGAATTACCACCGGCCGAGCTGACCGACTTCAAAGAAGAAGTGGTTCTGCAAAAGCAATGGAGTCGCTCCATCGGTGATGGCCAGGGCAAGAACTACAGCATGTTGGTTCCAGCTGTCGAAGGTGAGAATATCTTCGCTGCGGACGTCACCGGTATTGTGATGTCTCTGGATCGCACGACGGGCGACGTGATCTGGAAGAAGGACCTTGAACTGCCTGTTTCCGGTGCCGTTGGCGTAGGCTCCGGTCTGGTGATGGTCGGTACGCTCAAAGGCGCAGTCATCGTTCTTGACGCTGCCACCGGCGAAGAAAAGTGGCGCGCTCGCGTGACCAGTGAAGTGCTGGCACCGCCTGCGACCAACGGTGACGTGGTCGTGGTTCAGACGCAGGATGACCGTGTGTTCGGCTTCGATGCTGCCACCGGCAACCAGCGCTGGATCTACGAAAGCACCCCTGCGGTCCTGACATTGCGCGGTACTGGCGCGCCGATCGTGACCAGCCACCTTGCCTTGGCCGGTCTGTCGACGGGTAAAGTCATTGCATTGAATACCTCGAACGGCGTGCCGATCTGGGAGCAACGCGTTGCTATTCCACAAGGTCGCTCGGAACTGGATCGTGTTGTCGATATCGACGGTGGTCTGCTGTTGTCTGGCAGTACGTTGTATGTCGCCACCTATCAGGGTCGTGTCGCCGGTCTGGATGTAGAGAGCGGTCGTGTGCTTTGGCAGCGTGATGCGTCAAGCTATGCCGGTGTCGCCCAAGGTTTTGGCAGCGTCTACGTGAGTCTGGCCAGTGGCACTGTCGAAGGCGTCGATGAGCGCTCCTCGACAGCGCTTTGGAGCAACGATGCATTGGCTCGTCGCCAGCTGGGTGCGCCGGAAGTGTTTTCCAGCTACGTGGCGGTCGGCGATATGGAAGGCTATCTGCACCTGCTGAGCCAGGTCGATGGCCGTTTCGTTGGTCGTGAGAAAATTGACGGCGATGGCCTGCGTGCCCGTCCGTTGGTTGTTGGCGACACGATTTATGTGTTTGGCAACAGCGGCAAGCTGGAAGCCCTGAAGATCAAGTAATGGTTGTCTACGCGTGAGGCCGCTCTCTATGTTTGAAACATAGGGCCTCTTGCAGCCTTGCCCCGGCAAGGCCTGCGGCACTTCTGGTGCCGCTCCGAACTCCGGCCGCTGCCATGCAGCGGCTTTTGTATTTTCTGAAATAACGAAGTGGAGAGCCGCATGGTTCCCGTAATCGCCCTGGTGGGTCGACCGAACGTCGGCAAGTCCACCTTATTCAACCGCCTGACCAGGACTCGCGACGCTATTGTCGGCGATTTGTCCGGTCTGACCCGTGATCGCCAGTACGGTGAGGCAAAGTGGCAAGGGCGTTCCTACATTCTGATCGACACCGGCGGTATCTCTGGTGATGAACACGGCATGGACGAAAAGATGGCCGAGCAGTCGCTGCTGGCCATCGAAGAAGCCGATGTTGTGTTGTTCCTGGTAGATGCCCGTGCCGGTTTCACGGCTGCTGACCAAATGATCGGCGAGCACTTGCGCAAGCGTGGCAAGCGTTCCTACGTGGTAGCCAACAAGGTCGACAACATCGATCCTGAAATGGCCCGCGCTGAATTCAGCCCGTTGGGTATGGGTGATGCGATCCCGGTTGCTGGTGCTCACGGTCGTGGCATCACTCAGATGCTGGAAATCGCCCTCAGCGAATTCCCGAAAGACCCTGAAGAAGAGATTGAGGCCGAAGATGTCGCCGAAGGCCAGGAAGCCAAGCGCATTCCAGGTCCTAGTGAAAAAGACGGGATCAAGATCGCGATCATCGGCCGTCCGAACGTTGGCAAATCGACGTTGGTCAACCGCATGCTCGGTGAAGACCGGGTTATCGTCTATGACGAGCCTGGCACCACCCGTGACAGCATCTACATTCCCTTCGAGCGTAACGACGAGAAGTACACGCTGATCGACACCGCGGGTGTGCGCAAGCGCGGCAAGGTCCACGAGGAAGTCGAAAAGTTCTCGGTGGTGAAAACCCTGCAGGCGATCAAAGACGCCAACGTGGTGATCTTCGTGATGGACGCCCGCGAAGGCGTGGTCGATCACGACCTCAACCTGCTGGGCTTTGTCCTGGAATCCGGTCGTGCGCTGGTTATCGCATTGAACAAGTGGGATGGCATGGATCCGAGCGAGCGCGAGTTCGTGAAGATCGAGCTGCAACGTCGCTTGTTCTTCGTCGACTTCGCCGATATCCACTTCATCTCGGCCTTGCATGGCACGGGTGTGGGTAACCTCTACCAATCGGTTCAGAACTCGTTCAAGTCCGCAGTCACCCGCTGGCCGACTAACCGCCTGACTCAGATTCTTGAAGACGCGGTCAGTGAACATGCACCGCCGATGGTTGGCAGCCGCCGCATCAAGCTTCGCTATGCTCACTTGGGCGGTGCTAACCCGCCGTTGATCGTGATTCACGGCAACCAAGTCGAGAAAGTACCCAAGTCCTATGTCCGTTATCTGGAAAACACCTACCGCCGCGTGTTGAAGCTGGTCGGTACGCCAATCCGGATCGAGTTCAAAGGCGGGGAGAACCCATACGAAGGCAACAAGAACACGCTGACAGACCGTCAGGTCAACAAGAAGCGTCGAATGATGTCTCACCACAAGAAAGCTGACAAAAAACGCAAAGATAAGCGTTGATCCGGTAACGGATATTCTTGAAAAGGGCGCCAATGGCGCCTTTTTTTATGCGCGTGGTATGGGCTATCCTGTTTGTTTCCCGTGCCGCCGTAGAGCCGGGTGTAAGCAAGGGAATGGCCCATGATCATCAGTAAGCTGCCGAATGTCGGCACGACCATTTTTACCGTGATGTCCCAGCTTGCCGCGCAGACCGGTGCAATTAACCTGTCCCAAGGTTTTCCGGATTTCGACGGCCCGCAAGCGCTTCGAGATGCTGTGAGCCGGCACATCGCTGATGGCCACAACCAATACGCGCCGATGACCGGCTTGCCTGCCCTGCGCCAGCAAGTGGCGGCCAAAATTGCCCGTAGCTATGGCCGTCAGGTGGATGCCGACACTGAAGTTACCATCACCCCCGGCGCGACCCAGGCCATTTTTTGCGCGATCCAGACGGTGATTCAGCCCGGCGACGAAGTGATCGTGTTCGACCCGTGCTACGACAGCTATGAACCTTCGGTCGAGCTGGCTGGCGGTCGCTGCGTGCATGTTCAGCTTGGCTTGGACGATTTCGCCATTGATTGGCAGAAGCTCGGCGAAGCCCTGACCCCGCGCACGCGGATGATCATCCTCAACAGCCCGCACAACCCGAGCGGCGCGTTGATCACCCGCGATGAGCTCGATCGGTTGGCGGCGTTGATCGCCAATCGCGATATTTATCTGGTCAGCGATGAAGTGTACGAGCACCTGGTGTTTGACGGCGTGCCGCACGCCAGCGTGCTGGCCCATGAAGAACTGTACCAGCGGGCGTTCGTGGTCAGTTCGTTCGGCAAGACCTATCACGTTACCGGTTGGAAAACCGGTTATGTGGTCGCGCCTCCGGCCTTGACTGCCGAGTTGCGCAAGATCCACCAGTACGTGAGCTTCTGTGGCGTAACGCCGCTGCAATACGCCTTGGCTGATTTCATGGCCGAGCACCCTGAGCATGTCGAGGAGCTGCCCGCGTTCTATCAGGCCAAGCGCGATCTGTTCTGCGACCAGCTTGAACCCTCACGCTTTAACTTCAGCCGCGTAGCGGGCACCTATTTTCAGCTGGTGGATTACTCGAACATTCGTCCGGATTTGAATGACGTCGATATGTCGCTGTGGATGACCCGCGAGCATGGTGTGGCTTCTATTCCTATCTCGGTCTTCTACCAAAGCCCACCATCAGGGCAACGCCTGATTCGTTTGTGCTTTGCCAAACGCGAGGAGACGTTGCGTCAGGCAGCGGAAAAACTATGCGCGATTTAAGCGAACTGCCCAATCTCAATATAGCGTTGGTCCAGACCACTCTGGTGTGGCACGACCGCGAGGCCAACCATGAGCATTTCGAGCTGTTGCTGGATCAGGCTCGGGGCGCGGACCTGATTATCCTGCCAGAGATGTTCACCACCGGCTTCTCGATGCAGTCCGAAACCCTGTCCGAGCCGGAAAATGGCCCCACCGCCAAGTGGATGCTGGCCCAGGCCAAGCGACTGGATGCGGTCGTGACGGGCAGCCTGATCGTTCAGGCTGCTGACGGCAGCCATCGCAATCGCCTGCTATGGGCGCGCCCAGACGGTGAGCTGTTGCATTACGACAAGCGCCATCTGTTTCGCATGGCGGGCGAGCACAACCACTTCACTCCGGGTGAGCGTCAGGTTCAGTTTGAATTGAAAGGCTGGCGGATTCGGCCACTGATTTGCTACGACCTGCGTTTCCCGGTCTGGAGCCGTGATGCGCAAGACACTGATCTGCTGCTGTATGTCGCCAACTGGCCCGGCGCACGACGTCTGCACTGGAATCGCCTGCTACCGGCCCGCGCCATCGAAAACCTCTGCTACGTCGCCGCAGTCAATCGAGTCGGCACCGACGGTAAGGGCTTTACTTACACGGGTGATAGCCACGTTTTCGACTTTCAGGGTGAAAGCCTGTTTAGCGCCGGTGAGGCCGATGGGGTGTTTCAGGTCTGCCTGAGCGCTGCCGACCTGGCCGCCTACCGCAAACGCTTTCCGGCGAATCTGGATGCGGACACTTTCGAGCTGCATTGAATAATAATGTTTTTATTTGATGCGGTTTCCAGCCAAACGCTGATCCCCGCAGGAGCTGACTTATCTGTGAAAGTCGCAACGCGGTGTGTCTGACAGGCCTCGTTGAATGGTCTTCGCAGACAGTTGCTCTTACAGTTTGAACTGCGCGATAGCGCGGCGTTGCAGGCGGGGCGACATCTCTCACAGGAAATGCGGGAAGCAGACACAAAAACGGCCCCGAAGCGTTCGCTTCGGGGCCGTTTTTTGTTTCAGGTGTTCAGATCAAGCCGCTTTGGCTTGGGCCTGGCTCAATGAGCGATTCAGTGCACTGAACAGTGCGCGGAAGCTGGCAGTGGTGATGTTCTCATCAATGCCAACACCGTGGACCGCACGATCACCGTTCACTCGCAGTTCGATGTAAGCCGCTGCCTTGGCCGTGGTCCCGGCGCCAATGGCGTGTTCGCTGTAGTCCATGATTTCCACGGAGTCCGGCAGGCTGGCGACCAGTGCTTCCAGAGCGCCTTTGCCCTTGCCACGCCAGTGCTGGGTCTCGCCATCGCAATGGACCTCGGCATCCACTGAGCTGTTGCCGTTTTCTTCCTGCAGCTTATGGCTGAGCAGGGCGTACGGCACGTTGGCTTGCAGGTATTCGCGGTGCAGCAAGCTGTAAATCTGCTGCGCGCTCATTTCCAGGCCCAGACGATCGGTTTCACCCTGAACTACCTGGCTGAACTCGATCTGCATCCGGCGTGGCAGGCAGATGCCATATTCCTGTTCCAGCAGGTAAGCGATGCCGCCTTTGCCGGATTGGCTGTTGACCCGAATCACCGCCTCGTAACTGCGACCGATATCGGCCGGGTCGATTGGCAGGTAAGGCACTTCCCACAACGCATCAGGCTTTTGCTGGCTGAAACCTTTGCGGATGGCGTCCTGGTGCGAGCCGGAGAACGCGGTGTGCACCAGATCGCCCACATACGGATGGCGTGGGTGAACTGGAATCTGGTTGCACTCCTCAACGACTTTGCGCACGCCGTCGATGTCAGAGAAGTCCAACTGAGGGTTGATGCCCTGGGTATAGAGGTTGAGTGCCACGGTGACCAGATCGACGTTACCGGTGCGCTCGCCGTTACCGAACAGGCAACCTTCAACGCGATCGGCGCCAGCCATCAAGCCCAGCTCAGTGGCCGCAACCCCGGTACCACGGTCGTTGTGGGTATGCAGGCTGATCAGCACGCTGTCACGGCGATTGATATTGCGGCCAAACCACTCGATCTGGTCGGCGTATATGTTTGGCGTAGCCACTTCAACGGTTGCTGGCAGGTTGAGGATGACTTTGTGCTCAGGTGTCGGGTTCCAGACCTCGATGACCGCGTCGCACACTTCCTTGGCGAACTCGAGTTCGGTCGCGCTGAAAGTCTCCGGCGAATATTCGAACGTCCACTGGGTTTCAGGCTGCTGGGCTGCGAACTTGACGAACAGCTTGGCTGCGCTGACCGCGATCTCTTTCACGCCGGCTTTGTCTTGGTTGAAGACGATGCGGCGGAACGAAGGCGAGGTCGCGTTATACAGGTGAACAATGGCTTTCTTTGCCCCGCGCAGGGATTCGAACGTGCGCGCGATCAAGTCTTCACGACCCTGGGTCAGCACCTGAATGGTGGTGTCATCCGGGATGTGGTTGCCTTCAATCAGAGTACGGACGAAGTCAAAGTCGGTTTGCGAGGCGGCCGGGAACGACGCTTCGATTTCTTTGACGCCGACGCTGACCAGGGTCTTCCAGAAACGCAGTTTCTTGACCGCATCCATCGGCTCGATCAGCGATTGGTTGCCGTCGCGAAGGTCAGAGCTGCACCAGATCGGCGCTGTTGTGATGGTCTTTGAAGGCCAGGTACGGTCAGGCAGGTCAATGGTTGGAAACGCGCGGTACTTGGTCGAGGGATCGTTGAGCATTGCCATGGGAAAAATCCTTATTGTGCTGGCCGGATAGAGGCGGCCTACCGTTGAAACGAAAGAAAGGGGCGAGGCACCGCGATCTAGCTTGGCAGTCGTGCACTGACCAGGCAAAGGCAGCGATGTTGGCGCAATAGAATGAGGGTGTGTGAGGTTTTCATGCCGTCAACCGTAACCATTGGGGTGAAAGTTGGCAAGCACTCGATAAAAATTGATATAAATCATCTGATTTAGCGTTTTTACGGGTTTTTATGGCTGAATCTTAAGTAAAAGACCGCGCAAATTGCGCGGTCTTCCACGGGGGCGCAACTCAGGGTTGAAATGCACCAATAAAAATTGCTGGATCAACCCGTGCATCGTTCAGGCTGACGTTCCAATGCATATGCGGCCCGGTGGCGCGGCCGGTTGAGCCGACTCTGCCTACCACGCCACCACGGCTTACTGCCTGACCAACCTTCACGTCGATTTTCGACATGTGGCAGAACATGCTGATGAAACCCTGGCCGTGGTCGACGAACACGGTATTGCCGTTAAAGAAGTAATTGCCGATCAGGATCACCTTGCCAGCGGCTGGCGATTTGATCGGGGTGCCCGCCGGTACAGCGAAATCCAGACCCGCGTGGGGATTGCGTTCCTCGCCATTAAAGAAACGGCGAACGCCGAACTTGCTCGAAAGGGGACCACTCACCGGCTTGTCCAGCAGCAAGTTGCTCGGCGTCCCCGGCGTGAAGCTGCGGTAAGCGCGAATCTGCTCGGCCAGTTCGCCATCGATACGTTTCAGGTCGGCGGGGTTGGGATTGACCTGGCGCTGGTTTTTCAGGGTGATGCGTTGTTCTGGGTATTGCTTGTTGCCGACGGTGAAGTTCAGGGTGCGTGTGCCATTCGCGGTTTTGGCGGTGATCTGTTGGCTGCCGGGCTTGATCGTCAACGGCACACCCACAATCGCCAGCCAGCGCGCATCCTGTTCTTTGACCACCAACACCGGCCTGCCTTGATAACTGGCTTGCGGCGCCTGAGCGCTGGTACCCAGATCGACGACCGCAACACCGCCCGGTACCGGCTTGTTCAGCAGGCGGGCGATGTAACTGTCGTTGCTGGCATGGGCGGGCAGGGCAAGACACAGTGCAAATAGTGGCGCAATAAAACGCAGCATCAATAGATCAATCCAGAAGAGAGAGGGTGACAGGCGCCAGATGGTTGTCTTCGACGCGCACCTGCAATTCACCTTCGCCAAGCCGGGCTTTCAAACGCTGGCCGTTATGGGTTTGTTCCGCGCTACGAATCGCATGACCACGTTCATCGAGCAGGATGCTGTAGCCACGGCTCAGCGTTGCCAGCGGGCTGACCACGTGCAGCGTCTGCATGTGGCTTTGCAGCTGCAAACGTCGGGTCTTGAGGATCTCGCGAATCGCTCGAGGCAAGCGTTGGGACAAGCTGTCCAGCCGTTGTTTCAACAGCGCAAGGGTACGACCCGGATGCTGGGCGGCGAGGCGGGCCTGCAGATGGGCCAGACGCGCAGCGCGTTTTTGCGTGTGCTGTTCGAAGGCGCGACGCAGGCGCATGTCCAGATCGTCCAGGCGTTGTGCTTGCTGGCGCAGGCGCTCGCCAGGATGACGCAAGCGTCGGGAAATGCCTTCCAGGCGCAGGCGCTCGCGCATCAAGCGATCCTGGATGCGGGTGACTAACCGCCGCTTCAGGCTATCGACCCGTCGATGCAGGTCACTGGCGTCCGGTGCGAGCAGCTCTGCCGCAGCCGATGGCGTCGGTGCCCGCACGTCGGCCACGAAATCGCTGATCGAGACGTCGGTCTCATGCCCGACCGCGCTGACAATCGGCGTCACACAGGCATCGATTGCCCGGGCCACCGCTTCTTCGTTGAAGCACCACAAGTCTTCCAGCGAGCCGCCGCCACGGGCCAGGATCAAGGCATCAAAACCTCGAGAGTCGGCCAGTTTCAAGGCGCGGACAATTTGCGCGATAGCATCACGACCTTGTACTGCGGTAGGGATCAACGTTAGTTGCACCTGCGGTGCACGACGGCGGAACACGCTGATGATGTCGCGAATCACTGCGCCGGTAGGCGAGCTGATGATGCCGATGCGACGCGGATGCAAAGGCAACGGCACTTTGCGTTCGGCGCTGAACAGGCCTTCGACGCTGAGTTTGTCTTTCAGTGCATCGAAGGCCAGACGCAGGGCACCCTCACCTGCGGGCTCGACGGTGTCGAGGATCAACTGATAGTCGCCACGGCCTTCGAACAGCGAAACTTTGCCGCGCACTTTCACCGCCAGACCGTCTTTCAACACCTGACGAACCCGTGCGGCGCTTTGCCGGAACAGTGCGCAACGCACTTGGGCGCCACTGTCCTTGAGGGTGAAATACACATGGCCGGACGCCGGGCGGGACAGATTGGAGATTTCGCCTTCAACCCAGATATTACTGAACACATCCTCCAGCAGCACGCGTGCGCGGCCGTTGAGCTGGCTGACGGTGAGGACTTCCCGGTCGAGGCCGAGTCTTGCGAAGGGGTCTTTGATCATGGCGAGCATGATAAAGGCATGCCTTTATATAGGATAGGTAGTGGTGGTTTTATCTAGTCGAGCATACCGCTCGCTGGTTACAGTCGGCACGGATAACTTCATGGATGAATCTCGATGACCTTTGCCGATTTAACCGGGTTGTTCAATCAATTGGCGTTCACGCCCCTCGACTGGGTGCTGATCGAGCTGGGCGTGATAGGCGCGTACATCGTATTTGGTATCGCCGGGTTTGGTACGGCGTTGGTTGCTGGACCGGTGCTGATCAATTTCATGGCGTTGTCGCGGATCATTCCGTTGTTGGTATTGCTGGATTTCATCGCTGCGTTCGGCAATCTGCTGCCTTCGCGCCGATCGGTGGTCAAGGCTGAGCTCCTGCGCCTGCTGCCCTGCATGGCGGTGGGCTGCACCTTGGGCGTGGTGTTTCTGCTCAACCTTAAATCCGATGTCTTGCTGTTGCTGATGGGATTGTTCATTACCGCTTACGCGCTTTATAGCCTAGGGGTAAAAGTTCGTCCGACACAGCTCGCGGCGGGCTGGGCAATACCGATGGGCACCATTGGCGGCCTGTTCGGTGCGCTATTTGGCAGTGGTGGCTTTCTTTACGCGATTTACCTTAACAGCCGTTTGCCTTCCAAGGTGCAGGCGCGGGCGACCCAGGCCGCGTTGATCAGTTGCAGCACCATCGTCCGGTTGAGCCTGTTTATGCTGGCGGGGGTGTACGCCGAAATGCCGTTGCTGATGCTGGCCGCGTGTTTGTTTCCGGCGATGGTCGTGGGTTCGTGGATTGGCCGCTCACTGATCATGAAATTGTCGCGTGAGGCCTTTGTGCGTCTGGTCACGTGGCTGGTGCTGGCCAGTGGTATTGCATTGATCGGTCGCTACCTCTCCACATGAGCCAGCACTTGACCTGAAAGGGGGGGGATTAAGCTGCCTTATTAAGTAGCAGCAATAGGCGTCATCCATGAATACCCAGAGCATCATCGTCCCGCAGATTTCCGACTTTCCGGCTCACGAGGCCCGAGCCCGGCTGATCCTGCGCTGGCTGATGAACAAGAACATCATCGAGCAAGAATTGACCACCTGCGGCCGCAGTTTCAGCAAGATGGCCTATGCCGTTGCGCCCGGTGCCCGTGATGTCGTCGAGAATCCTGATGCCCTGCCATTCGGGCAAGCGATCAACGGTCTGGAGATCGTCACCAAGCGTTGTATCTTTACTCCGCTGACCGATTTCGCTGAAGAGGCTGGCTGCCCTGAATGCAGAAAAGAAGTGGGTGAAGCACTGTTCGACAGTCTGGAAGAGTGGATGCCGGGGCACACCGATAACTTCATCTGCCCGGAATGCGGGCATGAAGACGACATCAATGGCTTTCTGTTCCTGCAAGCCTGCGGTTTTTCCAACCTGGGTTTTATCTTCAATAACTGGCTGGACGCCTCGTTCAAGCAGAGCTTTCTCGATGAATTCGCCGAGCGTCTGGATCGTCCGGTTTCGTTAGTCAACGTGCATTTGGACGCTGATTGATAATAGGCTGAGGTTTACATTGAGCAGGCAGGTCCGTATGGGTATAATGGCGCGCTTCCAATTTCCCGCTCGGGAGCCCCCGCGATGCTGCGTATCAGCCAAGAAGCTCTAACCTTCGACGACATTCTCCTAGTGCCCGGTTATTCCGAGGTGCTTCCTAACGAAGTTAGTTTGAAGACACGTTTGACACGTGGCATCGAGCTTAATATTCCGCTGGTCTCTGCCGCGATGGATACCGTGACTGAAGCCCGTCTGGCAATTGCCATGGCTCAGGAAGGTGGTATCGGTATTATCCACAAGAACATGACCATCGAGCAGCAAGCTGCCGAAGTGCGTAAGGTCAAGAAGTTCGAAGCCGGTGTAGTCAAGGACCCCATTACCATCGAGGCAGATGCCACGGTACGTGATCTGTTCGAACTGACGCATCTGCACAATATTTCCGGCGTACCGGTGATGCACAATGGCGACCTGGTCGGCATCGTGACGTCTCGGGATGTGCGCTTCGAAAACCGTCTGGATGTTCCTGTTCGGGAAGTGATGACGCCTAAAGAGCGTCTCGTCACTGTTCGTGAAGGCGCCGACAAGAACGAAGTGCGTGAGCTGCTGCACAGGCATCGTCTGGAAAAAGTCCTGATCGTCGACGACAAGTTCGCGCTCAAGGGCATGATGACCGTCAAGGACATCGAAAAAGCCAAGGCCTACCCATTGGCGAGCAAGGACGATCAAGGTCGTCTGCGTGTCGGCGCTGCGGTTGGTACCGGCAAGGACACTGCCGAACGCGTTGCAGCCCTGGTTTCCGCCGGCGTTGACGTGGTGGTGGTCGACACCGCTCACGGCCACTCCAAGGGCGTGATCGATCGCGTCCGTTGGGTCAAACAGAATTTCCCTGAAGTGCAGGTCATCGGCGGCAACATCGCTACCGGCGCTGCTGCCAAGGCGTTGGCTGAAGCGGGTGCCGATGCGGTCAAGGTCGGTATCGGTCCTGGCTCCATCTGCACTACGCGCATCGTTGCCGGTGTCGGCGTGCCGCAAATCAGCGCCATCGCCAACGTCGCCGCGGCCCTTGAAGGCACGGGCGTTCCGTTGATCGCCGATGGCGGCATCCGTTATTCGGGTGACCTGTCCAAAGCCATCGTGGCCGGTGCTTCCTGCGTGATGATGGGCTCGATGTTTGCCGGTACCGAAGAGGCGCCAGGTGAAATCGAACTGTTCCAGGGTCGCTCCTACAAGGCTTACCGCGGTATGGGTTCGTTGGGTGCGATGTCTCAGGCGCAGGGCTCATCTGACCGTTACTTCCAGGACTCTTCCGAGGGTGCCGAGAAGCTGGTGCCGGAAGGCATCGAAGGCCGGGTCGCTTACAAAGGCTCGCTGAGCGCTATCGTTCACCAATTGATGGGCGGCCTGCGTTCATCCATGGGTTACACCGGCAGCGCCACGATCGAAGAGATGCGCACCAAGCCAGAATTCGTGCGTATCACCGGTGCCGGCATGGCTGAGTCCCACGTCCACGACGTGCAGATCACCAAAGAAGCGCCGAACTACCGCGTAGGTTAAAAGCGCTATCCAGTGTCATCTAAATAATCGGGGCTGCTAGCAGCCCCGTGTTGTTTCCGAATTCCACCGAGAGAATGAGTCATGGCCCTCGACATTCACGCCCACCGCATCCTGATCCTCGACTTCGGTTCCCAGTACACCCAACTGATTGCCCGCCGCGTGCGTGAGATCGGCGTGTATTGCGAGCTGCATCCGTTCGACATGGACGACGAAGCGATTCGCGCATTCAACCCACGCGGGATCATTCTCGCCGGTGGCCCTGAGTCCGTACACGAAGCTGATAGCCCGCGTGCGCCAAAGGCCGTGTTTGACCTGAACGTGCCAGTCTTCGGAATTTGCTACGGCATGCAGACCATGGCTGAACAGCTGGGCGGTCGGGTGGAAGGTTCCGAGCTGCGCGAATTCGGTTACGCCCGAGTCGATGTGGTTGGCAAGAGCCGCCTCCTCGATGGTATTGAAGATCACGTTGATCCAGACGGTCTTTACGGCCTTGACGTGTGGATGAGCCACGGCGACAAAGTGACTGAAATCCCTGAAGGCTTTCACGTGCTGGCAAGCACCCCGAGTTGCTCGATTGCCGGCATGGCCGACGACTCGCGCGGCTACTACGGTGTGCAGTTCCACCCGGAAGTAACCCATACCAAGCAGGGCGGTCGCATCCTGTCGCGCTTCATTCTCGACATCTGCGGCTGCGAAGCGTTGTGGACGCCGTCGCACATCGCTGAAGACGCCATCGCGCATGTCCGTGCCCTGGTTGGCACCGATAACGTGCTGCTCGGTCTGTCCGGCGGTGTCGATTCTTCGGTGGTTGCGGCATTGCTGCACAAAGCCATCGGCGATCAACTGACCTGCGTATTCGTAGACAACGGCCTGCTGCGTCTGCACGAAGGCGAGCAAGTGATGGCCATGTTCGCCGAGAACATGGGTGTCAAAGTGATCCGCGCCAACGCTGCCGATCAGTTCCTCGACAATCTGGCGGGCGAGAGCGATCCAGAGAAGAAGCGCAAAATCATCGGTCGTACCTTCATCGATGTGTTCGATGCCGAATCCTGCAAGCTGGACAACATCAAGTACCTGGCTCAGGGCACCATCTACCCGGACGTGATCGAGTCGGCTGGCGCGAAAAGCGGCAAGGCTCATGTGATCAAGTCGCACCACAACGTGGGTGGCTTGCCGGACGAGATGAACCTGAAACTGGTCGAGCCGTTGCGCGAACTGTTCAAGGATGAAGTCCGCCGCCTGGGTCTCGAACTCGGCCTGCCGTACGACATGGTTTACCGTCACCCATTCCCGGGCCCGGGTCTCGGTGTACGGATTCTCGGTGAAGTGAAAAGGGAGTACGCCGACCTGTTGCGTCGCGCTGACCACATTTTCATCGAAGAGCTGCGCAAGGCTGACTGGTATCACAAGGTCAGCCAGGCATTCGTGGTGTTCCAGCCGGTTAAATCGGTCGGTGTGGTGGGCGATGCCCGTCGTTACGCTTGGGTTGTCGCCCTGCGTGCAGTGGAAACCGTCGACTTCATGACCGCACGTTGGGCGCACCTGCCTTACGAGCTGCTGGAAACCGTCAGCGGCCGCATCATCAATGAAATCGAAGGCATCTCCCGCGTCACGTACGACGTGTCGAGCAAGCCGCCAGCGACTATTGAGTGGGAATGATCTGATCGCGGCGGCAGCTTTGCAGCGCTGAAATGATTCAATCTATAAGGGCAGCCTAGGCTGCCCTTATTTTTTTTCAAATGCAGGTGTATCGTATTCGCCCTTGGCATCTGTTCTCAGGTGTGTGCGGGCCATCCGGCTCCACTCTGTTTTATTCTTGAGGTGCTTGCGCTTATGTCCTTTACCCGTCGACAAATACTCGGAGGTCTGGCCGGTCTTGCCGTGGTTGGTTTGGGCGCAGGTGGCGCTTCGCGCTATTGGCTGGGGCGCAGGAATTCCGAGGCGGGCCACGACTACGAGCTGATTGCCGCGCCATTGGATCTGGAGCTGGTGTCTAGCCATCAGACGCCGGCCTGGGCATTCGGTGGCTCTGCGCCGGGCACTGAGTTGCGGGTGCGTCAGGGCGAGTGGCTGCGAGTACGGTTCATCAACAAGCTGCCGGTGCCGACCACGATTCACTGGCACGGGATCCGTTTGCCGCTGGAAATGGACGGCGTGCCGTACGTTTCGCAGCTGCCTGTGTTGCCGGGGGAGTATTTCGATTACAGGTTTCGCGTGCCGGACGCTGGCAGCTACTGGTATCACCCACATGTGAATAGCAGTGAAGAGTTGGGTCGCGGGCTGGTCGGGCCGTTGATCGTCGAAGAGCGTGAGCCGACCGGTTTCCTGCATGAGCGGACCCTGAGCCTGAAAAGCTGGCATGTTGACGAAGAGGGGGCGTTCACCGCTTTCAGTGTGTCTCGTGAAGCCGCGCGCGGCGGTACGGCGGGGCGATTATCGACTATTAATGGCGTGCCGCAGGCCGTCATTGACTTGCCTGCCGGGCAGATTGTCCGGGTCAGGCTACTCAATCTCGACAATACCCTGACTTATCGCCTGAACATGCCCGGTGTCGAGGCGCAGATCTACGCGCTGGACGGTAATCCGGTCAAGCCACGGCCGTTGGGTAAGGAATATTGGCTGGGGCCGGGCATGCGCATTTGTCTGGCGATCAAGGTGCCAGCGGCGGGTGAAGAGATTTCGCTGCGCAATGGTCCGGTACGTCTGGGAACCTTTCGTTCGGTTGCCAACAGCGACGCAGCTGGCGAATGGCCTCCGGCGTTGCCGGTCAATCCAGTTTCCGAACCTGACATGGCTAACGCCGAGAAGCTCAACTTCAATTTCGAATGGGTGGGCTCCGTGTCGGTGAACGTCGACAATGGTGCACCACCGAGCTTGTGGCAGATCAATGGCAAGGCATGGGATATCACCGACAAGACCTGCGCCGACCGGCCCATCGCCAAGCTGCAAAAGGGTAGAAGCTACATCTTCGAGTTGAAGAACATGACGCAGTATCAGCACCCGATCCACTTGCACGGCATGAGTTTCAAGGTCATCGGGTCGAACCGCAGGACGATCATTCCGTACTTCACCGACACCTACCTGCTCGGTAAAAACGAGCGGGCACGTGTCGCGCTGGTAGCCGATAATCCGGGCGTGTGGATGTTCCACTGCCATGTGATCGACCACATGGAAACCGGGCTAATGGCCGCAATAGAGGTGTCCTGATGAGGCAGTCGCAGATTATTGATCGCAGTCAGGATCAACATTTCATGCGTGAGGCAATGGCGCTGGCCTCGCAGGGCGCAGCTTTGGGTGAAGTGCCCGTGGGCGCAATAGTGGTGCAGAACGGCGAAATTATCGGACGCGGGTTCAATTGCCCTATCAGCGGCAGCGACCCCAGCGCCCACGCCGAGATGGTCGCCATTCGCTCCGCAGCTCAGGCGCTCAGTAATTATCGGCTACCGGGCAGCACCCTCTACGTCACCCTCGAACCGTGCAGCATGTGCGCGGGCCTGATTGTGCATTCACGCATCGCTCGTGTGGTGTACGGTGCGCTTGAACCCAAGGCCGGTATTGTTCAGAGTCAGGGGCAGTTTTTCAGTCAGGCCTTTCTCAACCATCGGGTGTTGTTCGAAGGGGGGGTGCTGGCGGAGGAATGCGGGAGGATGCTGAGTGAGTTCTTCAAGATGCGCCGGGCGAAGGGTTGAGTTCGCTGGCGCGATAGGCCTGAGCCGACGCTTAAAGCGTCGGGTTTTCTTCAGTCGGTTTGGTCTTGTCCACGCCCGGCACATGCAGGTTGCCGTCGGCGACCTGACTGCCTTCAAGCTGCGGCTGGGTGACCCATGTGAGGATGTCGTAATAGCGACGGATGTTGGCGACAAAGTGCACGGGTTCGCCGCCTCGGGCATAACCGTAACGGGTTTTGCTGAACCATTTTTTTTGCGCTAGACGCGGTAACATTTTTTTTACGTCCAGCCATTTATTTGGATTCAGGCCTTCGTTCTCGGCCAATTTGCGCGCATCGTCCAGATGACCGCTACCGACGTTATAGGCCGCAAGTGCTAACCATGTACGGTCAGGTTCCTGAATCTTGTCGTCCAACTGATCCTTCATGTAGGCAAAGTACTTTGAGCCGCCGTCGATGCTTTGCTTGGCATCCAACCGGTTGGACACACCCATGGCCTGCGCCGTGTTTTGGGTCAGCATCATCAAACCCCGTACGCCGGTTTTTGACGTGACGCTGGGCTGCCATAACGATTCCTGATAACCGATGGCAGCCAGCAATCGCCAATCCACCTGCTCTTCCTTGCCTGCCGACCGGAAATGTTTTTCATAGTGCGGCAAACGCTGCTGAAGGTGTTGGGCGAAGGTGTAGGCCCCCATGTATCCAAGGACGTCGACATGCCCGTAATAGCGATCTTTCAAGCGCTGTAGCGTGCCGTTCTTCTCGACTTTGTCGAGGAAGTTGTTGATCTCGTTCAGCAGGCTGTTGTCTTCGCCCAGCGCGACGGCCCAGCGCTGATCACGGCTATCGCCCAGGTCGAAGGCAACGCGCACGTTCGGGAAGTACACCTGATTCATTGCCAATTCATTGGAGTCGACCAGGGTCAGGTCAATTTGGCCCTCATCCACCATGCGCAGCAGATCGACCACTTCCACTGCGTCGGACTCTTCGTACTCCAGTGTCGGCATTTTCAGTTTCAGTGCGGCCAGCTGTTCGGCATGGCTGCTGCCCTTGAGCACCATGATCTTCTTTCCGATCAAATCGCCAGCGTCGGTCGGGCGCGACTGGCCGTTGCGGTAGATGATCTGGGGGGTGACTTGCAGGTACGGATGGGAAAAACGGGCTTGCAGCTTGCGTGTGTCGGTAGCGACCAGGCCCGCAGCAGCCAGCACTGGGCCTCCGGGCTTCTGCAACTGATCGAATAAATCATCAAGATTGTCGGCGGTTTCGATCTTCAGTTCGACCCCAAGATCCTTGGCGAAGCGCTTGACCAGCTCGTATTCGAAACCGGTTTCACCGTTGCGATCCTGGAAATAAGTGGCCGGGCTGTTACGAGTGACCACGCGCAGAATGCCGTCCTCCTTGACTCGCTCCAGTGTGTTGGGTTTATCAACACAGGCGCCGAGCATTAGGAAGAGTCCGGTTGCGATGAGCCATTTGGCACAGCGCGGGCGGAAAGCGGATTGGGAAAACATAGGTGCAGTATACGCAAAGGACCCCGACCGCCATATCTCGACAGTGAGGGCCTTGTCTGATAGAGCGGAGTCGTTCTCGGGTCACCGACATCAGGCGATGCTGGAAACCACCGTTCTGGGTGCTGAAAGGGGCGGTTTAGGCTAGAATGTATGGCCTCAAAGCACACCCCTTCCCGAGGCTGTCCCGAAGATGTTGATCCTGCGCGGTGCTCCTGCCCTTTCTGCCTTCCGCCACAGCAAATTACTTGAACAGCTGAAACAAAAAGTTTCAGCTGTCAGTGGCTTGTACGCTGAATTCGCCCACTTCGCTGAGGTCACTGGCGTTCTGACCGATGAAGAACAGCAGGTCCTTGCCCGCCTTCTGAAATACGGCCCGAGTGTGCCGGTTCAAGAGCCGAGCGGCCGGCTGTTTCTGGTGTTGCCGCGTTTTGGCACTATTTCACCCTGGTCGAGCAAGGCCAGCGATATTGCCCGCAACTGCGGTCTGGCAAAAATTCAGCGCCTTGAGCGCGGTATCGCTTTCTATGTAGAAGGCCAGTTCAGCGACGTCGAGGCCGAGCTGATTGCTGGCGCTCTGCATGACCGCATGACGCAGCTGGTGTTGGGCACGCTGGAACAGGCCGCCGGTCTGTTCCGCCATGCCGAACCCAAGCCGCTGACGGCCATCGATGTTCTGGGTGGCGGTCGCGTGGCGCTGGAAAAAGCCAACATCGAGCTGGGCCTGGCCCTGGCCGATGATGAAATCGATTATTTGGTGACCAGCTTCGAGACATTGGGGCGCAATCCCCATGACATCGAATTGATGATGTTCGCCCAGGCCAACTCTGAGCATTGCCGCCACAAAATCTTCAATGCCAGCTGGGATATCGACGGCCAGAACCAGGAAAAAAGCCTGTTCGGCATGATCAAGAACACTTTCCAGATGCATGGCGAAGGTGTCCTCTCTGCCTATAAGGACAACGCTGCGGTCATCGAAGGCCCTGTGGCGGGTCGTTTCTTCCCGAACCCTGAAACCCGTCAGTACGGCGCGGTGCAGGAGCCGGTGCACATCTTGATGAAGGTCGAGACCCACAACCACCCAACCGCGATTGCTCCGTTCCCGGGTGCCTCTACCGGCTCCGGCGGCGAGATTCGTGACGAGGGTGCGACCGGTCGCGGCGCCAAGCCAAAAGCCGGCCTGACCGGTTTTACCGTGTCGAACCTGCTGATTCCCGGTTTTGAACAGCCGTGGGAAGTGCCTTACGGCAAACCCGAGCGCATCGTGACGGCGCTGGACATCATGCTTGAAGGCCCGCTGGGCGGCGCGGCGTTCAACAACGAATTTGGGCGTCCGGCCCTGACCGGTTACTTCCGCACCTTCGAACAATCGATCAGCACCCCGCACGGCGATGAAGTCCGTGGTTACCACAAGCCGATCATGCTGGCTGGCGGTATGGGCAACATCCGTGATGAACACGTACAGAAAGCCGAGATCACTGTCGGCTCCAAGCTGATCGTGCTCGGTGGTCCGGCCATGTTGATTGGTCTGGGTGGCGGTGCAGCGTCATCGATGGCGACCGGCACCAGCTCGGCGGATCTGGATTTTGCTTCGGTTCAGCGTGAAAACCCTGAAATGGAGCGTCGCTGTCAGGAAGTGATCGACCGTTGCTGGCAGTTGGGCGATCAAAACCCGATCAGCTTTATCCATGACGTCGGCGCGGGCGGTCTGTCCAATGCCTTCCCTGAACTGGTCAACGATGGCGGACGAGGCGGTCGTTTCGAGCTGCGCAACATTCCAAATGACGAGCCGGGCATGGCCCCGCTGGAAATCTGGAGCAACGAATCACAAGAACGTTATGTGATGGCGGTTGGCGCTGCGGATTTCGAGCGCTTCAAAGCCATTTGCGAACGTGAGCGTTGCCCGTTTGCCGTCGTCGGTGAAGCCACTGCCGAGCCGCAACTGACGGTGACCGACAGCCACTTCGGCAACAGCCCGGTGGACATGCCGCTGGAAGTGCTGCTGGGCAAGGCGCCGCGCATGCACCGTTCGGCGACTCGCGAAAGCGAACTGGGCGATGATTTCGACCCGAGCACCCTGGATATCGACGGGTGTGTGCAGCGCGTTTTGCATCACCCGGCCGTCGCCAGCAAAAGCTTCCTGATCACCATCGGCGACCGGACCATCACCGGTCTGGTTGCTCGCGATCAAATGGTAGGTCCGTGGCAAGTGCCCGTGGCCGACTGTGCCGTGACTGCTACCAGTTTCGATGTGAACACCGGTGAAGCCATGGCCATGGGCGAGCGTACGCCGCTGGCGCTGCTGGACGCTCCGGCGTCCGGGCGTATGGCGATTGGCGAGACCCTGACCAACATCGTTGCTTCGCGCATTGCGAAAATTTCCGACATCAAACTGTCGGCCAACTGGATGTCCGCTGCCGGTCACCCCGGTGAAGACGCCCGTTTGTATGACACAGTGAAAGCGGTTGGCATGGAGTTGTGCCCTGAACTGGGCATCACCATCCCGGTGGGCAAGGACTCAATGTCCATGAAAACCCAGTGGCGCGATGACGGCACCGAGAAGAGCGTGACGTCGCCGCTGTCGTTGATCGTGACCGGCTTTGCCCCGGTGGTCGACATCCGCCAGACCCTGACGCCAGAGCTGCGCATGGACAAGGGCGAAACCGATCTGATCCTGATTGATCTGGGTCGTGGTCAGAACCGCATGGGCGCCTCGATTCTCGCCCAGGTTCACGGCAAGTTGGGTCGTGTCGCACCCGACGTGGATGATGCTGAAGACCTCAAGGCGTTCTTCGCTGTGATCCAGGGTCTGAATGCTGACGGCCACTTGCTGGCTTATCACGACCGTTCCGACGGTGGTCTGTTGGTTACCACTCTGGAAATGGCCTTCGCCGGCCACTGCGGTTTGAACCTGTACCTGGACAGCCTGGCAGAAACCTCCGCCGAACTGGCAGCCATACTGTTCAACGAAGAGCTGGGCGCAGTGATTCAGGTTCACCAGGATGATACGCCGGTGGTGCTTGCACAGTTCAGCGCGGCCGGGCTTCAGGATTGCGTCGCGGTCATCGGTCAGCCGGTGAACAACGATGAAGTGGCGGTCAGCTTCAACGGTGATCCGGTGTTTGCCGGTCAACGTCGTTCGCTACAACGTCAGTGGGCCGAGACCAGTTATCAAATCCAGCGTCTGCGTGACAACGTCGAATGCGCCGAGCAAGAGTTCGACGTACTGCTTGAAGAAGACAACCCTGGCCTGAGTATCAAGCTGGGCTTCGATGTGAACGAAAACATCAGCGCGCCGTACATCAAGAAAGGCATTCGTCCGCAAGTGGCGGTTCTGCGTGAGCAGGGCGTCAACGGTCAGGTCGAGATGGCGGCGGCGTTCGATCGCGCCGGCTTCAACGCCATCGACGTACACATGAGCGATATTCTTGCCGGTAGCGTTGATCTGAATGAGTTCAAAGGTCTGGTGGCCTGCGGTGGTTTCTCCTACGGCGACGTGCTCGGCGCGGGCGAAGGCTGGGCCAAGTCGGCCCTGTTCAACAGCCGCGCGCGGGATGCTTTCCAGAACTTCTTCGAGCGTCAGGACAGCTTCACGCTTGGCGTGTGTAACGGTTGCCAGATGTTGTCCAACCTTCGCGAACTGGTTCCAGGCAGCGAGTTCTGGCCTCACTTCGTGCGCAACCGCTCTGAGCAGTTCGAAGCACGGGTAGCGATGGTTCAGGTTCAGGAATCAGCGTCGATCTTCCTACAGGGTATGGCCGGTTCGCGCATGCCGATCGCCATTGCTCACGGTGAGGGTCTGGCTGAGTTCCGCAACGAAAACGCGTTGCTCGAAGCTGATGTGTCCGGATGTGTAGCCATGCGGTTTGTCGACAACCATGGCAAGGTCACCGAAACCTACCCTGCCAACCCGAACGGTTCGCCGCGCGGGATTACGGGTCTCACCAGCCGTGACGGTCGCGTCACCATCATGATGCCGCACCCTGAGCGTGTGTTCCGTGCCGTACAGAACTCCTGGTGTCCGGAAGAGTGGGATGAAGACGGCGCCTGGATGCGCATGTTCCGTAATGCGCGGGTATGGGTGAACTGACAGACAACGGTCGAGCCATGTACAAGCTCAGCTTCTTCGTTCCACCGAGCCATGTAGAGGTGGTCAAGAGTGCCGTATTCGCCGCAGGTGCCGGGCGAATCGGGGCTTACGACAACTGCTCATGGCAGGTGCTGGGTCAAGGCCAGTTTCGCCCGCTGGACGGCAGTCAGCCGTTTATTGGGCAGGCAGGCGAGATCGAGCAGGTGGAGGAATGGAAGGTCGAGTTGGTAGTGGCTGACGAGTTGATCGCTCAGGCAGTGATGGCTCTAAAGCAGAGCCATCCCTATGAAACGCCAGCTTACGAAGTGTGGAAGCTGGCGGATTTCTGAATCAGCCGGACCAGATTCATGTTGCCTCTGGCCGGCAGACAGTAGGCGCTGACCGGGCTGCGATGGAGTACAAAGCGGTCCTGCAGTGCCTACAGAATGGCGGAGTACTGAGCCGGGAGGTATCAGGGAGGACGCCGCGTCAATCAGAATAGTCAGGGACGGATCTCGACCATGGTGCCGTCTTTGACCAGATCCCAGAGCTCGCGCATGTCGGTATTTTTCATGGCGATGCAGCCGTCGGTCCAGTCCAGGGTCTGGAAATACCACTCCGGGTAATCATCGTTGACCGGCGTGCCGTGGATCATGATCATGCTGCCCGGGCTGACGCCATCGCGTCGGGCGCGCGCCGAGTCGCTGATGTTCGGGTAGGAGATATGCATCGACAGGTTGTAACTGTCGCTGACCTTGCGCCAGTCCAGCCAGTAAAGACCTTCCGGGGTGCGCTTGTCGCCTTCTCGAAGCTTTTGCCCCTTGGGCACTTTACCCAGCGAAATGCGGTAGGTCTTGAGCGCCGCGCCGTCGCTGATCAACTGCAGTTGATGTGCCGATTTCAGAATCAGTATTTTATCGATGTTTTGAGCAGCGATGCTGTGCGTGTTGATGACTGCTCCACCAATGAACCTCTGTTCACTGCCCTTGGGCAGTCTGGTTTCGGTGAATGCAGCTTGAGACAGCGGAACGACGCAACTACATAAAAGGGCAAGCAACCAACGCATCGAAACGGTATCCCTGAGCAATGTATGGGCAGCGCTACACGCGCTGCCCGCGGAGTAATTAGGTCTTTTTTATCTGCTGCAACGGTGCCAGAGACTCAGTTCGCACTGGGTAGACCTGCTGGATCCGGTCGGCAAAGAAGCATTCTAAGGTACGTTTTACCGTCATGAAAGCCAGCTCGGACCATGGAATGTCAGCCTCGTCGAAAAGCCGCACCTCCAGGCTCTCTACCCCGGCGGCAAACTCCAGATCTACCAGCTCGGCGCGATAAAACACGTGTACCTGACTGATGTGCGGTACATCGACCAGCATGTACAGGCTCAGGTTGCGCAGCGTGGCGCAGGCTTCTTCCGCCGTTTCGCGGCGGGCGGCCTGTTCGACCGTTTCCCCGTTTTCCATGAAACCGGCTGGTAAGGTCCAGTACCCCATGCGCGGCTCGATGGCGCGACGGCATAGAAGCACCTGCGAGCCCCAGATTGGCAGGCTCCCGGCGACGATATTAGGGTTCTGATAATGGACGGTCTGGCAATGCTCGCAGACGTAACGTAAGCGGCTATCGCCTTCGGGGATGCGCTGAATGACCGGGTTGCCGCACTGGCTGCAGAATTTCATGCTGAACGTCGATTCCTGAAATCAGTCGCTATCTTGGCGTGCCGCACCGGGGTCGGCAAGCTGAGCTTACACAAGCAGGTCCAATCAGTTGCCGGGTTGTCCTACAAGGGGTTGGGCGTATCGCCGCTTTGGTGCATTATGCCAGTTAGGCAACAGATCGAGATTTCCCATGCTGGACGAGCTACTTCGCCGTGTAAGCAGTCATACGCCGCGTACTCTGGAAACGGATCGACGTTTCCCCGAGGCCGCTGTCCTAGTGCCCATCACTCGGAGTGATGAGCCGGAGTTGATCCTGACCCTGCGCGCCAGCGGGCTTTCGACCCATGGCGGCGAAGTCGCCTTCCCTGGTGGGCGGCGTGATCCCGAAGACCCGGACCTGATTTTTACGGCCTTGCGTGAGGCCGAGGAAGAAATCGGTCTGCCGCCTGGTCTGGTCGAGGTGATCGGCCCGCTCAGTCCGTTGATCTCTTTGCACGGAATCAGGGTCACGCCTTACGTAGGCATCATCCCTGACTTCGTCGAATACCAGGCCAACGATGCCGAGATTGCGGCTGTCTTCAGCGTGCCTCTGGCGTTCTTTCGCGAGGACCCGCGTGAGCATACTCACCGTATCGATTACCAGGGTCGTAGTTGGTATGTGCCCAGCTATCGTTTCGGTGAATTCAAAATATGGGGTCTGACAGCGATCATGATCGTCGAACTGGTCAATGTGCTGTACGACGCCGACATCAGCCTGCACACGCCGCCTGAGCGTTTTATCAATATTTGATACTTACCCACGGCCTGCGGGCCATGAGGAAACCACTATGAAATATCGCTTGGGAGATTCCCATGTCGACACTCATCCGCAAAGCTGGGTTGCGCCTACTGCCACCCTGATTGGCAAGGTCAAGCTCGAAGCCGGTGCCAGCGTTTGGTTTGGCGCCGTATTGCGTGGCGACAACGAGCTGATCCATATCGGTGAGAACAGCAACGTACAAGATGGCACGGTGATGCACACCGACATGGGGTCGCCGCTGATCATCGGCAAAAATGTCACCATCGGCCATAACGTCATGCTGCATGGCTGCACCGTGGGCGATTGCAGCTTGATCGGCATCAATTCGGTCATCCTTAACGGTGCCAAGATCGGCAACTATTGCATCATCGGCGCCAACTCGCTGATTGGCGAGGGCAAGGAAATCCCCGACGGCTCACTGGTCATGGGCTCGCCCGGCAAAGTGGTGCGCGAACTGACGGACGCGCAGAAAAAAATGCTTGAAGCCAGTGCTGCGCATTACGTGCACAACGCCCAGCGCTATGCGCGTGATCTGGCCCCGCAGGAAGACTGATGAGTGTCGAGCGACCGGTTGCTTCGCCGTGTGTGAATATTTGCGCGCTGGACGAGGCGGACATCTGTCTGGGCTGCCAGCGCACCGTTGAGGAAATTACCCGCTGGAGTCGCATGGACAATACTGAGCGCCGCGTGGTGCTTGGACGCTGTCATGAGCGAGCGCGGGACAGTGGCATGCTGTGGACGGTGGGTGTGAAAACCACTCCTTGATTCTGGCGCCTCACTTTTTCGGGACGAGGCCCAAGTGATCGGCTTCGTGGTAAATTGCGCGCCTTTCTTCTCCCCATGAGTCGCCCACCAATGGCGGGCTGGCTCGATGATCTGCTCCACGAGGACCTGAGATGACTCAAATCGGAACGCCACTGTCGCCTACCGCGACGCGCGTATTGCTCTGCGGTTGCGGCGAGCTTGGCAAGGAGGTGGTGATCGAACTGCAACGCCTGGGCGTCGAAGTGATCGCTGTTGACCGTTATGCCAACGCTCCAGCCATGCAGGTCGCGCATCGTAGTCATGTAATCAACATGCTCGACGGTGCCGCCTTGCGCGCAGTGATCGAGGCCGAGAAGCCGCATTATATCGTCCCGGAAATCGAAGCCATTGCGACCGCGACCCTGGTCGAGCTGGAGTCCGAAGGTTTTACCGTGATCCCCACTGCCCGGGCAGCTCTGTTGACGATGAACCGCGAAGGCATTCGTCGTCTGGCCGCTGAAGAACTGGATCTGCCGACTTCGCCGTATCATTTCGCCGACACCTTTGAAGACTACCGTCAGGCGGTTGAGAACCTCGGTTTCCCGTGTGTGGTCAAGCCGGTGATGAGTTCGTCGGGTAAAGGCCAAAGCCTGCTCAAAAGCACTGACGACGTGCAAGGTGCCTGGGATTATGCGCAGGAAGGCGGCCGTGCCGGTAAGGGGCGTGTGATCATCGAGGGGTTCATCGATTTCGATTACGAAATCACCCTGCTGACTGTGCGCCATATTGGCGGCACTACCTTCTGTGCGCCGGTCGGGCATCGTCAGGAGAAGGGCGACTATCAGGAATCCTGGCAGCCGCAGGTCATGAGCCCGGTTGCTTTGGCTGAGTCCGAGCGGGTTGCACGCGCCGTGACCGAGGCCTTGGGTGGCCGTGGTCTGTTTGGCGTCGAGTTGTTCATCAAGGGTGATCAGGTCTGGTTCAGCGAAGTCTCGCCGCGTCCACATGACACCGGCCTGGTGACCCTGATCTCTCAGGACCTGTCGCAGTTCGCGCTGCATGCGCGGGCGATCCTCGGCCTGCCGATCCCCTTGATCCGTCAGTTCGGACCCTCGGCTTCGGCAGTGATTCTGGTGGAAGGCAAATCCACGCAAACCAGTTTCGCCAACCTGGGTGCTGCCTTGAGCGAGCCCGACACCGCGTTACGCCTGTTCGGCAAACCGGAAGTCAATGGTCAGCGGCGCATGGGTGTGGCCCTGGCTCGCGACGAGACCATCGAAGCCGCCCGCGCCAAAGCGACGCGTGCGTCCAAAGCGGTGAAGGTTCAGCTATAACTGCAACTGCAACTGCGAATTGCCTGACGCTGTGCGTCAGGCAATTCGGTCCAGATCGTTTTCCCGCGTCTCTTTCAGGCACAGCACAGCGATCAAGCTGAGCAAAGCTGCTGCCGACACATACCCGCCAACCCAGCTCAAGCCGCCCATCGCCACCAGTTTCTGGGCGAAGAAGGGCGCCACTGACGCCCCCACGATACCGCCCAGGTTGTACGCCGCAGATGCGCCGGTATAACGCACGCGCGTCGGAAACAGTTCAGGCAGCATCGCGCCCATTGGGGCGAAGGTCACGCCCATCAGGAACAGTTCGATGCAAAGGAACAGCGCAACGGCCCATGTAGTGCCGTAAGTCAGCAAGGGTTCCATGGTGAAGCCAGACAGGATCGCCAGCACACCGCCAATGATCAGCACCGGTTTGCGCCCGAAACGGTCGCTGGCCCAGGCCGCCAGGGGTGTGGCTGCGGCCATGAACAGTACGGCAAAGCACAGCAGGCCAAGGAACGTCTCGCGACTGTAACCGAGGGTCGATACGCCGTAGCTCAGGGAGAACACAGTCGAGATATAGAACAGCGCGTAGCACACCACCATTGATGCCGCGCCCAGCAGCATAGGGCGCCAGTATTGGCTAAGGAGTTCCGCCAGGGGCATCTTGACCCGCTCGTGTCGGGCGATGGCGTTGGCGAAGATCGGTGTTTCCTCAAGCTTGAGCCTTACGTACAGGCCGACCATCACCAGTAACGCGCTGAGCAAAAACGGAACGCGCCAGCCCCAGGAGCGGAACTGTTCGTCATTCAGCGTCATGGCCAGGGTCAGGAACAACCCGTTAGCCGCCAGGAACCCAATCGATGGACCCAGTTGCGGGAACATGCCAAACCAGGCGCGCTTGCCCTTGGGGGCGTTTTCGGTAGCGAGCAATGCCGCGCCGCCCCATTCGCCGCCCAGCCCCAGCCCTTGGCCGAAACGCAATACGCACAACAGAATCGGGGCCCAGGCGCCAATCGTGGCATAGCCCGGCAGCACGCCAATCAGGGTGGTGCAGATGCCCATCAGCAAGAGCGAGGCCACCAATGTCGATTTGCGGCCGACACGGTCGCCAAAATGGCCGAACAAGGCCGAGCCCAGCGGCCGCGCAAGAAAGGCGATGCCGAAGGTCAGAAACGCCGACATCATTTGTGCGGTGCCCGACGTCTGCGGGAAGAATACCGGGCCGATGACCAGCGCGGCAGCTGTGGCGTACACGTAAAAATCGTAGAACTCGATGGCGGTGCCAATGAAGCTGGCAACGGCCACGCGCCGGGCCGAGTTGGCCGGTTTGGTCGCTGCGGCATCGTGCTCGAAAGTGGTGCTATTGGTCATCCGAATGTCCCTGTTGGATTTTTGTTTTTATGATGTCGCCAAGGTTCAGCGAGTGGCGCTTTTTCGGGTGCGGCGGTGAACAGTCGGCGTGATCGGGAAGCGCTTAAACGGCGGCGCGAGTGCTGCTGTTCTGCCACATCAGGACTCGGGTGACCCGATTGTCTTCGGTTTCGAGAATTTCCAGACGGTATGGCCCGATTTTCACGCATACCGAGCTGTCTGGAATGGTTTCCAGTGCTTCGGTGACCAGGCCATTGAGGGTTTTTGGGCCATCGGAAGGCAAGTGCCAGCCGAGACTTTTGTTCAATTCGCGAATCGACGCAGCGCCATCAATCACCAGGCGACCGTCGGTTTGCGGGTGGATATGCGGATTGTCGAAGCTCTGTTCGTTTTCAAACTCACCGACGATTTCTTCAAGGATGTCTTCCAGGCTGACAATGCCAAGCACTTCGCCGTACTCGTCGACGACCACGCCCAGGCGGCGCTGTTGCTTGTGAAAATTCAGCAGTTGCAGTTGCAGCGGGGTGCTTTCCGGGACGAAATAAGGATCGTAGCAAGCCTCGATCAGGTCTTCTTTGGTCAGGTCGGCATGCGGCAGCAAATGGCTGATCTGGCGTGTATTGAGTACACCTTCCACTTGGTTGATATCGTTGTGGTACACCGGCAGCCGCGTATGGCGGGAGATGATCAGTTGTTCGATGATGCGCTGGATCGGGTCATCCAGATTGATGCCGTCGACTTCGCTACGCGGTACCAGAATGTCGTTCACGGTAATGCTGTCCAGCGCGTGAATGCCCGATAGTACATGTGAGCGGCTGGGCTGGTTATCCTGCTGGCCGTCATGGAGCAAGACCGTCAGCGGTACTTCATTGTCCTTTTTGCGGGCGTTCGGTTTGTCGCGGATACCGAAGGGTCGCAGTAGCGTGCAGGCGATGGCGGAGAACAGCCAGGCCAAGGGAGAGAGTAGCTTCATGGGCAAGCGCAGAGTGCTGTTACCCAGCATCAATATCGCTTCCGGGTAACGTGCCGCCAGGGTGCGCGGTATGAATTCGGCAAAGATCAATAGCACACTGCTGACGCCGATCCACGCCAGCGTAGGCCCGTTGTTGTACCAGAAGTGCAGCGCCAACAGCATGCTGATGATGGTGATCAGTACTTTGATCAGGGTATTGCTCAGGATCAGGCTGCCCAGCTCAAACGCCAGCTTTGGCATGGAGGTGTCAGTAGCGCGACCGTTCGGACGCACAGCCTTGAGGTACTGGTGTGCGGCGTATACCGCAGTGAGCAGGCCGGACCAAAGAATCAGCAGGGTCAATACACCAAACATCGGGCCGATGGGCAGGTTATTCATGATCAACGCCCGTCAGATGTGCAGAATGAATTCGCGTACCAGCTTGCTGCCGAAATACGCCAGCATCAGCAGGCAGAAACCGCCTAGGGTCCAGCGAATTGCCTTGTGTCCGCGCCAGCCGAGACGGTTGCGTCCCCACAGCAGCACGCTGAAAACCACCCAGGCCAGGCAGGCGAGGAGTGTTTTGTGCACCAAGTGCTGGGCGAACAGATTTTCGACAAACAGCCAGCCCGAGATCAGTGACAGCGAGAGCAGGCCCCATCCTGCCCAGAGGAAACCAAACAGCAGACTTTCCATGGTTTGCAGTGGCGGGAAGTTCTTGATCAGTCCGGACGGACGTTTGTGTTTGAGTTGGTGATCTTGCACCAGTACCAGCAAGGCCTGAAACACCGCGATGGTGAACATGCCGTATGCCAGGATCGACAGCAGAATGTGGGCCAGAATGCCCGGTGCTTCATCGATGGGCTGGACCGTGCCGGTGGGCGCGAACTGTGCTAGCAGCACCGTCGCCAGCCCGAGCGGGAACAGCAGCACCAGCAGGTTCTCCACGGGTATTCGCGCACAGGCAAGCATGGTCAGGGCAATAACAGCGACCGCGATCAGGCTCGCGGCACTGAAAAAGTCCAGGCCCAGGCCGACGGGTGTAATCAGCTGGGTGTAAAGACTGAGCCCGTGAGCGATTACAGCGAAGCCGCCGAGCAGGCAAAGTAGACGTTTATCCACCTTTGCACCTTGGCGCAGGCGGATGCTTTGATAAAGGGTCGCAGCGGCATATAAGCAGGCGGCGGCGAGACTGGGAAGCAAGCTGGGTGACAAGGGAAGCATAAATCCTGTTAGGCAAGCCCGAAAGACGCTGAGTTTGGCATAGAACCGACATTTCACGAAAGACTACAGAAGCAGACTCGATGGTGTCCGTCCAGCAGAGTCTTCGCTATAATCCGTCACCTGCTCAAGTCGCAGGCTCGTCGAACACTGTTTTTAGCCGTTGTTTTCAACAACGGGCCACCACGAGCCGGACCGCACCAACCGGGGTTCAACTAGAGCCTGAAAGGATCGCGCATGTTTGAAAACCTTACAGACCGCCTCTCGCAGACGCTTCGCCATGTTACCGGCAAGGCGAAGCTGACCGAGGACAATATCAAAGACACCCTGCGTGAAGTGCGCATGGCTTTGCTTGAAGCCGACGTTGCCTTGCCGGTGGTTAAAGACTTCGTCAATAAGGTCAAGGACCGCGCTGTCGGTACCGAGGTGTCGCGCAGCCTGACGCCGGGCCAGGCGTTCGTGAAGATCGTCCAGGCCGAACTCGAAGAGTTGATGGGGGCGGCCAACGAAGATCTGGTCCTCAACGTCACACCACCGGCCGTGGTCTTGATGGCGGGCTTGCAGGGCGCGGGTAAAACCACCACCGCCGGCAAGCTGGCGCGCTTTCTCAAAGAGCGCAGAAAGAAAAGCGTGATGGTGGTCTCGGTGGACGTTTATCGTCCTGCGGCCATCAAGCAGTTGGAAACCCTGGCCAACGACATCGGCGTGACGTTCTTTCCGTCCGATATCAGCCAGAAGCCGGTAGAGATCGCGCTGGCGGCCATCAAAGAGGCCACGCTCAAATTCATCGACGTGGTGATCGTCGATACCGCCGGTCGCTTGCACATCGATGTCGAGATGATGGGCGAGATCCAGGCGTTGCACGCGGCAACCAAGCCAGCTGAAACGCTGTTCGTGGTTGACGCCATGACCGGTCAGGATGCGGCCAACACCGCCAAGGCCTTTGGCGATGCGTTGCCGTTGACCGGTGTGATCCTCACCAAAGTCGATGGTGATGCTCGTGGCGGCGCGGCGCTGTCGGTGCGTGCGATCACCGGCAAACCGATCAAGTTCATCGGTATGGGCGAGAAAAGCGACGCCCTCGAACCGTTCCACCCGGACCGGATCGCCTCGCGCATCCTCGGTATGGGCGATGTGCTGAGCCTGATCGAACAGGCCGAACAGACTCTCGACAAAGACAAAGCCGATAAACTGGCGAAAAAACTGAAGAAGGGCAAAGGCTTCGACCTCGAAGACTTCCGCGATCAGTTGCAACAAATGAAAAACATGGGCGGCCTTGGCGGGCTCATGGACAAGCTGCCGAACATGGGCGGGGTGAATCTGGCTCAGATGGGCAATGCTCAGAACGCCGCTGAAAAGCAATTCAAGCAGATGGAAGCCATCATCAACTCGATGACCCCGGCCGAACGCCGTGACCCGGACCTGATCAGCGGTTCGCGCAAGCGCCGGATCTCCATGGGTTCAGGCACTCAGGTGCAGGATATCGGGCGTCTGATCAAGCAGCACAAGCAGATGCAGAAGATGATGAAAAAATTCTCCGCCAAAGGCGGTATGGCAAAAATGATGCGCGGCATGGGCGGAATGTTGCCCGGCGGCGGCATGCCGAAGATGTGATTGCATAGCGCGGGAGACTCTTTTCGCGCATCCCTACACGGAGGGTGACCTCCAGTAACCTTGCTTTTTGCAGGGTTGATAAGCCGCTGTTCGCAGCGGCTCCATAGCAGATCTGGATGGCATGCCGATAGGCGCCGGAAAAAGACATTTGCAAATGTCCGGATATTCCTTAGAATATGCGGCCTTTCGGGCACCTATGCCCGCTGTGCATCTTAAGATTTGCAGCACCGACTACAGGAACGATGTCCACATGCTAACCATCCGTCTCGCCCTTGGCGGCTCCAAAAAGCGCCCGTTTTACCACCTCACCGTGACCGACAGCCGCAACCCGCGCGATGGTTCACACAAAGAACAAGTTGGTTTCTTCAACCCGGTTGCCCGTGGTCAAGAAGTCCGTTTGTCCGTGAACGAAGAACGCGTGACTTACTGGTTGAGCGTTGGTGCACAACCTTCTGAGCGTGTTGCTCAGTTGTTGAAGGAAAATGCTAAGGCTGCGGCCTGAGCAATATGAACGCGACGCCTGCAGTAGCCGAAGATTTGATCGTTATCGGCAAGATTTATTCTATTCATGGCGTTCGCGGCGAAGTGAAGGTTTATTCCTTTACTGATCCGATTGGAAACCTGTTGGATTACAAGACCTGGACGCTTCGGCGCGAAGGCGATGTGCGACAGGTAGAGCTGGTCAGCGGACGCTTGCAAAACAAGTTCCTGGTCGTAAAGCTCAAAGGTCTCGATGACCGTGAGGAAGCTCGTCTTCTGTCCGGTTTTGAGGTCTGCGTGCCGCGCAACCTGTTCCCTGATCTGACCGACGGCGAGTACTACTGGTACCAGCTGGAGGGTCTTAAGGTCATCGACCACCTAGGGCAATTGCTCGGGAAAATCGATCACCTTCTGGAAACTGGCTCGAACGATGTAATGGTGGTCAAGCCTTGTGCGGGCAGTCTGGATGATCGCGAACGCTTGTTGCCCTATACAGAGCAATGCGTGTTGGCAGTCGACCTGGGTGCTGGCGAGATGAAGGTGGATTGGGATGCGGACTTCTAAGCGACATGGCTAGCCTACGCGTAGAAGTGATCAGTCTGTTCCCCGAGATGTTTTCCGCCATCAGCGACTACGGCATTACCAGCCGTGCGGTGAAACAAGGGCTTTTGCAGCTGACTTGTTGGAATCCGCGGGACTACACCACAGATCGACATCACACTGTGGATGATCGCCCATTTGGCGGTGGTCCGGGCATGGTGATGAAGATCAAGCCTCTTGAAGACGCTCTGGTTCAGGCCAGGCAGGCAGCAGGGGATGCGGCGAAGGTTATTTACCTGTCGCCACAAGGCCGCCAACTGACTCAGTCGGCGGTACGCGAACTGGCGCTAGGGGAAGCATTTATCCTCATCGCGGGTCGTTATGAAGGCATTGACGAGCGTTTCATTGAAGCTCATGTCGATGAAGAGTGGTCGATTGGTGACTATGTACTTTCCGGTGGCGAGCTGCCGGCGATGGTCCTGATAGACGCGGTTACGCGGCTGCTGCCTGGAGCTTTAGGGCATGCGGACTCCGCGGAGGAGGATTCCTTCACGGATGGTCTGCTGGATTGCCCGCATTACACCCGACCGGAGGTGTATGCGGATCAGCGTGTTCCCGACGTGTTGCTAAGTGGCAATCACGCGCACATCCGGCGTTGGCGTTTACAGCAGTCCCTTGGGCGGACCTATGAACGACGCGCCGATCTTCTGGAAAGCCGCTCGCTTTCTGGAGAAGAGAAGAAGCTGCTGGCGGAGTATCTCCGCGAGCGGGACGATAGTTAACGTATCGATGGTAGATCCTGATGATCTACCTTAGGAGCACAGCATGACTAACAAAATCATTCTGCAACTCGAAGCTGAGCAGATGACTAAAGAGATCCCTCCCTTTGCCCCGGGCGACACTGTTGTCGTTCAGGTGAAAGTGAAGGAAGGCGACCGTTCGCGTCTGCAAGCGTTCGAAGGCGTTGTGATTGCCAAGCGTAACCGTGGTGTGAACAGTGCTTTCACTGTTCGTAAAATCTCCAACGGTGTTGGCGTAGAGCGTACTTTCCAGACTTACAGCCCGCAAATCGACAGCATGGCTGTGAAACGTCGCGGTGACGTTCGCAAAGCCAAACTGTACTACCTGCGTGACCTGTCCGGTAAAGCAGCTCGCATCAAAGAAAAACTGTCTTAAGTTCAGTCTTTCCGATGCAAAAAAAAGCAGCCTAAGGGCTGCTTTTTTGTTGCCCGGTTTTTAATCTCCATCGGGCAACGCTCGCCGCGCCATGACCCGGTGTGGAACACTGCCACCGACTTTATTACAGAAGCCCCGAATATCATGCCTGCTATTGATCACCCGCTGATTGACCGTTTTCTCGACGCGTTATGGCTGGAGAAAGGCCTGTCGGATAACACCCGCGAGGCTTATCGCAGCGATCTGGCTTTGTTCAATGGCTGGTTGCAGGAGCAAGATGTTGAATTGAGTAGCGCGGGTCGGGAGCTGATTCTCGATCACTTGGCCTGGCGCCTGGACAAAGCGTACAAGCCTCGTTCGACAGCGCGCTTTCTGTCCGGCCTGCGCGGGTTTTATCGGTTTTTGCTGCGGGAAAAGTTGATCCTGGTCGATCCGACCCTTCAAGTGGACATGCCGCAACTGGGCAGACCCTTACCTAAGTCATTGTCCGAGGCCGACGTTGAGGCGCTGTTGGCCGCGCCGGATCTTGGCGAGGCCATCGGTCAGCGTGATCGGGCGATGCTTGAGGTGCTGTACGCCTGCGGCTTGCGCGTCACTGAACTGATCAGCTTGACCCTTGAGCAAGTCAACTTGCGCCAAGGCGTCGTGCGGGTCATGGGCAAGGGCAGCAAGGAACGACTGGTGCCGATGGGGGAGGAGGCGATTGTCTGGATCGAACGCTACATGCGTGATGCGCGGTGGGAGCTGTTGAACGGACGGCCCAGTGACGTGCTGTTCCCAAGTCAGCGCGGTGAGCAGATGACCCGCCAGACGTTCTGGCATCGTATCAAGCACCAGGCCAAGGTCGCCGGAATCGGCAAGTCCCTTTCGCCGCATACCTTGCGCCATGCCTTCGCTACCCACCTGCTCAATCACGGCGCTGACCTGCGAGTGGTGCAGATGTTGTTGGGGCACAGTGATTTGTCCACGACGCAGATATACACTCATGTAGCCCGCGCAAGATTGCAGGAAATACATGCAAAGCATCACCCTCGTGGCTGATTTCCAGGCCTGCCGGGAGGTGTCCTGCGTCACTCTCAGTCGGCCTGACAGCCCTTATGTGATAGGCTTTGCCGGTTTCGAAAATTGGGCAGCACTAAAACGCCTGCGGTCCCCCATGACCGCCGTTTTCAGCAGCGCCCATCTGTCCACCGTTCAAGGAGTCCCCATGCGCGTGACCCGGATTTTCGCCGCCGCAGTTATTGCGTTGGCCAGTACGCTCAGTATGTTCGCTCAGGCGGATGATGCCGCCGATAAAGCCATCCGCAAGGCCCTTGAAACGCTGCAGCTCGAGCTGCCAGTCGACAGCATCGCCAGTAGCCCGCTGAGCGGTCTGTATGAAGTCAAACTCAAAGGCGGTCGCGTGCTGTATGCCAGCGCTGACGGCCAGTTCGTGATGCAGGGGTATCTGTTTCAGATCAAGGACGGTAAACCGGTCAACCTGACCGAGAAGACCGAACGCTTGGCCATTTCGAAAACCATCAACGGCATTCCTACCGGTGACATGGTGGTCTATCCGGCCATCGGCGAAACCAAATCGCACATCACCGTGTTTACGGATACCACCTGCCCGTATTGCCACAAGCTGCACGCTGAAGTCCCCGAGCTGAACCGTATGGGGATTGAAGTGCGCTACGTTGCCTTCCCGCGTCAGGGCCTGGGTTCGCCGGGCGATGAGCAACTGCAGGCGGTCTGGTGCTCCAAGGACCGCAAAGGTGCCATGGACCGTATGGTCACCGGCAAGAATATCGAAGCACCGAAATGCGCCAACCCAGTGTCCGGGCAATTTGCCATAGGGCAATCGATTGGTGTCAATGGCACGCCAGCCATCGTGCTGGCGGACGGTCAGGTGATTCCGGGCTATCAGCCGGCCAAACAAGTGGCCAAGCTGGCATTGAGCGCCCAATAATCCTGTTTCGCCAGGGTTAGCTTTTGACGATCATGGAGCCGCGGGTTTACCGTCGCTTTATTAAACAGCGAGCCACCTCACAGCAGGTGGCTGTTTTCCACGGCCGGCCTCGCGTCGGCCGTTTTATGGGGACTTCATAGTGAAACCGGTCAAAGTAGGCATCTGTGGGCTGGGTACTGTCGGTGGCGGTACCTTCAACGTACTTCAGCGTAACGCCGAGGAGATTTCCCGCCGCGCCGGCCGTGAAATCGAAGTAGCGCAAATTGCCATGCGTACGCCAAATCCCCTCTGCCAGATTACCGGTACCCCCATTACCCACGACGTTTTTGCCGTCGCGACCAACCCTGAAATCGATATCGTCATCGAGCTGATCGGTGGCTACACCGTTGCCCGCGATCTGGTCCTGCTGGCCATCGAGAACGGCAAGCATGTTGTCACTGCCAACAAGGCACTGATCGCCGTGCACGGTAACGAAATCTTCGCCAAAGCCCGTGAGAAGGGGGTGATCGTTGCGTTCGAAGCCGCTGTCGCCGGTGGCATTCCAGTGATCAAGGCGATCCGTGAAGGCCTGTCGGCCAACCGCATCAACTGGGTCGCCGGGATTATCAACGGCACCGGCAACTTCATCCTCACCGAGATGCGCGAAAAGGGCCGTACCTTTGCTGACGTGCTGGCCGAAGCCCAGGCTCTGGGTTACGCCGAAGCCGATCCGACTTTCGACGTCGAAGGTATCGATGCTGCGCACAAACTGACCATTCTTGCGTCGATTGCCTTTGGCATCCCGCTGCAGTTCGACAAGGCCTACACCGAAGGCATCACCAAGCTGACCACTGCTGACGTGAACTACGCCGAAGCGTTGGGCTACCGTATCAAACACCTGGGCGTGGCACGTCGCACGGCTGCGGGCATCGAGCTGCGGGTTCACCCGACCTTGATCCCGTCCGATCGCCTGATCGCCAACGTCAATGGCGTGATGAACGCAGTGATGGTCAATGGTGATGCCGCGGGTTCGACCCTGTTCTACGGTGCGGGTGCCGGCATGGAGCCTACAGCGTCCTCAGTGGTCGCCGATCTGATCGACGTGGTTCGTGCCATGACCTCGGATCCAGAGAACCGTGTTCCGCACCTGGCCTTCCAGCCAGACTCGTTGTCCGACCACCCGATTCTGCCGATCGAAGCCTGCGAAAGCGCTTACTACTTGCGGATTCAGGCCAAGGATCACCCGGGTGTTCTGGCGCAAGTGGCGAGCATTCTGTCCGAGCGCGGGATCAATATCGAATCGATCATGCAGAAAGAAGTCGAAGAACAGGACGGTCTGGTACCGATGATTCTGCTGACTCACAGCGTCCTCGAACAACGTATGAACGACGCGATCACAGCCCTTGAAGCCTTGCAGGATGTGGTCGGCAGCGTGGTGCGTATTCGTGTTGAACAGCTGAACTAACCGCGGCTATCGAATCAAGCAGCTCTTGTTTTAGAGAGGAACAATCATGCGTTACATCAGTACCCGCGGCCAAGCGCCAGCCCTGAACTTCGAAGACGTGCTGCTCGCGGGTCTTGCCAGTGATGGCGGCCTGTATGTGCCGGAAAACCTGCCGCGCTTTACCCTGGAAGAAATCGCCTCCTGGGCGGGTCTGCCGTATCACGAGTTGGCGTTCCGGGTCATGCGCCCCTTCGTCACCGGCAGCATCCCGGATGCCGACTTCAAAAAGATTCTGGAAGAAACCTATTCGTCGGGAGAGGGGGGCGTATTCGCCCACAGCGGCATTGCGCCGCTGCGCCCGTTGAATGGCAATGAGTGGGTGCTTGAGTTGTTCCATGGTCCCACCCTGGCCTTCAAGGACTTCGCCCTGCAACTGCTTGGGCGTCTGCTCGATTATGTGTTGGCCAAGCGTGGCGAACGCGTAGTGATTCTGGGCGCGACCTCCGGTGATACGGGCTCGGCCGCCATCGAAGGCTGCCGTCGTTGCGACAACGTCGACATCTTCATCCTGCATCCGAACAATCGTGTCTCGGAAGTTCAGCGTCGGCAGATGACTACCATCTTCGGTGAGAACATCCACAACATTGCCGTCGAAGGCAACTTCGATGACTGCCAGGAGATGGTCAAAGACAGCTTCGCCGATCAGGACTTTCTCAAGGGCACGCGTCTGGTTGCGGTCAACTCGATCAACTGGGCGCGGATCATGGCTCAGATCGTGTACTACTTTCATGCGGCCCTGCAGCTCGGCGGGCCGGCGCGTTCGGTTGCGTTCTCGGTTCCAACCGGTAACTTCGGCGATATTTTCGCCGGTTACCTGGCGCGCAACATGGGCTTGCCGATCAGCCAGCTGATTGTCGCCACCAACCGCAATGACATTCTGCACCGCTTCATGAGCGGCAATCAGTACTCCAAGGAAACCCTGCACGCGACCCTGTCGCCGTCCATGGACATCATGGTGTCGTCGAACTTCGAGCGTTTGCTGTTCGATATGCATGGGCGCAATGGCGCAGCCATCGCTGGCTTGATGGACACCTTCAAGCAGACCGGTACGTTTAGCGTCGATGAAGATCGCTGGACCGAAACCCGCAAGCTGTTCGATTCTCTGGCAGTCAGCGATGAGCAGACCTGCGAGACCATCGCCGAAGTCTTCGCGCAGACGGGCGAAGTGCTCGATCCGCACACCGCCATTGGGGTCAAGGCCGCCCGCGATTGCCGTCGCAGCCTGGATACGCCGATGGTGATTCTGGGGACCGCGCATCCGGTCAAGTTCCCGGATGCAGTGGAGAAAGCCGGTGTAGGAAAAGCCCTTGAGCTGCCTGCACATTTGGCTGATTTGTTTGAGCGAAACGAGAAGTGCACCGTTCTGCCAAATGACCTTAAAGCCATACAGGCCTTCGTCAGCCTGCACGGTAATCGCGGCAAACCGCTCTGACGGTATCGTTGTGTAACAAGATCAGGCCCGCCATTTGGCGGGCTTTTTTGTTTTTGCGTGCCACACTCCGGGGGTTTTGGATCCCTACGGACGGGAAGACTGCGGTGAAGAAAGTCAGCAGGCACGGTATGAGTGCCACAAACAAAAGCGTTTTGCACACAGCCTTGCTGTGGATGCTGTTATTCCTGAGTCAGGCCGCGCCCGCTGCGCAAAGTTTGCCTTTCAGTCTGGTGGCACCCTTTGTAAGCCTGCCGCCCATGCTCCTGGAACCTCAGGATCAACAATGGCTCGATCAGCATCGCCCCCTTCGCGTGGGCATCTCGATTGCCGATTACGAGCCGATTGACATCACCAGTGATCGCAATCGCTATCAGGGCATTAGCGCCGACTACCTGAGCCTAATTGGCAGCACGCTGTCGGTGCCCATGCAAGTAGTAGGTTTCGCCCGACGCGAAGAGGCCATTCTCGCCCTGCGTAACGACACCATCGATATTCTTACCAGTGCCAATGGCTTCGAGCGAGGCGTGAAGGAATTGGCGTTTTCCGCCGACTACATGCCCGACCGCTCGGTGATCGTCGGACGCGGGAGTGACGTGACCCTGCCGTCCGGGCTGAAGGGTAAAAAAGTGGTATTGCTCGATGGCTACGCCGATGCGCGGGTGGTCCATGCGGTTTATCCCGACAGCGAAATTATCCTCGCGCCTAATCTCTACAGTGCTCTTGAGGCCTTGAGCCAAGGTGAAGTCGATGCGTTTATCGGCAACGAGGTCATCGTGCGCTCCTACAGTGCCTTGCGCCCCTATCTGGGGTTACAGATCAAATCCGAAAGCGCACTGCCGCCGGTTGGGTTCTCGTTCGCCACTCGCAAAGAAGACGGGACCCTGCTTTCGATGATTGACCGTGCGCTCAAGCGTATCGACCCGTCGGTCAGGCGCGAGGTAGTCGTGCGCTGGACCACGGGCCTTGGCTCGGACATCGCCCGGCAACGCATCAAGTTGACGACCGCCGAGCAAGGCTGGGTCCGCAAACATCCGCGTGTCACGGTGGCTTCTGGCCAACATCCGCCGTACTTGTACCAAGACAAGAACGGCCAGTGGGTTGGCCTGAATGTGGACGTGCTGGCGCGTATTTCGCGCATGACCGGCCTGCAGTTCGTGCACAAGGAATCGTCTTCGACGGAAGAAACCATGCACTTGCTGCGCACCGGTCAGGCCGACATGAATACGACCTTGGGGGAGAACGCTGAACGCAAGAAGTTCCTCGGCTTCACCTACTCGTATGGTGGTAATGCCTGGGTTTTCGTCGTGCGCAGCAAGGACCCGTCGCCGCTGACCCTGAATGATCTGTCAGGACGGGTTCTGGCGCTGCCCGCCAAACATGCGCTGGAAGACTTTATCCGGCGCAGTCATCCAGATATCAAGCTTCGATCGGTCAAGACCTACGAGCAAGCCCGTCAGTTGGTCGAAGACGGTCAGGCCGATGCAACCATCCAGAATGAGGCAGGGGCCTATCTGTTCCCGCCGGGGGTGCTGAAAGTCGGTCGTAGTGTTGAGGGGCAATGGTCACCTGATCGTTTTTCAGTGGTCGAGACTCAACCGGAGCTGTTGAGCATCCTGAACAAGGCCCTGGAAGAATTTCCCGTGGGCGAGTTACGGGCTATCCGCCTGAAGTGGCTGGGTGCGGTCATCCCTCAACCCACGCTCTGGCAACGCATCCCGCCGTGGGTTTATTGGACACTTGCAGTCGCACTGATGCTGGGCCTGGTCTCGCTGGTCTGGAGCAGTCGCCTGAAGGTGCAGATTCGCCAGCGGCTCAGGGCAGAGGAACAGCTCAGTGATCAGTTGGCGTTCAAGCATGCCTTGCTCGACGGTATCCCCAACCCGATTTATGTGCGGGACCTCAATGGCCGGTTGATTTCGTGCAACCGCAGTTATGAGGAAAGCTTCGGGATCAGTTTTGAACAGATGAGTGGCCGGCGCTTGATCGATGTGGATTTGATCCCTCGTCCGAGCGCCGAACAGATGCATGCCGATTACCTGAAACTCCTGGAAACCCGGCAGCCGGTGTTCGCTGACCGGCAGATGGAGCTCTTTGGCCGGTTGATTGAGGCCTATCAGTGGACCGTGCCCTTTTACCGGGCCGATGGCCAGTTGCAGGGCTTGCTGGGTGGCTGGATAGACATCACCGAACGCAAGCAACTGGAAGCCCAGCTCGACCAGGCGCGGCAGGAGGCCGAGCTGGCCAATGTCGCCAAAAGCGCTTTCCTGGCAACCATGAGCCATGAAATCCGCACGCCGATGGGCGCCATCATCGGTCTGCTTGAACTTGAGCGCGAACAGGCTTTACGTCAGGGCACGCTGCCGTCCGAGGGGCTAAACGTTGCGTACCAGTCCGCACAGGAATTGATCGCCCTGATCGGCGACAGCCTGGACCTGGCCAAGATCGAATCCGGGAGTATGCAATTGACGCTGGTCACAACCCCGTTGCGACCGTTCTTTGAAGGTATTTGCAAACTGTTCGAGGCCAAGGCGTCGGAGAAGGGCCTAGACCTGCGGCTGGAGTTCGCCGAACAGGCCGAGGGTGACTACTGGCTTGATCCGTTGCGCCTGCGTCAGGTATTGCACAACCTGCTCGGCAACGCCTTGAAATTCACCCGCGAAGGCGCGGTGCTTATGCGCGTCAGCGTGACCGGGGCGGATCAGCACCGGCCCTGCTTGCAGATCAGCGTCAAGGACAGCGGTGTCGGCATCAGTGCGCAGCAGCAGAGCCTGTTGTTCCAGCCGTTTTCTCAGGCCAGCGGCGATACTGCAGCCGAATATGGCGGCACCGGCCTGGGGTTGAGTATTTGCAGGCAACTGGTGGAATTGATGGGCGGGCAGATCGGCCTTGAGAGCGAGCCGGGGGCCGGAACACTGGTCACCGTTGAGCTGGAGCTGGCCCGCGCCCAAGCGTCGAGCAAAGGCCCAGAGCCCCTTCAGCAGCGAGCTGTCAGCCGTTCGTTGCAGTTGCTGATCGTCGATGATCTGTCGGCCAACCGTCTAGTACTGACTCAACAGCTTGAGTTTCTCGGGCATGAAGTGGTGTCCACCCACAGCGCGGAGTCGGCCTTGGCGCTCTGGCGTGAGGGTGACTTCGACGGGGTTATCACTGACTGCAATATGCCAGGCATGAGCGGTTATACCCTGACCGAAAACATTCGACGGATCGAAGCTCTGGAGCAACTGCGGCCTTGTCCGGTCATCGGTTGCACCGCCAATGCCATGAGTGATGAACGCCAGCGCTGTGAGCAGGCAGGCATGGACCGGCTTCTGATCAAGCCAGTGCCTCTGGAGCAACTGGCACAATTGCTCGCCGATATTGCGCCCGCACAATCGTTTGATATCCAGTCCTTGCGGCAAATGACCCGGGCCAACGATGAGCAGATGCAGCTGTTGCTTTTGGAACTGTGGAAAAACCTGGAACAGGAATGGGGTGTTTTGCAGCCAGCGGTGAGCGCACAGGACTGGAGGGCCCTGAGCGCTTCACTGCACCGTTTGAAGGGCGCCGCGTGTCTGATCGACGCGGTGCCGCTGGCGAAGGCCTGTGCCAGCCTCGACGCTAGCGTGCGCGTGCAATCCAGCGTAACGCTGGTCGAGGAGTGGCAGAAGCTGGACGACGCTATCGGGCAGCTTCGCGTCGACATTCAGCAGCACTTGCCGGTACCGCCTGTTTAGGACTTGTCCTATGGGGTACAGATGCGGGGGCCTTTAAAGTACAGATCACTTTTGGCTAAAACCGCTCCGGCCCGCGAGGCATGACTGTGAACTCTCTTAACGTTCTGATCCTTGAAGACAATCCGTTTCAACTGATGGCGCTGCACCAGATGCTCAATGCCAATCAAGTCTTCAACGTCCTGGCGGCTGACGGCGTCGCAGCGGCGCAACAATCGTTGGCCAATCGGGGCAGCGTCGATATCGCCATCTGCGACTTGCAGATGGACGGCCCGGACGGGCTCGAAATGATCCGGTATCTGGCCGAAACCCGGCAGGCCCGAGCGGTGATCATTCTCAGCAGCACCGACACCAGCGTGCGTGACGGCGCAGCATATCTGGCACGACAGCAGGGGCTCTGGGTGCTGGGTAGCCTGCCAAAGCCCGCGTCGGCAACGGCGCTATGCAAATTGCTGGAGGTTTACAGCGAGGGCATCGAGCACGATACCGCGCCCTTACCGTTGTTGCAGGTGTCGGAGTCATTGTCACTGGAAGCGCTGTATCCGATAGCCCCGGGTCAACACATCGGCGATACCCGAGTATCCGAACAGTGGATCGCCCACTACCAGCCCAAGGTCAGCCTGGAGGGGAAGTTGCTGGGCGTTGAGGCGCTGGTCCGTTGGCAGCACCCGCAGTACGGCCTGTTGGTGCCCGGCCAGTTCATGGCCGCACTTGAACATGCGGGCCTGATTGCGCCGCTGACCTGGCGCATGCTGGAGCTGGCGTTGAAATTGTCCTCCGAGGTATTACAGGCGCGTGGGGAAGCCTTGCCCGTGGCCGTGAATATCGCGCCGGTGATGCTCGAACACGTCGATTTTGCCCAGGAAATCCTGGCGCTGCTGGCGCGTTTCGGCCTGCCACCAGAGGTGCTGACTCTGGAAGTCGTCGAGAGCTCGGTACTGAATACGCCGTCCTGGCAACTGGAAAGCTTGATGCGTTTGCGCCTGCAAGGGTGCAAATTATCCATCGACGACTTTGGTACGGGCGCTTCAAATATTGAGCGTTTGCTGCAATTGCCCTTCTCTGAACTGAAGATCCCTTCCGAATTCGTACGGGGCATGGCCGAAGACGCACGCAAGTCGGCGGTGGTCGCCGGTGCTTTGACTATGGCGAGACAGATGGCGATGAACGTGGTGGTCGAAGGTGTTGAAACCGCCGATGACTATCGAGCCCTGCAGGCGTTGGGCAAGCCCGCAGTGCAGGGTTATTTCATTGCACGTCCCATGAGCGAGGCCGCTCTACTGAGCTGGATGGCGGAGCGTACGGGTCCGACTTCAGGTCAGCCCATGCTCTTGCAGATAAATGAATAACGACGCGTCGTTGGCCAGGCCCAGCTTGCGCATGGCGCTGACTTTTTGAGTGCTGACCGTTTTTTTGCTTCGGTTAATTTGCGCAGCGATTTCCCCAACCGAGCGCCCGGCCGCCAGTAAACGCAGGACTTCCTGTTCCTTGGGTGAGAGCTGCCCGTGGGATACCAGGGCGTCAGAACCGTAATCACCGGCTTCGAGCAGAGCCTGTTTTACCGAGTCCGCAATGTAGTGTTTGTTCTGCCGGATACTCAGGATTGCGGCAGGCAACTCGCCCGCCAGGCTGGCTTTGCTCAACAGCGCATTGACCCCCAATGCAAGGATCGAGCTAAACAGTCCTGCATTATTGAGCATGGTGACCACCACAATGGGCAACTGTGGATGATCACGTCGAATCCGTTCCAGTAACCGCAGCCCATCGTTCTGTTGATCGACAGGCATCATGAAATCGGTCACCAGCACATCACACGCGTGGCTTTTCAGCGCTTCATTGAGTTCTACCGGGCTGCCAGCCTCGGCCACTACCTGAGCGTCGCCGCCCTGTTCGAGCACAACCCGCAGCCCTATCAGGAAAATAGGGTGATCGTCCGCCAGGATGATGCGCAGTGTTCGATCAGAGGGCTTACTCACGGTCAGGCTCCGTTTGCATGGGCAAGATGGGATTGACCTGCCTTGAAGGTTATCGGCAGCTCTTTGTGCGTATTGATAGGGTATTGCAGGTTGACCTCTCCGTCGCGAGGGGGGTAGCCGTTTGTTTTTTATCTGTCATGTTCAGCAGGCATGCTCAAGGTTCCTGATTGCAGGCAATCCCCAGCTCACGGCGCACGAACTTTTTCCTCAAGCCGGGGGTCATTGATAAGCACCTTTGCATTCAAACTGTTGAGTGGTGATCTAGATGGAAAATATCAGCTTACTGCTAAGTGAAGCCCTGACGCCGTACCAGGCAACGCTGGGCCCTGCAGGTGCTCGGGGTGAGCGTCTGGTGACCCTGAAAAATCCGGCGGGTGCGATTGTGATCGAGCGCACGCTGTGTGTAGCGCAGTTTTGCGACAAGCGCCAACTGACAGATGTGGTCGACGGTTTTCACCGGGACCTGTTGGTGGCCGAGGGGCGCATCGAGCCCTGCGTGATTGCGGCCATGCGCCACGTTCAAACGCAGGCATTTAGACCGGTTCTGGATTTTATTTGACTGATCGGGGAACCTTAGTCGTATTCAGGCCTCATATTAAGTACGGCAGGTTCAGGCATTGTGCTCCGGTGATTGTTGCCTGTCGTACTGGTCCCGAGGGACCACGGTTTGACCCCGAGTTAGTTACCCCGCTGCTCGGGGTTTCTTTTGTCTATAGTTTGGCACGCGTCAGTATTTCCGTGGGCTCAGGGCTTATCGAAAAACGCCTTGGCATCCTTCAGATATTCCACGCGGGACGACGGGTCGAGCCACTCGGCGTAGAGATCGACAAGTGTGCTCTCGCGCAACACGCGCATTTCGCGGTTGATGATCTCCATGGCCTCCCGGCCTCGCTCGGTATTCGAACAACCGACATGGGCGAACTGATATTTGGCGGTGCCTTTGACCGGGTAAAACGCCAGTTCTTCAGGGTCGATGCTTTGGTGCTGTGCCTGGTAACGGGCTTCTGGCCAGTAACTGATAAAGGCTTGCAAGCGGCCCAGGCGCTCCATCTGTAACAGGCTGCCGACCGCATCGTTGCCGTAATGCTCGCTGACGTCAGCGCCTGACGCGCTATGAACAATTTGATCGATCACCGGGCCGTAACTGCGTTCGGCCACTACCCCGAGCTTTATCGTCTGGCTCGCCAGTAACGCCACCAGGTCGATCTGGCCGTTTTCGATGAAGGGGCTGAAGCGACTCGCGTCTTCACGACGAATGACGATGCCGTTGCTGGCCACTGCATACGTAGGGATCGAGAAAATGATGGTTTTCGCTCGCTCTGGAGTCCAGAGCAGCGTCGGGTCGCAAGTGAGGGAAGGCTCATGAAGCATTTGCATGCCTCGGGCGCGATTGACCCGCAACAGCTGGTGTTCGAACTCGGGCATGCGGGCGATCAATAGGGGCATCAGCCGATCAATCGAACCTTGGCCCTGCTGCGGGCCTGAGGCAATCGTCAAGGGCGGTAGATCGCGCAGTAACCAGATCAATGTGTCTTTTGCCATGCTGGTGCGCGGCACGCCAATGAGCGATACCAAGACTAGCATGAGCTTTAAACAGGGCTTGGCGGCCCGCAAGGAGCGATAGAACATTCGCTGATGAATCCTCGGGAAGTGCCTGAATTATAGCGTCATTTAGATGACGCCTTGTTCGCGCAAACGAACAATCTGTTCAGCGTCATAACCCAGAGCTTTCAGTAGCTCGGCATTATGGGCCCCCAGCTCGGGTCCGACCCAGTCTGCAGACCCCGGTGTTTCCGAGAGTTTGGGGACGATGCCGGGCATTTTGAACAATTTTCCATCGGGTAATTTGGCCTGGAGAAACATTTCCCGGGCGAGAAATTGCGGGTCACTGAACATGTCTTTAGCTGAGTAAATACGACTGGCAGGCACCTGAGCTTCGGTCAGTGCACTCAACAGTGTTTCCAGCGGCAGCGAACCGACCCAGCGATCAATCACGCCGTACAGTTCATCACGGCGGCTGTCCCGCCCGTCATTGCTGGCCAGCGCGGGATCATTGGCCAGGTCCTCACGCCCGATGACCTGCATGAACCGTTTGAAGATCGCATCGCCATTGGCGCCAATCTGTATGTGCTTGCCGTCGGCGCTGGTGTGAATCGAAGAGGGCGTAATGCCGGGTATGATGTTGCCGGTGCGCTCACGGATGAACCCGAACACATCGAACTCCGGGACCATGCTTTCCATCATCGCGAAAATTGCTTCGTACAGCGCCACATCTACCACTTGGCCCTGGCCGCCGTTGACTTCGCGGTGACGCAACGCCATCAGCGCTCCGATCACACCCCACAGCGCGGCAATCGAGTCACCGATTGAAATCCCGGTGCGTACCGGTGGCCGATCCTCGAAACCGGTGATATAGCGCAACCCGCCCATGGATTCCCCGACTGCGCCGAACCCTGGCTGATCTTTCATCGGTCCGGTCTGGCCGAAACCGGACAGGCGCACCATCACCAGTTTCGGGTTCAGTGCGTGCAAGGTTTCCCACCCCAGGCCCAGCTTTTCCAGGACGCCGGGTCGAAAGTTTTCGATGAGGATGTCGGCCTCGCCCAGCAACTGCTTGAGGATGGCCAAACCCTCGGGATGCTTGAGGTTGAGCGTCAGCGACTTTTTATTGCGCGACTGAACAAACCACCACAGCGAAGTCCCCTCGTACAGCTTGCGCCACTTGCGCAGGGGATCGCCGCCGTCCGGCGATTCGATTTTGATCACCTCGGCACCGAACTCGGCGCAGATGCGCGAGGCGAAAGGGCCAGCAATCAACGTTCCCAGTTCAATGACTTTTAGACCGGCAAGGGGTTTGGCGGTGAGTGGCATGGGGCATCCTGTGGGCAGCGAATGGCCTTAGCCTATTCGATTCTGGCGACAGATTCTGCCCCGGCGGCACCTTGGTCTGGCATCAGGCGCTTATTTGTCCCGACCGCCGGGCAGATCAGGCCGGTTCGGTCGTTCAATGGGTCAGCATCGGTTAGACTTGGCGCCTTTCTCCGCATCTAGAAGCCCGTTCATGGCCCAGCCGTCCACGACCTACAAATTCGAACTCAATCTCACCGACCTCGACCGTAGCGTCTATGAAAGTGTCAAACAGACGATCGCCCGCCACCCCTCTGAAACTGAAGAGCGCATGACCGTGCGTTTGCTGGCTTATGCCTTCTGGTATAGCGAGCACCTGGCGTTTGGCCGTGGCTTGTCGGACGTGGACGAGCCCGCGCTCTGGGAAAAGAGCCTGGATGGTCGCGTGTTGCACTGGATCGAAGTGGGCCAGCCCGACGCTGATCGCATCACATGGTGCTCGCGTCGTACCGAGCGCACCAGTCTGTTGGCCTACGGCAGCTTGCGTGTCTGGGAAACCAAGGTCATCCCGGTCGCGAAAAACCTGAAAAACGTTAACATCGCCGCCGTGCCGCAAGACATTCTGGAAGTCCTGGCCAAGGACATGCCACGCGTTATCAAGTGGGACGTGATGATCAGCGAAGGAACGATTTTCGTAACCGACGACCGTGGTCAGCACGAAGTTCAGCTGCAATGGCTCACCGGCGAGCGCGGCTGATACGCCTCGCCACTGATTGCTCTGCCAGCTCGCCAATCAAAGAAATCCAGCGGAAACCGAATGCGCATCGAACCTCGCCTGTTGCCTGACACTTTGCCGTTTCTCGGCGACCTGCCGCCTTTGCTGACGCGTCTGTATGCCGCGCGCGGCGTGCTGTCCGAGGTCGAGCTGGACAAAAGTCTGACCCGCCTGATTCCTTATCAGCAGCTCAAAGGGATCGATGCGGCGGTGGACCTGTTGGTCACGGCGTTGAACGAGCGTCAGCGCATCCTGATCGTCGGCGACTTCGATGCGGACGGTGCGACCGCCAGCACTGTGGGCGTGCTGGGGTTGCGACTGCTCGGTGCCGCGCATGTCGATTATCTGGTGCCGAACCGTTTCGAATATGGTTATGGCCTGACCCCGGAAATTGTCGCCGTCGCCTTGCAGCGAGAGCCGCAATTGCTGATCACTGTGGATAACGGTATTTCCAGCGTCGACGGTGTGGCGGCGGCCAAGGCTGCGGGCTTGCAGGTACTGGTCACTGACCACCACTTGCCCGGCCATGAACTGCCGGCAGCCGATGCCATCGTCAACCCGAATCAGCCCGGTTGCGAATTCCCCAGCAAGGCCCTGGCCGGCGTCGGGGTGATTTTCTACGTGTTGATGGCATTGCGCGCACGGTTGCGTGATACCGGTTGGTTCGAGGCCAACCAGCGGGTGCAACCGAACCTCGGTGAGCTGCTCGATCTGGTTGCACTGGGCAGCGTCGCCGATGTGGTGCCGCTGGACGCCAACAATCGCATCCTGGTCCATCAAGGCCTGCTGCGCATCCGTGCAGGTCGGGCGCGACCGGGGCTCAAGGCGATTCTCGATGTCGCGCGCCGTGAACCTGCGCGCATTACCTCGACCGACCTCGGGTTTATCATTGGGCCACGTTTGAATGCTGCCGGTCGTCTGGATGACATGAGCCTTGGCATCGAATGCCTGCTGTGTGAAGACGAAACCCTGGCCCGTGAAATGGCGGTGCAACTCGACGAGTTGAACCAGGACCGCAAATCCATCGAGCAGGGCATGCAGCGTGAAGCACTGGCCCAGCTCAAGGACTTGCCACTGGAATCGATGCCGTTCGGCTTGTGCCTGTTCGAGGCGGATTGGCACCAAGGGGTGATCGGGATTCTCGCTTCACGCCTGAAAGAGCGTTATCACCGTCCGACCATCGCCTTCGCCAGCGCCGGGGAGGGCGTACTCAAAGGTTCGGCGCGTTCAGTGCCGGGGTTTCATATCCGCGATGCGCTGGATGCCGTGGCGGCCAAACATCCGGAACTGATCAGCAAGTTTGGTGGGCATGCGATGGCCGCTGGCCTGTCGTTGCCTGAAGCGAACTTCCCGGCGTTTGCCGAAGCCTTTGACGCGGAAGTGCGTCGCCAACTGTGTGAAGACGACCTGACCGGGCGCCTGCTGTCGGATGGCACGCTGGCCGTGGAAGAGTTTCATCTGGAACTGGCCCGGGCGCTGCGCAACGCGGGTCCCTGGGGGCAACATTTCCCTGAACCGTTGTTCCATGGCGTGTTTCAGTTGGTAGAACAACGCATCGTTGGCGAGCGTCATCTGAAGATGGTACTGAAAAGCGAATGCGGCTCGCTGAAACTCGATGGCATCGCCTTCAGCGTCGACCGCGAGATCTGGCCGAACCCGACCATTCGCTGGGTCGAACTGGCGTACAAACTGGACCTCAACGAATTTCGTGGCAACGAAACCGTACAGTTGATGGTGGCGCATATCGCTGCGCGTTGATTTGCTGCAGGAACCCTGATCTCTCTTGAGTTGTCGACTAGGCTCTAGGCATTGTTGTACAGAAACATGCCACACAGAATCTGGAACCCGATTGTCAATTTGAGAGGTCCCCATGAGCCTGCTGCTTGAACCCTTTACCCTGCGTCAACTGACCCTGCTCAATCGCATCGCGGTGTCGCCGATGTGTCAGTACTCCTGTGTCGATGGCCTGGCCAACGACTGGCATCTGGTTCATCTCGGTAGCCGCGCCGTCGGCGGTGCCGGGCTGGTATTCACCGAGGCCACCGCCGTCACCAAAGACGGGCGCATCACTCCCGAAGATTTGGGGTTGTGGAACGACGAACAGATCGAGCCTTTGCAACGCATCACCCGTTTCATCACGGCTCAAGGTGCGGTTGCCGGTATCCAGCTGGCGCATGCCGGTCGGAAGGCCAGCACTTGGCGACCCTGGTTGGGCAAGCAGGGCAGCGTGCCATTAAGTGAGGGTGGCTGGACACCAGTCGGGCCTTCGCCTATCGCATTCGACCCCAAACACACGGCGCCAGTACAACTGGATGAGCACCAGATCCAGGAGGTGATTCAGGCGTTCGTCGACGCGGCGCAGCGCGCGCTGACGGCGGGTTTCAAAGTGGTCGAGATTCACGCCGCTCACGGCTATCTGTTGCATCAGTTCCTGTCGCCGTTGAGCAATCAGCGTCGCGATCAATATGGCGGCACGTTTGAAAATCGCATTCGCCTGACCCTGCAAGTCACCGAGGCGGTACGCGCCATTTGGCCCGAAGAACTGCCATTGTTCGTACGTGTCTCTGCCACTGACTGGGTCGAAGACGGCTGGAATCCGGACGAAACCGTTGAGCTGGCGCGACGCTTGAAAAACATAGGCGTGGACTTGATCGACGTGTCGTCGGGCGGCACGTCTGCCAATGCAGAAATTCCAGTCGGCCCCGGTTACCAGACTCGGTTCGCCGAGCGGGTGCGCAAGGAGTCGGGGATTGCTACCGGCACCGTCGGCATGATCACAGAACCGGCCCAGGCCGAGCACATCCTGCGTACCGGGCAAGCTGACTTGATCCTGCTCGCCCGCGAACTGCTGCGTGATCCGTACTGGCCCCTGCACGCTGACGATGACTTGGGCGGACGCAAAGCCACCTGGCCCGCGCAATATCAACGCGCGACTCATCGTGATCAACCGATCTATGAGTCCGATTTGCGCGAGTGAGGTCGAGCACTCCGCCCACCGGGGGCGAACCTATTCGCGAAGACGCCCAGACGAAATGCCCACGCAGAGCGTGGGCATTCTCAGATCAAAGGCTTTTACTTCCTGACTTTCCAGGCATCCCCAGCGGGCGCCGTACCGTGGTCGTACGGTTTACCCAGCCACATGTAGATCAAGCCCAGGCCAATGACAATGGCGGTGGTCAGGACCATGGCGTAGTTGATGTACCAGGCGGCATCCGGGGTACGAGGCCAGGCCATGTTGATGATGGCCAACACCCCGTAGATCAACGCGCCAAGGTTAATGGGCAGGCCCCATTTACCGAGGCTGAATTGACCGCTTGGCTTCCAGCCGCGTGCGCGGGCGAAGAGGGCGGCCATGACAATCATCTGGAACGCCAGGTAGATACCGATGGCGGCGAAGCTGACGATGGTGGCGACCGCATCCTGCAACACAAAGCCCAGGCAGATGATCAAAGCGGGCAGTACGCCAGCAACGAACAACGCTGCAACTGGCACCTGAGTGTTGGGTGACAGGCGTTTCAGCACAGTGCTGCCGATGATCATTTCATCCCGTGCGTAGGCATAAAGCAGGCGGCTGGCGGCGGCTTGCAAGCTGATGACGCAGGAGACGAAGGACACCATCACCACGGCCATCACCACTTTCGAGCCATTGACGCCAAAGGCGTTGCTGAGGATGGTGGTCACCGGATCCTTGTCGGTGCCGTTGATCACTGCGGCCATGTCCGGTACGGAGAGGATCAGCGCCAGGCAGGCGAACATCGCTGCTGCGCCACCGATATAGATGGTCATGCGCATGGCGCGCGGGATCATCTTGCTCGGGTTAGGCGTTTCTTCGGCAACATCACCGCAGGCCTCGAAGCCGTAGTACAGGAACATCCCCGCCAGCGACGCGGTCAGGAACGCCGGCATGTAAGAGCCATCAATGCGGATATCGAAGGTATTGAACAGCACACTCAACGGTTGGTGACGCTCGAAGATCAGCAGATACAGACCGACGATTACCGCACCGATCAGTTCGCAGAGAAAACCAAACATGGCGATGCGCGCGAGCACTTTGGTGCCGCTGAGATTGACCAGCGTGGCAAACAGGGTCAGCACCAGCGCGATGACAATGTTGGTGTTGGCGCTAGGCTCGAAACCGAGCATGGCGGCCAGATACGGTCCGGCACCCACAGCAACGGCGGCGATGGTCACGCACAGGGCGATTGCATAGATCCAGCCAACCATCCATGCCCAGCGCTTGCCCACCAAGCGACGAGCCCATGGGTACACACCGCCGGAAATCGGGAACTGCGAAACCACTTCACCGAAAATCAGGCACACCAACAACTGACCCATGCCCACTAACAGGTAAGCCCAGAACATCGGTGGACCGCCTGCTGCCAGGCACAGGCCAAACAAGGTGTAGACGCCCACCACGGGCGACAGGTAAGTGAAGCCGAGGGCGAAGTTCTCCCACAGGCTCATGGTGCGGTTGAAGTTGGAGGTGTACCCCAACTTGAGGAGTTGTTCTGCATCGCTGTCCAGCGCGGCGGCTAGCGGGGTTGCGCTCATATGTTTCTCCAGAAAATCGGCAGATTTGGTGTGTCCGAAACTGTGGTTGTGCACTCACTGCACAACCCGATTCGGTCGTTATTGTTTTGATCTGGATTGCGGGTGAAACGGAAATCGTCGAAGGCTGCGATAGCGCGTGAAACGCCCTCAGTGTTTGAACATCACATGGCGCACGGTGGTGTAATCCTCCAGTCCGTACATGGACATGTCTTTGCCATACCCGGAGAGCTTCTGCCCGCCATGGGGCATTTCGCTGACCAGCATGAAGTGGGTGTTGACCCAGGTGCAGCCATACTGCAAGCGCGCCGCCATCCTGTGGGCGCGTCCGACGTCTTGGGTCCAGACCGATGAGGCTAAACCGTAGTCCGAGTCGTTGGCCCAACCCAATACTTGCGCCTCATCGTCGAACTGGGTGACCGAGACCACCGGGCCGAACACTTCGCGGCGGACGATTTCATCATCCTGTTTCGCACCGGCAATCACGGTGGGTTCGAAGAAGAAGCCGTTGCCCTCAACCACTTTGCCGCCAGTGATCAGGCGCATGTGCGATTTAGCGAGTGCGCGTTCGACGAAGCACACCACGCGGTCGCGATGCTGTGCAGTGATCAGTGGACCGAGCTCGGTTTCCGGGTCGTCTTGCAAACCGTACTTGATGGTGCTGACAGCTTCGCCCAGCCGGGTAACGAATTTTTCGTAGATGCCTTTTTGTGCGTAGATCCGGCACGCGGCGGTGCAATCCTGGCCGGCGTTGTAGAAACCGAACGTGCGAATGCCCTCGACCGCAGCGTCGATATCAGCATCATCGAAAATGATTACCGGTGCCTTGCCGCCCAGCTCCATGTGCATGCGTTTGACGCTGTCGGCGGTGCTGGAAATGATGTGCGAGCCCGTGGCGATAGAGCCGGTCAACGACACCATGCGCACTTTTGGATGGGTCACCAGCGGATTGCCGACGGTTTGCCCTCGACCGAACACCAGATTGAGTACACCGGCCGGGAAGATATCGGCCGCCAGCTCCACCAGACGCAACGCGGTCAGTGGTGTTTGCTCGGACGGTTTGAGTACCACGGTATTGCCAGCGGCCAGCGCCGGGGCGATTTTCCAGGCGACCATCATCAGCGGGTAGTTCCAGGGCGCAATCGACGCCACGACACCGATAGGATCACGACGGATCATAGAGGTGTGGCCCGGCAGGTATTCACCGGCCGCTGAACCACTCATGCAGCGACTGGCGCCCGCGAAGAAGCGAAATACGTCGGCAATCGCCGGGATTTCATCGTTCAGTGCGGCGCTGTAAGGCTTGCCGCAGTTGTCCGACTCCAGTTTGGCCAGCTCTTCGCCATGGGCTTCAATGGCGTCGGCCAGTTTGAGCAACAGCAGCGAGCGATCTTTGGGCGAGGTCTGTGACCAGCTTTCAAAGGCCGCATCGGCAGCCCGCACGGCGGCGTCGACCTGGGCTTCACTGGCTTCGTTGATTTCGACCAACACCCGACCCAAGGCTGGGTTGAAGACAGACTGGCTGGGACCTTCGCCAGCGACGAGATGGCCATTGATCAACAGTTTTGTTTGCATGGTTGATTCCTCTTCAGGCAATTATTGTCGTCGAGCAAAAAAACGGTAGAAGCCGCCGAAGGCCGTTCCGGCCTTATCGCAGCCTTCGGCAGCTCCTACAGGGGATTGTTGGTGTTCTTTATTTACCGCCACTGCCCGCCACGCTCTCGCCGCCGCGTGTCAGGTAATAGGCGCCGAGGATCGGCAGCATGGTCACCAGCATCACCAGCATGGCGACCACGTTGGTCACCGGTACGTCGCGTGGGCGACTGAGTTGGTTGAGCAGCCAGATCGGCAACGTGCGTTCATGGCCGGCGGTAAAGGTGGTCACGATGATTTCGTCGAACGACAGGGCGAACGCCAGCATCCCTCCGGCCAGCAATGCCGAACCGAGGTTGGGCATGATGATGTAGCGGAAGGTCTGCCAGCCGTCTGCACCCAGGTCCATCGACGCTTCGATCAGGCTGTGGGACGTGCGGCGCAAGCGGGCGATGACGTTGTTGTAGACAATCACCACGCAGAAGGTTGCGTGGCCGACGATGATGGTGAACATCCCCGGTTCGATTCCCAGGGTCTTGAAGGCCGAGAGCAGGGCGATACCGGTGATGATCCCCGGCAGGGCGATGGGCAGAATCAGCATCAGCGAAATGCCGTCCTTGCCGAAAAAATCCCGTCGGTACAGCGCAGCGGATGCCAGCGTGCCGAGGACCATGGCGATCAACGTGGCGATGCAGGCGATCTCCAGCGAGAGCTTGATGGACTCCAGCACATCGGGGCGCGAGAACGCCACGCTGAACCACTTCAGGGTGAAACCCTGGGGTGGGAAGCTGAAGGCGGCATCTTCGGTGTTGAAGGCGTACATGAAGATGATGAAAATCGGGAAGTGCAGGAACACCAGCCCACCCCATGCGGCCAGCTTCAGGCCAAGGGAGGCTTTTTCCCCCTGCAACGAAGGTTTAGAGCGCATCGAAGGCCCCCAGTCGTTTGACAATGGACAGATAAACAGCGATCAGCACGATGGGCACCAGAGTGAAGGCTGCGGCCATGGGCATGTTGCCGATAGCGCCTTGTTGGGCGTAGACCATGCTGCCGATGAAGTAGCCGGGTGGACCGATCAGCTGCGGCACGATGAAGTCGCCCAAGGTCAGGGAAAAGGTGAAAATTGAACCGGCAGCGATTCCTGGCACCGACAGCGGCAACGTCACGTTCATGAAGGTCTGGCGTGGCGTGGCGCCAAGGTCGGCGGAGGCTTGCAACAACGACGGGGGCAAGCGCTCCAGTGACGCCTGGATTGGCAGGATCATGAACGGCAGCCAGATGTAGACGAAGACCATGAAGCGCCCCAGGTGCGAGGTCGACAAGGTGCTACCGCCCACGCCGGGAATACCCAGGATGAACTGCAACACCGGTTCCAGCCCCATGTGCTGAACGAACCACTGCGCCACGCCGCCTTTGGCCAACAGCAGGGTCCAGGCATAGGCCTTGACGATGTAGCTGGCCCACATTGGCATCATCACGGCGATGTAGAAAAATGCCTTGGTCTTGCCCGTGGTGTAGCGCGCCATGTAATAGGCGATAGGGAACGCGACGATGCCGCTGGCAATAGACACCGCCACCGCCATGCCCAAGGTGCGCTTGATGATGTCGAAATTCGCCGGACTGAACAGGGCCGCGAAGTTGGCCAGGGTCAGTTCAGGAGTAACTGCCATGGTGAAGTCGTCGAAGGTATAGAAGCCCTGCCACAACAGGGTCAGCAGCGAACCGAGATAGACCGCGCCGAACCAGAGCAGTGGAGGGATCAGTAGCAGCGCAAGGTAGAGATTGGGGCGGCGATAGAGCAGGTTGGAGAAGCGCCGCAAGGGCGATTGTCCGGGCTGCGTCGCCGGGTGGGAGATGGCCTGGCTCATGGTCACAGACCCTCGCCCGCGGCCGGTTCGTGCAGCGTGATCATCGCCTCACGGGCCCAGCGTGCGGTGATTCGCTGACCGGTCTGGTAGTGCGTGCTGG